>RXJK01000356.1 GCA_003963125.1 Hyphomicrobiales bacterium
CCACGAAGCAAGTCCTGGACGTCCCGCAAGTTCGACGAGGACCCTAAAAGCCGACGCGGCAGAATGAAGGGCTACGTCCATTATAATCTCGCGCACCGCCTCCGGCGACCACCGCCCTAACTGCACAGCTTGCGGTTACGGCGAGCCCGACATCCACAATCACCTTGCGCCCCGACTTGACTTATTAAGGTTACGGGCACACATGACAAGCCTCATGCACTCGATCGCGCCTTTGGCTGTTTGAAACGTTTGAGATTTCCCATGAAACCTGATGAATTGCAGAAGCTACGCACAGTTGTGACCGAAAATCTGCGGGTACAGAGGGACGGCGACGCAATCGACTACGTAAACGTCGGCGTTGCCCTTACCGACGCTTGCGCGAAGCAAAATCACGTTATATTTGCACGCCGCGGATGCGGAAAGACTTTGCTGCTTCACCACTCCAGCAAGAACGCTCGCGATGGAGTGAGAATCGTATACCTGAATTGCGAAGATTTCAAAAGGCACTCATTTCCAAATGTTTTAATTGAAATACTATCCGCCCTCTTTAGAGAGCTTGACGCCAATTTACACGGCTGGTTCGGGAAGAAAGCTCGATCGAAACAAATCATCGGAGATATCCTTAAAAAGCTGGCAGATCTGCGCCGCCTTGCCGACAATCAAGATGAGGACGTCAAAAAAAGGGTCGGAACGGAAGCAAAGCGGGGTGGCGAGCTAGGAACTAAAGGCCTTGAGACCAGCATTAAAGTCGAGGCCAGCCAAAATAAAAAAGAAGAGATTGAGACGACGTTCAGGATTCACAAGGAAAAATTGCGAGATCTAGACTTGTGGCTACCCGAGCTCAAAACAAGAATACGAGAATTTTTTTCTCTTTCTCAAAATGTTAATTCTATATTCCTGCAGATTGATGACTTGTATCATCTCAGGAGGGCTGACCAAGCGTTTGTGGTGGATTACATTCACAGGCTGTGCAAGGATCTTCCGCTTTATTTCAAGATTGCCACCCTCCGCCACGCTTCCACCCTATATGCAGATCGAGATGGGCAGCCAATTGGCGCACAGGAGCGCCATGACTATCAGCCGATAAATATTGATTATACTTTTAGCGACTTCAAGAAGACTAGGCTTCAGAACTGGCAAATACTTGTAGAGTTTGGAAAGCGCGTTGGAATCAACGAACATCAGCTATCTTCGCTGTTCATGGGTGAAGGATTCGAAAGACTTGTAATGGCTGGGGGCGGTGTGCCCCGCGACGTCCTTTCGTTGTTTCTTGAGGTCCTGAGCAACGTAAATGTTGCGGACGGAAACAGAATCGGAAAGGACGAGGTTAGAATACTCAGTCGATCAAATTTCGAGAGACATATCGAAGAGTTAAAGCAGGATTCGCAAGACGACGAGCAAGACGACCTGCTTCGGGGAATTTATGCAATTCGGGAATTCTGCCTCGAAAAGAAGACAAATGTTTTTGCAGTTCAAGAACGAACGATGCAGCAAAGCGACGAGCTACGATCCTTAATTAACAGATTGATGGATTATAGAATAATCCATAGCTGCGCGTCCGCGCTTACACATAAATCGCAGCCGGGAACCTTCCAGGTGTTCGCAATCGATATCGGGTGCTACGCTCACCTTCGAAAGCATCATAACCGCTTTAATGAAGTGGACGTTTCTTCGGCCGAGGCAAAGGAGCGGATGCGGTCATGCCCGATTCTCGAAAAATCGCAGTTTGATAGCTCGTTCGCTGCAGCACCAGAAGAACCCGAAAGGCTTTTGCTGGCTGAGGGGTAGTCCTACCCGTTGTTCGTGGTCGCGATGAACTCCTCGTCCTCCTGCGCGCGGCGCTCGAAGGCGAGGAAGTCGTAATACCCGCAGCGGCCGCCGGGGAAGCTCCGGCACAGGCTGGGCCGGGCCTGGTACACCGTGCAGCGGCGCTCCTCCGTATCGAAGAAGCGGCAGATGCGGCCGAAGATCTTGTCCGCCTTGCGCCGCATGGAGTACTTGGCCCCCCACCGCTCGGTGGTGAACTTGCGGCGCGCCTCCTTGAACGAGAGGTCGAAGTGCTTGGCGAGCCGCTCCACGTCACGCTTGGTCAGCCGGATGAGCGGATACGAGCAGCAGTATCCGGGGCATTTCTTGCAATTGTACATCGGGTAGCGAGCTGAGGACCTGTTGGCAGCTTGAATGCGGCACGCCGGTGCCGCCCGCCCATAATCGGCGTCTCTCGCACCGAAGCACAAGATGCCTTTTCGGCCAAGGCTTAAAGAAATCGCACAACGCGCTCCATGCGCAGCGGCCACACCCTGAGGCGCCTAGCGTTCCGCGCGCTTCGGGCCCGCCTTGTTGAGCGTGTCGACATCGCGCGGCCGTTTGCGGGCCTCGTAGCGCGCGAGCACGCTGCGCGCCTGCTCGAGCACGCTGTCGGCGATGGCGGCCTGCCCCTCAGCCGTCGGATGAAAGGCGCCCGAGTAGGTAGCGGCGAGCAATAGCTGCACCCACGAGAACGTCTTCGCCTTGAGCAGCAGCGACTGCGACACGTGGAAGTTCGCCGTCATGAAGGCATCGTTGGGCGTGCGGAACCAGCGCTGGCGCTGCGCATAGGGCTTGTAGTCGGCCGGGTTGTAGGGCTCCCAGGCGCCATCGAGCTTGCGCGGCAGCCGCAGCTCATCCGCGAGGCTCCACGGCGCGTCCGAGAAGCTCGCGCAGATCCCGCGCCCGCGGAAGGCCGCCCGATGCGCCTCGGCGAAGGTCCAGTTGTGCTGCTGGGCCGCCGATTTCATGATGCCGTTGAGCTGCGAGCCCGCCTGCTCGCCCTCGCGCGCCTTGGTCTCGCTGAGCTGGAAGTCGGGCAGCACGTTCATGCCGTCGCGGCCATC
Organism: Hyphomicrobiales bacterium; assembly: GCA_003963125.1. GTDB lineage: Bacteria > Pseudomonadota > Alphaproteobacteria > Rhizobiales > Hyphomicrobiaceae > AWTP1-13. The sequence continues at coordinate 2,874 of RXJK01000356.1, forward strand.
GGGACAGAAGGTCTTGCCGTCATCCATCAGGGCCATGGGCGGGTAGCCCGTGAGGATCACGCGGTCGCTCTCGTTCCACGGTACGTGCAAGATGTTGTGGATGGCCCGGTTCGTCGACTTCAGGCGGTCGTCCAGGTTCTCGAGCTGCGCGCGCGCTTCCGAGTAGCCGTAGACCTGGCCGAACCAGCCGCCGAGGCTGCGCAGCACCGAACTGTCGGACAGCACCGCGTTCGCGACGAGACGCGCAAAGCCGATGTCGTTGCCGCCGATCGAGAGGAACAGGAGATCGAGCTTGCGCGCCCTGTCGGCATCGCACTTACGCAGGACGAGACCACCCTCGAGATCGGGGATGCGCCCGTTCATGTGGTAGGCCTGCGGCAGGTCGTAGTCCTTCGCCCCCTTATTGTTGCACTGGGCTTCCGCGACGGCCGAGATCTGCGACAGCACCGGCGGGTTCGGCACCCACTCGTGGCCCTTGTAGCGCAGGAAGAGGCCGTTCACGGTCTCGGCGCCCGAGCAGGCGAGCCCGACGAACGTGACCGCCCGGTGCGGGTCCTCGATGGCGAGTTGCAAGGCCGCCCGCAGCTGGTGCGAGTAGAGCGACCGGTGGCACGCCTGGTCGAGCCAGCGCGCGTTCTCCTCGATGAAGCCGCGCTCGCCGATCTCACGCCACGTGCCGACGCGGGCCGGATACCCCTTGAGCTTGTCGTCGTAGTCGGCCGTCCGCTCGTTCGAGAAGCGCACGGGCACGTCCGGGTTGCCCTCGCCCGAAGCGAAGCTGTCGCCGAGCCCCGCGATGAAGAGGTCGGTCACCTTGACGAGGACTTCCGCCACCTGCCGCCCGCCGATCTCGACGGTGAGCCAGGCGCCCGCGGGGTACGGGATCTCCATCTCCACCGGCACGTCGCACGGCAGCACCACGGCCTTGCCGCGCAGCCCCTTGCCCTGCGGCGCCGTGAGCCAGGTGCAATCGACCGTCTGCGCGTCGCCGATGCCCTCGATGCGCGCGCGCACCTGGTGGCTCTTGGGGTTTAGGTAGTCCGAGCGCTCCTGGCAGTCGTAGCGGTTGGTGGAGGCGTTCCAGCAAGTCTTGTTGAACATGGTTGCGGCCCAGCCGTCGGGATGCCGCTCGGACAGCAGGCGCTCGGCCGCGAGGATCGGATAACGCTTCTCGCGCTCGTTGAGGCTCGCGTAGGTGGCGCGATGCACCTCCGTATCCGCGTTGTCGAGGAAGAAGCGGAAGGGGTTCGCCACCTCCCATGCGATGCGGGGCTGCTGCGCTGACGCGGCGCCGGGCATCAGCAGCGCGAGCACGAGCAGCAAGGCCGCGAGCGACCCGTCTCGACTGCGTATCGGCCTTCTCATCCCTCCGCCCCCTAGAGTATCGCGTGAGGAGTGCAAACTCGTAACGGCCTCGCCCGCGCTGTCCAGTGTCTTCACGGGACGGCAGCCATCACGTCTCGGCGAGGCTAGATGCGGCCGGACAGGCGCGCACGCAACAACCGTATCAAACGGCGAAGGGGGGCCACGTCCACAGGATCGCGCAACGCTTGACGCCCCTTCTGGGTAGAAATCCGCAGATACGGGTCGACCAAGGCCAAAGGAAGGAAAGCAATACGAATTTTGCGGGTTTGCGCATTGAGCGCCTGCCGCGCTGAAGCCAGCCGGTCACGCGCGAGATCGGCGAGATCGAGCACGACACCCGCCACATCAGCCTCCCCTGCCAGAATTTTGGGCATTTGCAGGCCTGCGGCCTCGACCCTCGCCTGAGGAAGGGGGACATGCCCCAACGCCACAAGCTGAGGCAGCGCCACGAGCCGCCGCGCGATGCCATAGGCCACGCCTGCGTCTTCCGCGAGCGCATCGAGTTCGGGGAACTGGGCCGCGCCGAGAGCACCCGCCGCCAGCCGGAACAACGCGCCCTCGCCCAGTTCGAGCGTAGCGATCAGCTCGCCGTCGTCGGCGAAGGCATCCGCGAGCCCGTCGTGCGCATGGGAATCGATGATGCCCTCGACCGTGCTAACGGCCCAGGCATTCCGCGCCATCGCCGCCTTCATGGCGTCCGCAATCGGATGCCCGCTCGGCGCGCCCTTCGGATCGGCCAGCGCCTCGCGCCACCATTGCAGCCGGATCTCGCCCATGTGCGGCTCGCGACGCGTCTGCGGCGTGATGCGCACGAGTTCGGCAGAGAACGCCGCGAGCGCCAGCAGGCTCTCCCGCGCGGCCGACGGTGCCAGCAGCGCCGCCATCGCCCGGTCGTACTCACCGTTACGGGCGGCCTCCAGGATGATGGGCGCGGCGGATCCCGATCTGTCGGCGCCCGTGCTCACGTTTGTCGGATCGCTTCAATAAAGATGCGCGGCCGCCACCATCACCAGCGTGACGGGAAGAGCGAGCATCAGGTTGTAGCGCGAATAACGCACGACGCGCCCCCGGGCCGCCTGCTTGGCGGCAGCATCTCCCGGACGCAGGCCGATCACCACCTGCATGTTCGGCCAGATGTACATGTGCACGAACATCCACATCGCGAACGCGGCACCCACAGCGAGCCACAGCATCACGGCGCGCGATGGGGGCACATACACGGCCGTGCCGTAGACGAGGCTCGGCAGCGCATAACCGCCCGCGACCAGCAGCACGGCACCGGAAGCGACCGTCAGCGTCGAGGCATGCCGCACCCACCACGCGACGTTGGGCGCGACCGCCGCATGCAGCACCGACCGGGTTGCATCATCGCCCTTCCGCGTCGCTTCGAGCTGGATGAAATTGATGAACACGATCAGCCCCACCCACACCATTGCGCTCAGGATGTGCGCGAGCCGGAACAGGAATGCGAAGAAGGCATAGCCGTCGAGCCCGGCAGCCATCACCCATACGGCGAGTGCGCCCGCTGCGAGCACGGCGCCGACGATGGCCGCGGTCCTGGGTTCCTCGATCATGGCGTCTCCCCTCGTAATCCCGGTCCCGCGGATGGCGGGTTCAATCGACGGCGATCAAAGCGGCGCCGACCGCCCGCTTCTCGGCAAGCAATACGTTGTAGGTGCGCGCGGCTGCGCCCGTATCCATCGGCTCGAGACCGATGCCCGCGGATGCGAACGCCTCCTTCACCGCCTTCGACGGGAACACCTGACGCGCGCCCGTGCCGAGCAGCAGGAATTGGATCGGCTGCCCGCCGAGCACGCGGGTAAAGCTCTCGGGCGTCAAGGCGTCGGCCGCCGTCGCCTCCCACGCATGGATGCCCGACGGCAGGCACAGGATCGAGCCGCGATGGCTCATGTCGGCAAAGCGGAAGCCGCCGTTGCCATAGGCGTCGATCGGGGCCTGATAGGGATATCTGGCCTCGGCCGGGTTCATTTCGAGGCGCGCGCCGCTGACGGGGGTGGCGAGGCAGTGACACCCGTGCCCTTCGCGCCCGACCACTCGCGCTTCACGCCGAGATAGCCCAGCATCGGCGCGGCGATGAACACCGACGAATAGGTGCCGATGACGACGCCGAGTAGCATGGCGAGGTTGAAGTTGCGGATCACCTCACCGCCGAAGATGTAGAGCGCGACGAGCACCACAATTGCCGTGCAGCCCGTCAGGATCGTGCGCGACAGCGTCTCGTTGATCGAGATGTTGAGGAGCTCGTTGAGCTCCATGCGCTTGAACTTGCGCAGGTTCTCACGGATGCGGTCCGACACCACGACGCTGTCGTTCACCGAGTAGCCGAGAATGGTCAGCAGCGCGGCCACAATCGACAGATCGAATTCGAGCTGGAACAGCGAGAACACGCCGATGGTCAGCAGCACGTCGTGGGCGAGCGCCACGATCACGCCGATGGCGAATTGCCACTCGAAGCGGAACCACACGTAGGCCGTGATGGCGAGCACGCCGACGAACACTGCGAGGAATCCCGTGAAGCGCAGCTCGCTCGAAACGGCCGGCCCCACGATCTCGGTCCGGCGCGACGTGTATTCGCCCTGCAGCGCGTCCTGCACCTTCTTGAGCGCGACCTGCTGCGCCTCTTCCCCGCCCGGCTGCTGCTCGACGCGGATCATCACGTCAGACGGCGAGCCGAACTCCTGGATCTGCACGGCGCCGACGCCGAGCTTGCCGAGCTTCTCGCGCAGGTGGCTGATGTCGGCAGGCCCGCCGGACACCGTCTGCACCTCGATCACGAGGCCGCCCTTGAAGTCGATGCCGTAGTTGAGGCCCTTGACGAAGAACACCGTCAGCGACAGCAGCATGAGCACGACGGACAAGGCGATCGCCGGCCCTTTGTATTTCATGAAGGGCACGCGCAGGTCGTGCGGGAAGAAGTCCATGCCCTTGAAGTTGGGAAGCCACTTCATGTTGCGCCTCGGGCCTTATACCGGCACTTCGACGCCGCGGGGTGTCCGCTTCGCCGAGCGCAGCCAATAGGAAACGAGCAGCCGGACCACCGTCACGGATGCGAAGATCGAAGTGAGGATGCCGATCGACAGCGTCACGGCGAAGCCGCGGATCGGGCCCGAACCCAGCCAGAACATGACGGCCGCGCAGGTCAGCGTCGTGAGCTGGCTGTCGGCGATCGTGATGAAGGCGCGGTTGAAGCCGAGGTCGATCGCCGCGATCCCGCTCTTGCCCGCGCGCAGTTCTTCCCGGATGCGCTCGTAGATGAGCACGTTGGCGTCGACCGCCATGGCGATGCCGAGCACGAGGCCGGCGATGCCAGGCAGCGTCAGCGAGGCGCCGATCATGGTCATGATGGCGACGGTCAGGATGCCGTGCACCATGAGGCCGAAGCAGGCGAAGATGCCGAATGTGCCGTAGGCCATGATCGTCAGCACGATCGTGGCGAGGCCGCCGATGATGCCGGCCATCTTGCCGGATTCGATGGAGTCGGCGCCGAGCGACGGGCCGACCGTCTTCTCGTTGACGATGGTGAGCTTCGCCGGCAGCGCACCGGACCTGAGCTGGATCGCGAGCTGGTTGGCGCTCTCGACCGTGAAGTTGCCGCTGATCTGGCCCGAGCCGCCGAGGATCGCTTCGCGGATCACCGGCGCCGAGACGATCTTGTCGTCGAGCACGATCGCAAACGGCTGGCCCACGTGATCCTTGGTGAAGTTGCCGAACTTGCGCGCGCCCGAATTATTGAAGCGGAACGAGATGACCGGCTCGCTGGTGCGCTGGTCGAAGCCCGGCTGCGCGTCGGACAGTTCATCGCCGCGCACGATCGGCGTCTCGCGCAGGACGAGCGCGCCTTCCTCGCGCGCCCCGCCCTCGTACACCTTGAAGCCGGCGGGCGGCCGCGTCTGCTTCGCCTGCTCCGCCGACATGTCGCGGCTCACTTCGTGGAAGGTGAGGCGCGCCGTGGTGCCGACGAGCTTCTTCAATTCCGTCGTATCGGTAAGGCCCGGCACCTGGATCAGGATGCGCGAGGCGCCTTCCCGCACGATCAGCGCTTCCGTCGTGCCATCGGGATCGACGCGGCGGCGGATGGTTTCGATGGCCGCGCTCACCGCATTCGAGATGCGGTTCTGGATGCCCTGTTCCGTCGGCACGATGGAGATGACGCCGCCGTCGGCCTTGCGTATCTCGACGTCGGTACCCGTGGTTCCGGTCAGGACACTGCCGATCTGCTGCGCGAGGCCGCGCAGTTCCTTCACGGCCGCATCCGCCTTGTCGGCCTCCGTGAGCCGCACCTGCACACTGCCGCCCGTGATGCCGACCGAAGCAACGCCGATCTTGGCGTCCCGCAGCCGCCGGCGGGCATCGTCGCGCAGGTTCTCGAGCCAGTCCTTGCGCACGTCGCCCGGCTCCATCGAGTAGAGGAGGTAGGCGCCGCCGCGCAGGTCGAGACCAAGGCTCAGTTGTTTGTGGGGCACCCACGAGGGCCACTTCTCGACCGTCTCGCGCGCGAAGAACGAGGGCAGGATCAGCAGCACGCCGATCACGACCACCGCCCAGATCACGGACTGCTTGAAGGGTGAGAAATGCATGGGGCCTCTGTCCCGATCGCGAAGTACGTCTCGTGTTACGGCAAGCCCGGCGAGGATCGCGATCTGAAGGACACCAGCCTCGCAAAGCTGGCGTGATTCAGACCGAGAGATGTCCGTCCCGGCCTGTCGTGGAGCGATGTAGCGGATTTTCCGGCCATCACGCTAGCCTCGCATCGGCTCCGAGGGGCGGCATGATCGCCGATGCGCGCCCCGGAACGCTAACCGAAGCTTTGCCGTCAGGCCGGCTCTTTCGCGGCCTCGCCCTTGGCGCGCACTTCCGACACCGTCGACTTGATTACCCGCACGCGCGTGTTTTCCGCGATCTCGACCTCGATCTCGGCCTCGTCGCGCACCTTGGTCACCTTGCCGATGATGCCGCCGCTCGTGACGACCGTATCGCCGCGACGCAGGTTGGCCACCATCTCCCGGTGCTGTTTCACGCGCTGCTGCTGCGGCCGCAGCAGCAGGAAATAAAAGATCACGAACATCAGCAGGATCGGCACGATATTGACGAGCATATCGCTGCCGCCGCCGAATGCCTGCGCGTAGGCCGGGGTAATGAACATCGCTGGCGCGTTTCCTGGTGCGGTTTGAAAAGGTTATGGCGCCGCAGGCCCTTGGCCCCGGCACCTTGTCAACTCGGCGCGGAATATAGTGCCTCAGCCCCCGTTTGCAACCGTTTCGGGCAGGGCGTGGCGCCCCCTTCATGCCCGATCTCGGAGGCGTCTCGACGCCGGCCCCCCATTGCAAAATGGATGAACGCGGCACTTCGACAAAGACTGTCATCCCGGACGGTGCGCAGCACCGATCCGGGACCCAGGGCAGAAAGCGCATCGCGAGCCCCTTGGCCCCAGCCCCTCGCCACTGGGGTCCGGTTCTGGACTCCGAACCGCCACGATCCCCCCGGCTTGCGTGGATGCCCGCCTTCGCGGACACGACGGAGTGGGGTGGGCAGAGGCCTAGCCCCTTTCTCAACTTCACCCCCGCGCAGGCGGGGGTCCACGCCAGTTCAAGGGGCGTGCTGCGGGTGCTGGACCTGGTCCACCTCATTCTGTGCCGGTCCCTCCGGACGAACGCCCTCCTTGCAGCCAGCCGCGTATAACCCTATAGAACCATCCGTAACGTACCGTACGGTACGGACAGCGAGACAGCGTAGTGGCCGGCAAGAGGGTCAGCATGACGAACGAAGAAGCGATCCTGCAACGGCTCGAAAGGCTGGCCGCAGCACTCGAGCGAATGGCCCCACCGTCGCGCCAGGCCATCGACTTCTCCGCCGCCGAGGCTTTCGTCTGGCAGGCCGCCCCTGAGGGATTCCTCCCCGTCCCGCACATCAACCGGCAGCCGCTGGGCCTCCTCAAGGGCATCGACATCGCCGCCACCCAGTTGCTCGACAACACGCGTCGCTTCGCCAAGGGTCTACCTGCCAACAACGCGCTCCTCTGGGGCGCGCGCGGCATGGGCAAGTCCTCCCTGGTCAAGGCCGCCCACGCCGAGGTGCGCCGCGAGTTGAAGCTCGATCGTGCCGCGAAGGGCGATCTGAAGCTCGTCGAAATCCACCGCGAGGACATCTCGACGCTGCCGCAGTGCCTCGGCTACATGCGCCAGGCCGACATGCGCTTCATCATCTTCTGCGACGACCTCTCCTTCGATCACGACGACACGTCCTACAAGTCGCTGAAGGCCGTCCTCGAAGGCGGCATCGAGGGCCGCCCGCACAACGTGCTGTTCTACGCGACATCCAACCGCCGCCATCTCATGCCGCGCGACATGATCGACAACGAGCGCGCCACCGCAATCAATCCGGGCGAAGCCATCGAGGAGAAGGTGTCGCTGTCGGACCGCTTCGGCCTCTGGCTCGGCTTCCACAATGCGAGCCAGCAGGACTATCTCGACATGGTGCAGAGCTACGCCCGCCACCACCATCTCAAGATCGACGATGAGGCCCTGCGCCGCGAGGCGCTCGAATGGTCCGTCACGCGCGGCGGCCGCTCCGGCCGCGTCGCCTGGCAGTTCATCCAGGATCTCGCCGGCCGCCTCTCGCAGCACCTCGACGTCTGAGGGCGGTCAGCCCCGCTTCTTGTTGCCGAAGCCGAGATAGGACATCCCGCCGAGGCACACCGCCACGGTCGCCGCGAACAGCAGGTAGATCAGCGTCAGCGCGCCACCGAGATCCTCGTGCAGAAGCGCACTTGCCGCAGCTAGCACCACGACCGCGCCGAGCAGCAGCACCGCGACGCCCGCGAAGAAGCGTTCGAGCGTGGCGCCGACGCTCTCGCGATGTGTCGCGTGCGAGGCGCTGTCCTCGATCCGGATGGGAGCCATGGGCGCATCCTTTCCTGTTCGGAGTGCGCCAGGGATATGACGCTCCCCGCATCAGGATGCGATGCGGAAAACCGAGGCCTGGCGTAAGGACCGCATAAAGAGCTCAGCCCGCAATCGCGGCCTGGATCACTCCAGCTTTGGACGGGCTTGCGGGGGTGGGTCTGCAACGCGCAAGATGCAGCAACCAACCCATCCAAGAAATGCCTTCCCGGAGGCCGTGCGCAAGCACGGTCATCCGGGATCTTTCAGCGAAGTTTGAGATCGCAACGGGGAAAGATCTGGGCTCTCGCTACGCTCGGCCGGGAACGCAAGGTTCTTTGGCACCGGGGGCGCTCAGCCCGATGCCACTCTCGAAAGCTATTCCGACTTGAACACGAGGCAGGCGAGACCCTGCTGCTTCAGTTCCTCGCAGGCCTGCGTCGCAGCGGCCGGCTCGAGGCCCGCATAGCGCGCCCGATACAGCGTCTTCTCGCCCTGCTGCACGGGCTGCGTGACGGGCTTGGCATGCGCGAGCATGGCGGCCTTGCCCTTCAGCGCCGCGAGTTGCCGCTCGGCCTCCTGCACGCTCGGGAAGGCGCCAATCTGCACCTGCGCGCGCGATCCCACGCGCGTTTCCTTGGCCACGACCTGCTTCGCCTCGATAGGCCGTGCCTTAGCGGCCGGCACGTGCGCGGCCGCCGTCTGCACGACCGGAGGCGCGCCGCGCGCGATGCGCTGCGCCTGGGCTTCGAGCGTCGAGGGCGGCGCACCAGGCGCCGCGGCGCGCGCCGGCATCGCCAGGCGTTCGGCTTGCGTCGTTTCATTCAGCGGCTCGCGCACGCCGGCACCCGGCATCGGCACCGGCTTCACGCGCACCATCGTCAGTTCCGGACGCGCGGCGACAGCCTCTGCGCGCTGCGCCACCACCGGCTCTACCGTTTCGGCGGGTTTCGCGACATCGACGGGATGCGGCACCGGCCGCGGCGTCGGCACGGCGGCCATACGATCCGGCGCGGGCTTGCGGGCCACCAGCATCGGCACGCCCTTGCGCGTCCGCACGGGCGACGCCTTCATCAGCCCCATGTTGAGATACGTGCGCATCGCATTGTTGCGCGTCGCGGCACTCGCGCCGCCGAAGATCACGCCGACCACGTGCTTGTTGCCGCGCCGCACCGATGACACGAGGTTGAAGCCCGAGGCGCGCGTGTAGCCCGTCTTGATGCCGTCGGCGCCCTCGTAGTGGAACAGCAGCGTGTTGTGGTTGCGGAACGTCTCGCCCTTGTAGGTAAAGGTGCGCGTGCCGAAGAGCACGTAATGCTGCGGGAACTCGTCCTGCAGGCGCAAGGCGAGGGTCGCCATGTCGCGTGCCGTCGTCACCTGCGCCGGATCCGGCAGGCCCGACGCATTGCGGAAGTGCGTCGCCGTCATGCCGATCTGATGCGCCTTCTGCGTCATCAGCCGCGCGAAGTTCGCTTCCGTCCCGCCGATGTGCTCAGCGACCGCGATGGCGACGTCGTTGGCCGACTTCGTAATCAGCACCCGGATCGCATCGATGAGCGCGATCTCCTCGCCTTCCTTGAGGTCGAGCTTGGAGGGCGCCGCGCCCGTGGCATTGGCCGAGATGCGGATCGGCGTCTGGTAGGAGAGCTTACCCCGCTCGATCAGGTCGAAAACCATGTAGAGCGTCATCATCTTCGTCAGCGACGCCGGATAGCGCGGCTCGTCCGCGCTGCTCGCATAGAGCGTGTTGCCGGTGTTTGCGTCGATCACGAGCACGGCGCTCTTGCCCTCGGCACGCACCGGCAGGGCCGACAGCGCAAAAGCGCCCGCCACCACGACGAAGAGTAAAGCCAGCCGCGACGCCAGCGCCGCGACAGCAAAATGGTTCAGCGCGAGCCTGCGCCCGCTTCGAGGGAAGGACATTCCCGCTCCGTTCAACGCCTGTCCGTCCGGCTTGCTGCCGGTTGCGGTCGGTTCCCTGCCCCCTCGGCGTCGCCTGAGACGAACACCGTTTTTGGGACGCCTTTGAGGCGCCAGGATTGGCGTGGAAACCGAACCGATCTCCGTTTCGAGCGAGAGGATAAGCGTGGCGGGTATGGGCTCGGTTAAGAGAGGTGGTTAACGAATTTGCACCGTATGCCTACCAAAGTGTCGCATGCTGCACTGCACAATGGACTTGACCATTATGCTGCGGCGCATATATTTACGCTGCGCCGCAACCGGAATCACCGCCCGGATCGTACACCCTGAGTGTCCCCAGCACGTCGTCTGCCCAGAGAAGGAACAAAACCATGCAGCCCATGCTCAAAATCGAAGATCTTCAGAAGCTCAGCCAGGCCAACATGGACGCCACGATGAAGGCGTTCGGCGAGTGGAACAAGGGTCTCCAGACCATCGCCGCCGAGATGACCGACTACACCAAGCGCTACTTCGAAGAGGGCACCGCGACGTTCGAGAAGCTGCTGTCGGCGAAGTCCGTCGAGCAGGCGTTCGAGATCCAGTCGGGCTACGCCAAGCGCGCCTACGACGGCTACATGCACCAGATGTCGAAGGTCGGCACGCTCTACGCCGAACTCGCCAAGGAAGCCTACAAGCCCGTCGAGAAGGCCCTGAGCGGCGCGCGCTGAGCGCACCCGAGCCTGACCGGAGCATATCCGGCCCCTGAGCATGTCGATGGCCCGTGCGCTGGCGAGCGCGCGGGCCATTTTTTGTCGCATTTGACCTCGCCTTGTTCAAACATCGTGATCCCGTCCCCATATGCGGATCGTTCGGGGAGAGGCGGCGTTTGCGATCTCTCCCCGGCTGTCGCTAGAATGAGGTCGATCAGGTTTCGAGGGGCGGCGCGAATCTTGCGATGCTCGGCATAGGACAGGGAAGACTTCGGATGGCCGGGAAGAACGGCTTCAATGGCGACGAGGACGGCAAGACCGGTCTGGTTACCAAGACCAGGCCCAAGACCAAGAAGCCAAGCCTCTACAAAGTACTGCTGCTGAACGACGACTACACCCCGATGGAGTTTGTCGTGCACGTGCTCGAGCGTTTCTTCAACAAGGGACGCGAGGAAGCGACTCGCATCATGCTCCAGGTCCACCATCGCGGCCGGGGCGTGTGTGGCGTTTACACGTACGAGGTGGCTGAGACCAAAGTGGCCCAAGTGATGGATTTTGCCCGCCAGCACCAGCATCCGCTGCAGTGCATCATGGAGAAGGAGTGACGGCTTGCCCGCATTCTCACAAAGCCTCGAGGCCGCGCTTCATCGCGCTCTGGAATACGCCAACGAGCGCCATCACGAGTACGCGACGCTCGAGCACCTGCTCCTGTCCCTGCTCGATGACCGCGATGCCTCCGCCGTCATGCGCGCCTGCTCCGTCGACATCGACGCACTCCGCACGCGGCTGACCGAGTATCTCGACAACGAATTGTCCGCCCTCTTCGTTAAGGGCTCGACCGAAGCGCAGCCCACGACCAGCTTCCAGCGCGTCATCCACCGCGCGGTCGTGCACGTGCAGTCCTCGGGCCGGGAGGAGGTGACGGGCGCCAACGTGCTCGTCGCCATCTTCGCGGAACGCGAAAGTCACGCGGCCTATTTCCTGCAAGAGCAGGAGATGACCCGCTTCGACGCGGTGCAGTTCATCTCTCACGGCATTGCCAAACGCCCGGGCATGTCGGATCCCCGGAGCGTGCGCGGCGTAGACGAGGAGAGCAACACGTCCGACAAGAGCGAGGATAAGAAGCAGCCGCAGGATGCGCTCAACACCTACTGCGTGAACCTCAACAAGAAGGCCAAGACGGGCCGGATCGATCCGCTCATCGGCCGCCACGACGAGGTCATGCGCACCATCCAGGTGCTGTGCCGCCGGCAGAAGAACAACCCGCTGTTCGTGGGCGACCCAGGCGTCGGCAAGACCGCCATCGCCGAGGGGCTCGCGCGCAAGATCGTCAATGGCGAGGTGCCGGAGGTGCTGAAGGACAGCACCATCTACTCCCTCGACATGGGCGCGCTGCTCGCCGGCACCCGCTACCGCGGCGACTTCGAGGAGCGGCTCAAGGCCGTCATGAAGGAGATCGAGAGCCTGCCCGGCGCGATCCTGTTCATCGACGAGATCCATACGGTAATTGGCGCCGGCGCGACCTCCGGCGGCGCCATGGACGCTTCGAACCTCCTGAAGCCGGCCCTCCAGGCGGGCGGTCTGCGCTGCATCGGCTCGACCACCTACAAGGAATACCGCCAGCACTTCGAGAAAGATCGCGCGCTCGTCCGGCGCTTCCAGAAGATCGACGTGAAGGAGCCTTCGGTCGAGGATTCCATCGAGATCCTGAAGGGCCTCAAGCCGGTGTTCGAGGAGTACCACAAGCTCAAGTACACCAACGAGGCCATCAAGTCCGCGGTGGAGCTATCGGCCAAGTACATCAACGACCGCAAGCTGCCCGACAAGGCGATCGACGTGATCGACGAGACGGGCGCCTCGCAGATGCTGCTGCCCGAGCCCAAGCGCAAGAAGAAGATCACGGTGAAGGAGGTCGAGGCGACTGTCGCCACCATGGCGCGCATCCCGCCAAAGACCATCACCAAGTCCGACGCCGAGGTGCTGGCCGCCATCGACAAGGATCTCAAGCGCCTCGTCTTCGGCCAGGACAAGGCGATCGACGCGCTGGCGAGCGCCATCAAGCTGTCGCGCGCCGGCCTGCGCGAACCGGAGAAGCCCATCGGCTGTTACCTGTTCTCGGGGCCGACCGGCGTCGGCAAGACGGAAGTCGCCAAGCAGTTGGCGAGCCTCCTTGGCGTCGAACTGCTGCGCTTCGACATGTCGGAATACATGGAGAAGCACACGGTCTCGCGTCTGATCGGCGCGCCTCCGGGCTACGTCGGCTTCGACCAGGGCGGCCTGCTCACCGATGGCGTCGACCAGCACCCGCACTGCGTGCTGCTGCTCGACGAGATCGAGAAGGCGCACCCGGACTTGTACAACATCCTGTTGCAGGTCATGGACCACGGCAAGCTGACCGACCACAACGGCAAGCAGATCGACTTCCGCAACGTCGTCCTCATCATGACGACGAACGCGGGCGCCTCCGATCTCGCCAAGGCGCCGATGGGCTTCGGCCGTAGCAAGCGCGAAGGCGACGACACGGAAGCGATCAACCGGCTGTTCACGCCGGAATTCCGCAACCGTCTCGATGCCGTGATCCCGTTCGCCGGCCTGTCGACCGAGATCATCCTCAAGGTCGTCGAGAAGTTCGTGTTCCAGCTCGAAGCACAGCTCGCCGACCGTGGCGTCGTGATCGAGGTCTCCGAGGATGCCATGCGCTGGCTCGCGGATACGGGCTACGACGAGAAGTTCGGCGCCCGGCCGCTCGCGCGCGTCATCCAGGAGAGCATCAAGAAGCCGCTCGCCGACGAACTCCTCTTCGGCAAGCTCGAACAGGGTGGCACGGTCCGCGTCAGCGTCGAGGGCGAAGGTACCGCGCGCAAGCTCGGCTTCGAGTTCCTGCCGCCCGATCCCGCGCAGAAGGTCAAGGCCCGCCGCGAGGAAGAAGACGAGGACGATGCGGAAGACGGCGACCTGGGCGCTCCCGCTCTTGTCGACGCGACCCCGCGCAAGTCCCTGCCGGGCCCCAAGGACAAGAAGGAGCGCCCCTCCAAGGGCTCCGGCACCGTCCCCGGCATCCCCCGCCGCAAGGACGACTGATCCCGCTTCGCGCGCTCCCATCAGTCAACGAAACGGCGCCCCCGCGGCGCCGTTTTTGTAGCCGGCTTCCAAACCTGTCAGGGCAGGCGACCGCGTTTGGCGAGACGGGCGTCGATGGCATCGCGAGCCAATCAGTTGAGGGGCATTCGCACAACGGCGCGTCCGGTGATGGTGTTGTAATCGCCGGCGCCGATGCCGTCGTAGGCGCCGGACAGGTCGAGGACGGTGCCGCCAACGATCATGGCTCTGACACCGATCTCCGCACGACCGCGAACGCCCTCAGGTCCAACGGCTTCTCCGCCGATGAGCGCGCTGTTGCCACCGATGCTGACGTCGCGCGCAAACGTCCAGATAGCGTCCAGCCCTGCGCGGGGCTCAATCAGCACGTTGGCATTGAGGCGATACTGATAGGTGATCTCGGGGCCGGCGCTTGCAGTTCCGACGCGGGTCTTAATGGAGGCCACGTTCGCGCCAGTGCCGCTGACGTAACTCTCGGCCGTCTCTTCCATGTAGGCCACGCCAGCGGAAGGGCGCAATTGCCAGGGGCCAAACTGGAAACGTCCAGTGAGCTTGCTCAGCGCGAGCCAGCGCGTGCTGCCAAAGCTGTCGGTGAGTGCGAGGTTAGGGGAGACCTCGTTGCTGGCCCGACCCCAGGCCGCACGCGATTGCCAGAACAGATGCTCGCTCAAGCGGATGGTGCTGTAGGGCCCAACGAGCCAGCCGATGCCACGAGCCTCGGTGCTCTGCGCGGAGTATCGTTGACCGCTGCTGTCAAAGGAGAGGGACACGCCAGCGAGCAGACTGCGGCTGAAGACATAGTCTACGCCGGTGCCGATGAGGGCGGAGTGGCCGGAAGCATCGGTACCGTTGCGTCCGTCGTTAAGGCGCATGAACCGGCCTTCGACCCATACGTCCAGCGGATTGGTGCGCCTATCGAGCGTCCGTCCGCGTGCCGCGGTGAAGCCCATCGCGTTCGCAGCAGGGTCCTGCGCGAGACGCTGATCTTCGCGCTGCTGTGCGTCCCGGGCGATGTCGCGCAGCGAGGTGGAGAAGTTCACGGAGTTGCCGTCTGCGCCGACGACGTTGAGACCGGCGATGGTGAATCCGCCGGAGTGAGAGGTGTCGGAGCCAGGACCGCGCGTGCGCATGGGGCTCGTCAAATCATCGTCGTAGGTGGAGCGCAGTCCCAATGGCGGGCCAAACGATTGACTGCCGTTGCCGCTCATGCCGAGGCCGAGGCGAGGTGTCGAGACCGATCCGGTGGCGACGTCTAGTCCGCGCTTCTCATCCGCGGTGAAGCCAGGAGCAGTGCCTGTCCCGGACGTGCTACCGTCTGCGGGCGTCTCGTCCATGAGCCGGTCGATCTGACGCGAGGTGCCCATGCTGTTCGTGATGATGGCCTGCACCCGTTGTCCGCTATAATGGGCGCCCAGGCCATGCGCCGATGCCCCGTAGCCTCCGCTCTGCTGGCAGTTTGCCGTGAACAGGGCGCCAGGGCTCGCCGTAAAAGAAATGACAATCATTCCGACGGAAGGGCCGACCACGTAGGAGACCACGAGCGGGTCCCCCGGCTGAGCGACACTGCCCTGCGCAACCAACATCCCGTTGGCGTAGATGCTTACGGATAAAGGTGTTGCCGCTGCCGTAGATAGGAAGTTCGCGACGACGACTTCACCGGGAGAGAAGGGGCCCCCGAAATTGTATGTCGTCGTAGCTGATTGAGTTTGCTGTGAGACCGGGACGTAGACGCTTGCGCACCCCTGCGAGGCTGTGGCCGGAGGCGATGCGGCCAGTAATGCCATCGCCAGCAGTGTCACTGCGGACGCTACATTACGTCTGCGTAGGAGCACATGCCACGATCCAATCCTCATGTACCATTCCTTTGCGCACGCCCGGCCTGTCAGGGTGTGTGCGTGTCCATCAACTCGGTAGCGATGCGGTCCGCAACACTTCGTGCCTCACTGATTTGCGTACTGAGCGGAAGGGGGGCGCGCACAAATTTAAACGACGTAGACGGAACGACACCCTCATGACCCCCCGTCCGAAGGACGACTGACCTCGCTCCTTACACGCTCATCGCAACGAAACGGCGCCCTAGCGGCGCCGTTTCTTTTTCCGGAGGCGGCTCTCTCTCCGCGGGGCACGCACCGCCCCTCGCATCCCATAGCTGCGTCTCTCCGCACTTCGTCCCCTTCGCTTCCCGTTTTTCGCCCCTACTCCCTACTCCCTACTCCCTACTCCCCTCCCTCGTCCTCTGTTCTGCGCCCCCGGAAAGCGCGTCAGCGCTTGTCCGGCAACTGTATTCGC
>RXJK01000188.1:0-3943 GCA_003963125.1 Hyphomicrobiales bacterium
GCTCGATACGCATCTTCTCTCGCTTTTCGACGCGGAAGTGCGCATTTCGACCAGCGAGATCATCCACCACCGGCTCAAGACCGGCCCTAGCCGCGTCAGCATCAACCTGACGGATGGGCAGCTGCGCCTCGACCTCGAGGATCTCGCGCTCTACGGCGGGCGCGGGCGGGGTGTGGCCGTGATCGATGCCGGCCAGGCGGTGCCGAGCCTCACGCTCAACCTCAACCTTGATGGCATCCAGGGCGGGCCCTTCCTCGAGGACGCCTCGGGCTTCGGCTGGATCGACGGGCGCATGACGGCGGCGGTCGTCCTCGCAGGCCAGGGCAATTCTGAGCGGGAGCTCGTCGAGACGCTGTCGGGGACCGTCGAGATCAAGTCCAACGGCGGGGCGGTGCGCGGCTTCGACGTCGCCCGGATCATGCGCTCGATCGAAACGGGCGAGATCCCGCAGCTCGGCATCCAGCCCAACGACCGCACGGCGTACAGCGAACTCGGCGCCAGCTTCGTGCTCGCCAAGGGCATCGCCCAGAACAACGATCTCAGGCTCTTCACCCAGAATGCGCGCGTGACGGGCTCTGGTGTCGTCAACATGCCGCGGCAGACGCTCGACTTCCAACTGAAGGCACGGCTCACCGGCACAGGCGCCACGCGGGCAGAAGGTGCGATCGTCAACTTCTCCAATATCGAGCTGCCGCTGCGCATCGAGGGGCCGTGGGACAAGCCGACGATCGGCTTCAAGGGACAGGATCAGATCGTCGATGGCCTCCGGCAGATCGGCAAGAACCTGCAGAAACCCGACGTGCAAGACGCGCTGAAAGGTCTCTTCGGCGGCGGTGGAAACAACAGCGTGAAGCCGCGCGACCTGCTCGATAAACTTCTTAAGAAAGAGTAGCCGCCGCGCCTCGATAAGCCCCTCGCGCTACGACGCGAAAACAGTGCGCAAAAAAATCTCGCGAGGGGAGAGTTTCCCCTTGCGTCAAGGGGCAATTGGCATCATATCGGACTTTCCGTTTGCTTTTCGCTCGGCAGCGTACGCGCAGCCAAAACGGGAAGCAGCGGGTTATCTGTCTACTGGTTGGGGAGGGGTCCTATGGCCTACACCGATTCCCTCTTCCAATTGGGGATGGACTTGACCCGTTCAAGCACCGCCCAAGAGGAAGATCATGGTCTAGCCGCGCCTGGTGCGCCTAAGGACAGGAAAGACTACTTCATTGAACGTGACGGGGTCAGATGTGCAGGTACGCATCTTCTCGTCGATCTGTTCGGCGCCAAGCGGCTTGATGATCTCAAGCTCGTCCGCGAGACACTGAAGCGATGCGCAGATGCCGCAGGGGCGACCTTGCTGCATGTGCACCTGCATCGTTTCACAGAGAATGGTGGCGTGGCGGGTGTGGCGGTTCTCTCCGAGAGCCACATCAGCATCCACAGCTGGCCGGAAGCCGGGTACGCGGCTCTCGACGTCTTCATGTGCGGGGAAGCCAAGCCGCACGAGGCCGTCGAGGTGCTCAAGTCCGCCTTCAGGCCGAACCGCATCGAAGTGAAGGAGCATCTGCGCGCCAGCACGCTGGACGAGACCTCCTGGCAGGCGGCGTCCGTCAAGAAAGCTGTTCGGCGCGCTCCGCGTGCCCGCTCGGCCGCCTGACGCACGCACGCAAGGGCAAGAGAAGCTTGAACGGCGCGTCCCGCATGGGGCGCGCCTTTCTGTTTTCAGGCCTACCACTCCCGAAAGAGCCGCCGCCAATTCGTCCGCCTACTGAGCCGCCCGCTGTCTCGGGCATGCCCGCGGATGCTGAGGGACAGGGTACGGATATTTCTTGACTGCGTATGTATAGTTTCCTTATTTCAGGGTACGCTCAAGCAGATTAGCCAGGCTCAACCCCAGCCAAATGCGCGAGCAGTCATCTTGGGTGGGGGGCCTTCATGCGTGTGCGTTTTCCTGTTCTATCGGCGTTTCTCGTTTGTGGGTCCGCGGCGCTGGCTGTAAACCCCGCAGCCCACGCACAAGACGCGAAGCCCAAGGAACCCACCGCGCTTCCCCCGATCAATGTCGAGGCGCAGACCCCGAAACCGCGGCCGGCGGTGCAGCCCGCGGCCGTTGCGCCGCAAGCCACCAGCACCGCACCGACTGCCGAGCCCACGCCAAACGCCAAGGGCGACGTCGGCTACCTCGCCACGCGCGGCACCTCTGGCACCAAGACCGACACGCCGCTGCGTAACGTGCCGCAGTCGATCAGCGTCGTGACCGAGCAGCAGATCAAGGACCAGGCGTTCCAGAGCATCGGCGACGTCACCCGCTACGTGCCGGGCGTGATCCTGCACCAGGGCGAGGGCAACCGCGACCAGATCTCCATCCGCGGCCAGGTGGCCTCGACGGCCGACTTCTTCCGTGACGGGGTGCGCGACGACGCTCAGATCTTCCGCGACCTCTACAACGCGCAGCGGGTGGAATTCCTCAAGGGGCCGGCGGCGCTGGCGTTCGGACGCGGTGGGGCGGGCGGTGTCGTCAATATCGTCTCGAAGGAGCCGGTGTTCGGTGCGTCCTTCGGCTCGGCGACGATGGAACTCGGCTCCTTCGCGCACAAGCGCATAACGCTCGACAGCGGGGCGATGGCGGGCAGCGCGGCCGCGTTCCGCATGAACGCCATGTTCGAGGACAGTGGCAGCTACCGCGACTACAACGACCTCAAGCGCTGGGCCATCAACCCGACGTTCTCGTTCAAGCCGGCCGACGGAACAAAGGTGACGGTCGGCTACGAGCACGCCTACGACCATCGCACGGCCGATCGCGGCATCCCCTCGTTCATGGGGATGCCTTCGCCGGCGGACCGAAGCACGTTCTTCGGCAACGCGGATCTCAACTACGCGCAGACCACCGTCGACCGGGTCTACGCCATCGTCGAGCACAACTTCGGCGGCGGGCTGTCGGTGCGCAACCACGCGTCCTACGTGCACTACGACAAGTTCTATCAGAACATCTATCCGGGGACGCCGCTGGATGCTCCCGGAGCGGGGCTCGTGGGGCTCGCGGCGTACAACAACGCCAACCAGCGCGACAACCTCTTCAACCAGACGGACTTCACCTACAAGTTCGGCCTGGGCTTCACCAAGCACACGCTGCTGTTCGGCGCCGAGTTCGGGCACCAACTCTCCAACAACGAGCGCCATGTCGGACAGTTCGATCCCGCGACGACGGGCTGCCAGAGCTTCTCGACGTTGAACGGATCGCCAAGAGGGCAGTGCAACGTCCTGTTCTCGAGCCCGACGCTGTTCGGCAACACGACGGATTTCAATTGGTCGGGCGCCGTCACGACCAAGAATCACATCGAGCTCGACGTGCGGTCGGTCTACATCCAGGACCAGATCCAGGTGACGAAGTATCTCGAGATCCTGGCCGGCCTGCGCCACGACATCTTCGACCTGAACTTCAACAATTACCTGACCAGCAACCGGCTCGTGCAGAACAACGGCATGCTGTCGCCTCGGCTCGGGGTCATCCTGAAGCCGACGGATATGCTCTCGCTCTACGGGAGCTATGGGGTCACGTACCTTCCTGCGAGCGGTGACCAGTTCAGCGGCGTCACCGTGACGAGCGCCAACCTGACGCCCGAGAAGTACATCAACTACGAAGTCGGCACGAAGTGGGACATCACCAAGTCGCTGGCCTTCACGTCAGCGCTGTTCCAGACCGATCGCGAGAATATCCGCTACGCCATCAACGCAAACTCGTTCGCGCAGACCGGCAAGTCGCGGGTGGAGGGCTTTGAACTCCAGCTGATCGGCTATGCGACGAGTAAGTGGATGATGTCGGCCGGCTGGTCGCACATCTTCACGGGCTCGATCACGAACGATGCCGCGACCTCCACGTCGGCCATCATCCCCGCAGGTACGCGCCTGCCGCTGTTGCCGCAGGACACGTTCTCGCTGTGGAACAAGTATCAGTTCA
>RXJK01000188.1:3993-19162 GCA_003963125.1 Hyphomicrobiales bacterium
ACGCCAACTGCATTGCGGCGCTGCAGCCGGCCGCGGCACAGGTCGTGCTGCCCGCCTACACCACGGTCGATGCCGCGCTGTTCTTCAAGTTCAGCGAGAAGCTGTCGGCGCAGATCAACGCGACCAACATCTTCAATCGCAACTACATCGCCAGCGCCGACTCCAACGACAACCTGACGCCGGCGCCGCCGACGACGGTGATCGTGTCGATGACGGCGAAGTTCTGAGCCCGCCTGCGACTGGGGTCCCTGCGGCTCACTTGGTGACGCGTCGCCGCAGCCACTGGCTGCGCAATTAAACTTGACTCTTTTTGTCGTGTTTTATTAGGTGACAGGGCTCGCGCAGACGTAGCCAGGCTCAACCCCAGCCAAATGCAGCGGAGGACACATTTGGCAATGGCCCGCAAGCAACGGGCTTTCTGGGGGATCTCATGTCTTCAGCACGCATACCCGCAACCCTTCGTTTCGTCCGGCCGCGCCATGAAAACGCTTCGTCGGGCCCAGTCAGGTCCGACCGCAAAACCGCAACGGTGCTCACCGCCGCCTGCCTCGCCGCGCTGCCGGTCGGTGATGCCTTCGGGCAGACGACGCCGGGGGCAGGCGTGACGCCGCTGCCGCCGGTCAACGTCGAGGCGAACACGCCGAAGCCGCGGCCCAAGGCGGACCCGGCGCAGCAGCCGCAGCCTTCGGCCAATGCCGCCGCCCAGACGCCCGAGCAGAAGGCCGCGAACCCGTATGCCAACCCCGCCGCCCCCTACAAGGTGGAGAGCTCGGGATCCGGCAAGATCACGGAGCCGCTCGTCAACACGCCGCGCACGGTGACCGCGATCCCTAAGAGCGTGCTGACCGACACCGCGGCGACGACGCTTCGCGACGTGGCGCGGCAGACGCCCGGCGTGACGCTCGGCTTCGGCGAGGGCGGTAACGCGTTCGGCGACCGCATCTACATCCGCGGCTTCGACGCGCGCAACGACATCTACGTCGACGGCTTCCGCGATGTCGGCAACGCAGGCCGCGAGACCTTCGCCATCGAGCAGATCGAGGTGATGAAGGGGCCGTCCGCCACGATCAGCGGGCGCGGCGTCGCAGGCGGCGCCATGAACATCATCACCAAGCAACCGACCGACAAGAATTTCGGCTCGGTCTCGACCATGTTCGGCACCGACGGTACCGTGCGCACGACACTCGACGTCAACCAGGTGGTGTCGCCAGGGCTCTCCGTGCGCGGCAACCTGATGTACCACGACGCGGACGTCGCCGGCCGCGACCAGGTGCACGACGAGCGCTGGGGTGGCTTCTTCGCCGTCGCCATCAAGCCGTCGGACAACGTCAAGATCAACATCGACTACTATCGCTACCGCACGAACGGCATTCCCGACTTCGGCGTGCCGCTCAATACGTCGACCGGCCAGCCCTGGACCGAATCCGGCGTCGCGCGCACCAACTGGTACGGCAATGCCGCGCGCGACTTCATGCGCAACAGCCAGGACAGCGTGACCGCCAAGGTGGAAGTGAAGCTGTCCCCCGACGTCGTGCTCACCACCAGGACCCGCTACGGCGACACCATCGTCGACTACATCGCCACATCGCCCAACGGGGCTGCCAACGGCGCCTCCACCGTCTCGACCGGCAACGCCAACCGGTATCAGGACACGGCGATGTTCGGAAACCAGACGGATCTCACGTTCAAGTTCCAGACGATGGGCCTGAAGCACACGCTCGTCACGGGCGTGGAACTGAGCCGGGAAATGGTGTGGCGCTATTCGTACACCGGCCTCACCTCGGTGACGCAGTCGCTTACCTCACCCAACAACTATCCCACGTGGAACGGCATCATCCCGCCGCGTGCGTGGCAATTCACGGCGACCATCGACACGGCCGCCGCCTACGCGCTCGATACCATCAAGCTCAACGAGCAGTGGTACATCAACGGCGGCGTGCGCGTGGACAACTACAACCGGCATCAGGACGCGTTGACCGCGGCTAATACTGCCTCGCGCACCGACACCGTCTTCAACTGGAATGCGGGCATCGTCTACAAGCCGGTGCCGATCGCCAGCATCTACGCGGCCTATGCCACGTCCTCCAACCCAGTCGGCAGCGAACTCGATGCGACGGGCGTCGACTACGGCGGCCTCGCGCTCAACACGGCGGCGCTCGCCCCGGAAAAGAACTACGGCATGGAACTCGGCACCAAGTGGGAGCTGTTCCAGAAGAAGATGCTCGCCACAGCCGCGCTGTTCCGCACGGAGAAATACAACGCGCGCGAATCGGGTCTCAACGGCGGCAATCCGACGTCGACGGGCGCCTATCGCGTGCAGGGCATCGAGCTGTCCGCGCAAGGCAACATCACGGATAAGTGGAGCGTCTTCGGCGGCGTCGTGCTGATGCAGTCGGAGGTGCTGGAATCGAGCACAGCGAGCTTCATCGGCCGCCAGCTAGCCAACGTGCCGCTGACGCAGTTCAGCCTGCTCAGCAAGTACAAGATCACGGACGCCTTCACGCTCGGTGGGCAGGCGACCTACTCGGGCAAGGTCTACGCGGGCGTGCTCGCGGCCGCCGACAGCGGCTACAACATCCCCGACCATTGGCGCTTCGATCTTCTGTCCGAATACAAGTTCAACCAGAACTTCTCGATGCAGCTCAATGTCGTGAACCTCACGAACGAACTCTATTACGACGCGCTCTATCGCTCGAACGCACCTTTCGTGTTCGTGGCGCCGGGACGCGCCGGATACCTCACGCTGACCTACAAGTATTAGGAGATGCAGCTCGGGCGCGCCTGATGCGCCCGACTGCCGGGAGCCCCCCGTACCCCAACCTGCGGGGGGCTCCCTTCACGATCGGAGGCGGACCGTGCTGATTTGCATTCCCGGCGTCCTGAGCAAGGACGAGGTGCGGCACTGCCGCAAGGTGATGGACGCGGTGAGCTGGGTCGACGGGCGCGTGACGGCCGGGCCGCAGTCGGCGAGCGTGAAGAAGAACACGCAGCTTCCCGAGGGCTCGGCGGCGGCGCGGGAACTCGGCGAGATCGTGCTCGCGGCGCTGGCGCGCACGCCGCTGTTCGTGTCGGCGGCCGTGCCGCTCCGGATCTTTCCGCCGCTCTTCAACCGCTACAGCGAGGGCGACTTCTTCGGCACGCATGTCGACGGCTCGATCCGCGCCATCCCGGGGACCGCGACGCGTATCCGCACGGATCTCAGCGTAACGCTGTTCCTCGCCGAGCCCGAGGAGTACGACGGCGGCGAACTCGTCGTCGAAGACAAGTACGGCTCGCACGAGGTGAAGTTGCCGGCGGGCGACCTCGTACTCTATCCCTCCACCAGCCTGCACCACGTCACGCCCATCACGCGGGGCGCGCGGGTCGCTTCGTTCTTCTGGCTGCAAAGCATGATCCGGGGAGACAACGAGCGCACGCTGCTGTTCGACCTCGATCAGACCATCCAGGATCTCACCATGGAGAAGGGCATCGAGGATCCGGCCTGCGTCCGGTTGACGGGCATCTACCACAATCTCATCAGACTCTGGGCCGAAGCCTGACGGGGGTCGCGCGGGCCTCAGTGTTACTATATAACACTCGCCAATGGCCATGGGCCGTCCTAGAACTTCAAGTCTAACTCGCTGAAATCATTGGAATGCAGACGATCAGGGTAGGTATGACGCAGCTCCGGCACATGCTTCTGGCCGCCGTCCTCGCGCTCGGCGTGGCGGGTTACTCCGGCGCTTGCCTCGCGCAGGCGACGGGCTCGCCGGACGCACCGGCGGCAGTCGCGGCGCAGCCAGTGGAGGCCGTGCCGGCCCCGGCGGTTTCGGCCGCGCCGGCCGTGGCCGCCGGGCATTTGCCGCGCGATCTTTCCCCCTGGTCCATGTTCCAGGCGGCGGACGTGCTGGTGAAGGCCGTGATGCTGAGCCTCGCCTTCGCGTCGCTGGTCACCTGGACCGTCTGGTTCGCAAAGTCCCTTGAGCTAACGCTGGCGCGCCGGCGCCTGGCGGGCGCACTCGCGGCGATCGCCGACGAGCGCTCCTTGGCGGACGCGCAGGCGCAGCTGCCGAGCGAGCGTGGGGTGCTCGCCGCGTGCGTTGCGGCCGCCGCGCACGAATTGCGGCTGTCGTCCGACGTCACCGACAAGGACGGCATCAAGGAGCGCGTCGCGAGCCGTCTGCAGCGGATCGAAGTCGCAGCCGGGCGGCGGATCAATCGGGGCACCGGCGTCCTCGCCACCATTGGTTCCACGGCGCCGTTCGTTGGCCTGTTCGGCACCGTGTGGGGCATCATGAACAGCTTCATCGGCATCTCGAAGGCGCAGACGACCAACCTCGCCGTGGTCGCGCCCGGCATCGCGGAAGCGCTGCTCGCCACGGCCATCGGTCTCGTCGCGGCCATTCCGGCCGTCATCATCTACAATCATTTCTCGCGCCAGATCGCCGGCTACAAGGCGCTCGTCGCAGATGCCTCGGCCGAAGTGCAGCGGCTCGTCTCGCGCGATCTCGACCGGGGGCTCGCGCCGCATCACCTGTCGCTGGCGGCGGAGTAGCGCCATGGCGGGCGGCATCCAGCAGCGGGAGGACGACGACCTTCCCGAGACGCACGAAATCAACGTGACGCCGTTCATCGACGTCATCCTCGTGCTGTTGATCATCTTCATGGTGGCCGCGCCGCTCTCGACGGTCGACATTCCGGTCGATCTTCCTGTCTCGAGTGCCAAGCAGGTGCCGCGTCCGGACAAGCCGCTGTTCCTGACGGTGAAGGCCGATCTCTCGCTGGCGCTCGGCAACGATGCCGTGAGCGCATCGGGGCTCGGCCCCGCGCTCGATGCGACCACGAGCGCCAACCGCGACACGCGCGTGTTCGTGCGCGCGGACAAGACGGTGCCCTACGGCGAGGTGATGAAGGCGATGAACCTTCTGCGCGCGGCGGGCTACCTGAAGATCGCGCTCGTCGGTCTCGAGGGAACCGGTGACATCGCGCCACCGGCCAAGGCGCCGTGACGGGGAAGCTTCGATACGCACCGCGTCCCGCTCTGGAAGGGGCCGGCATCGGCACCTGGATCGGCGCGGCGGTGCTGGTCGCGGGCCTTCACGCCGGCGCCATCGGCTTCGTGATGCTGCAGCCCGACGAGGAAGCCTTTGTCGATACCGCGGGTGTGGTGACGCTGGAACTCGCGCCGATCACCACGTCGGTGCGCGAAGACGTGCCGGATGCGGCGCCCGGCAAGCTGATGCAAGAGGCGCCCAACACACCCGAGCAGACGGAAAAGAAAGAAGAGGTGAAGCCCGACGGCGTCGAACTCGAGAAGGCGCCGCTCGCGCCCGAACCCGAGGTGGCGCTGCAGGAGGCCAAGCCGCAACCGGACAAGCCCGAAGAGAAGCCGCCGGAGCAGAAGCAGGAACTGGAGAAGTCGCAGGCGAGCGTGGGCGATCCGACGACCTCGGCGCCGCAGAAGATCGATGCGCCCGTTTCGACCACGACGGCCGCACCTATCGCCGGCAATGAGCGCGCGATCCGGATGGCCCAAGCGACGTGGCAGACGGCATTGCTAGCGCGCATCGAGACGCGCAAGCGCTACCCGATCGAGGCCCGCACGCGCGGCGAGCAAGGGACCACGAAGGTTCAGTTCAGCATCGATCGCCAGGGCAACGTCGTGTCCGCGTCGGTGCTCGAAAGCTCGGGCCATTCGATCCTCGACGAGGAGGCGCTGGCCGTTCTTCAGCGGTCGTCGCCGCTGCCGCCGCCGCCCGCGCACATGCCGGGCGAGACCGTCGCGCTGACCCTGCCGCTGAGCTTCACGATCAAGCACAGCCGCTGAGTTTTACTTGTTTTGCATTCCCGGAAGACGTGCGTCAGCACGGCTATCCGGGATCCTTCAGCGTGCCCAGAATTGCGAGCTGGAAAGATCCCGGCTCTCGCTGCGCTCGGCCGGGAAGGCATGTGGGGTGAAGTAGGTGCGCTTTAACGTCGGCGCATGACGCAGACGAAGAAGCCGTCGGTGTCGTGCTGGCGCGGTGTGAGAAGGAGTGACGTGTCGGAGCCGTTGGCGGATATCACGGGCGGTGAGGCGAGCTGTTTCTCCCAGATGGGAGCCCACGGCATCGCTTCGAACTGCGGCTCTCGCGCGAGAAAGGCTTCGATGCGATCGCCATTCTCTTCCGGCAAAACCGAGCACGTGACGTAGACGAGGCGGCCGCCGGGCTTCACGTGCGACGCGGCCTGGGTGAGGAGGGCGTCCTGCTCCGCCTGGCGCTGTTCGAGCGCGGCGGGCTTGAGGCGCCACTTGGCGTCCGGCCTGCGCCGCCAGGACCCCGTGCCCGTGCACGGCGCATCGACGAACACGAGATCGAAACGCGCGCCGAGCGCGGCAAGTCCCTTGCTGTCCGCCGCATCGAGCACCTGCACGTTGCGGGCACCAGCGCGCTTCAAGCGCTCGAAGATCGGCCGCAGGCGCATGCGGTCGTCGTCGTAGGCAAAGATCTGCCCGGTGTTCTGCATGGCGGCCGCGAAGGCCAGCGCCTTTCCCCCCGCACCAGCGCACAGATCGAGCACCTGCTCGCGCGCGAACGCGCCGGCCATCAGCGCGGCGATCTGCGAGCCTTCGTCCTGCACCTCGTACCAGCCGCGGCCGTGGGCGGTCTCTGCTTCGACGTTCGCTTGCCGCGCGCGTCCCTCGGGGGCCGGCAGCCGCACGCCAAGAGGCGAGTGCGTGGTCGCGTGCGCGCCGAATTTCTCGAGCGCCTTGATGACCTTGTCGCGGTCGGCCTTCAGCGTGTTGACCCGGAGATCGACGGGGGCGCGGGCTGCCAGTGCGGCACCCTCGGCGGCAGCGTCGTTGCCGAAGGCGCGCGCGAAGGACGCGCCGAGCCACTCCGGATAGTCGCCCAGGATATCTGCCGGAGTATCCGCGGGCAGCGTGCGCGCGAGCCCCGCCTTCTCTTCTTCGCTGAGCGGCGTCAGCGCGTGCGCCGTGCCGTCAGCGCCCGCAACGATCGCATCGATGCCAATGCCCAGGGCGCGGGGCGCCGCGGCGAGCACGATCGCGCGCGGCGTATCGCTCTGCATTTGCGCCGACAGGGAGCGGACACGGCGCAGCGCGTCGTAGACGAGATTGCCAATGGCCGCGCGATCGCCCGAGCCTGCAAAGCGATGCGCCTTGCCCCAGTCGGCCAGCGCCACCGCCGCGGGGCGATGCCGTTCCTTGATCTCGGTGAAGACGTCGAAGGCGGAACGGATCTGCGCAGCCGGCCGCATCGTCAGGCCAGGATCACGTGCACGGCGAGGCGAACCCACATGACCATGAGAACCAGGAAGCCCAGTGCGAACACGGGCGCCCGATACTTCACGCGGTTGGAGCCGACGTGGATGGCCGCGTGCGCGATGCGGGAGAGCACGAAAATCCAGGCGAGGACGATCATGACGAGATCAGCCGACTTCACGATCAACGCGAAGGCCACCACCGCGTAGAACAGCACGGGGATCTCGAACTGGTTGGTGTAATTGGCGGCCCGCTTCTTGGCATCCTCGGGCCAGTCGTACTGGCCGATGGCGATGGCTTGGAGATCCTCGCGCGTCCTGCTGACGACCGAGCGGCGGCGGGCGCGCGACATCAGCACGGCCACCACGAAGATGAGCAGCACCTGCACGAAAACAGGATAAAGAATGGCAACCTGGTTCAAGCGTTCTGTCGGCCGGAGTGCGCCCGGCCCCTCCCCTGAAAAGCGTCCCGACAGTCTAGTTCCGCTGGTAGTTCGGTGCCTCGCGCGTGATGCCGACGCCGTGCGGATGGGCCTCGGCGAGGCTCGCGTTCGAGACGCGGATGAAGCGGGCGCGCTCGCGCAGCGCCTTCAAGTCGGCGGCGCCAACGTAGCCCATGCCGGCGCGCAGGCCGCCGACGAGTTGGTGCAGCACGCCGTCGACCGGGCCCTTGTAGGGCACTTGGCCCTCGATGCCTTCGGGCACGAGCTTCAGTGTGTCCTTCACTTCCTGCTGGAAGTAGCGGTCCGCGCTGCCGCGGGCCATGGCGCCGACGGAGCCCATGCCGCGATAGGCCTTATACGTGCGGCCCTGGTAGAGATAGGTTTCGCCAGGAGCTTCGTCGGTTCCGGCGAGCAGCGAGCCGATCATCACGCACTCGGCGCCGGCGGCCAGCGCCTTGACGAGATCGCCCGAGAACTTGATGCCACCGTCGGCGATCACGGGGATGTCCTGCTTCCGCGCCGCTTCCACCGAATCCATGATCGCGGTGAGCTGCGGCACGCCGACGCCCGCCACCACGCGCGTGGTGCAGATGGAGCCCGGGCCGATGCCGACCTTCACGGCGTCCGCGCCGGCATCGATCAGCGCCTTGGTGCCGTCGGACGTGGCAACGTTGCCGGCCACCACCTGCACCCGGTTCGACTGCTTCTTGATGCGCGTCACCATGTCGAGCACGCTCTTGGAATGGCCGTGGGCCGTATCGACGACGACGAGGTCGACGCCCGCATCGATCAGGCGTTCGGCGCGCTCGAAGCCGTCGTTGCCGACGGTCGTGGCCGCGGCCACGCGCAGGCGGCCCTGGTCGTCCTTGCAGGCGTTGGGATACTTGTGCGCCTTCTCGATGTCCTTCACCGTGATCAGGCCGATGCAGCGGTAGCTCTCGTCGACGACCAGCAGCTTCTCGATGCGGTTCTGGTGCAGGAGCTTCTGCGCCTCGTCGGCGGCGACGCCCTCTTTCACGGTGATGAGCTTGCGCGTCATCAGCTCGGACACGGGCGTCTGCATGTTGCGGGCAAAGCGCACGTCGCGGTTGGTCAGGATGCCGACCAGCTTGCCCTTGTTGCCGGCCTCGACCACGGGGACGCCCGAGATGTTCTTCTCGTCCATCAGCTTCAGGGCTTCCTCGAGTGTGGACTCGGGGTTGATGGTGACGGGGTTGTGCACCATGCCGGAGACGTAGCGCTTGACCATCGCCACCTGTTCGGCCTGCACCTCGGGCGTCAGGTTGCGGTGGATCACGCCGATGCCGCCCGACTGGGCCATGGCGATCGCGAGGCGGCCTTCCGTCACGGTATCCATGGCGGAAGAGACGATGGGGATGCGGACCGAGATCTCGCGCGTGATGCGGGATGCGACATCGACTTGACCCGGCAAAACCTCCGAGGGCCTCGGCACCAGCAGCACGTCATCGAAGGTGAGAGCTACGGACGCCTCGTCCAGGGGGCGCTGGGCCATGTGGTTCTCCTAGCTGGGAAGCCTCGGGATGGCCGAAAGCGAGCGCGCCGGCCCCACCCGGGACCGCCACGCTCCGCAACAGCCGTCCTGTCTTGGAATCGCTTCCGGCTCTCTTACCACCCCCGGCGAATCAGCGGAAGCGGCTGAAATGGTCGCGCCGTGACCCCTGGATGGTGTGCTTTTTTGGTGGACGGAGGAGCCTTGCGACGCTTCCTCCAAGCTGTGGTAACCTCACGTGATGAGACGCGAAGACGCCATAGCCATCATCGAACGGGCGCTTCCGACAGCGGATGACGCGACTTTGGCCGCCGCAGCCGAGGTTCTGCTCGCCGGTGGCGGGGAGGCCGCTCAGTTGCCGCGGGCGCTGTCTGACCAGGAATTGAGGCTGATCGAATTGGCGCGGGCGGATTTCGCAAGCGGACGGCATTTGTCTCTCGCGGAGAGCCGGGCATTCGTCGACGAGGCCCTTGAGCGGCGACGGGCAGGGCGAAAAGATGAATGAACCAGCGTTCAGTCCGCTTTTCGAAGACGTTTCTCGATCAATTTGTTGAGCATTTGGCTTGGGGCGAGGCCCACTTCGGCAGGTCTGCCGCAGATGCGGTGAAGGATCGCGTGTTCTACGTGATCGAAACTCTCCTCGCCCGACATCCCGCTGTGAAACGCCCGCACCCTGGACCCGGGCTCATTGCCTATCCGGTATCCGGAACGCCTTTCGTCGTGCTGTCCGATTTCGACGATGCAGAGCTTCGAGTGCCCTTCATCCTGCATGCGCGCTCCGATCTGGCGGGCCTCGATCCGAACGCCAGCGAATGGTAACGCCGAAACTGCTTCAGTCTTATGCCTTCGTCTCACCACGGAAGCCGGTTGCGAGGACGTAGAGTTCGGCGGATTCCTTGCGGCTGGCGGGCGGTTTGACGTGGCGTACGGTCGTGAACGACCGTTTGAGGAGGTCGAGGAGGTCCTTCTCGGTGCCGCCCTGGAACACCTTGCACAGGAAGCTGCCGCCGGGGCTCAGCACCTCGCAGGCGAATTGGGCCGCGGCCTCGGCGAGGCCGATGATGCGCAGATGGTCCGTGCGGCTGTGGCCCGTGCCCTGGGCCGCCATGTCGGAAAGGACGATGTCGGCGCCACCGTCACGGAGCAGCGCCTTCAATTTGCCCGGTGCGCTTTCGTCCATGAAATCGAGTTCGAGGATGGTCGCGCCCGCGATGGGCTCCACGGGTAGCAGGTCGATGGCGACGACCTGGCCTTTGCCTTCCACGGACTTGACGCGGGCGGCTGAGATCTGCGTCCAGCCGCCCGGGGCGGCGCCGAGGTCAACAACGCGCTTGCCGGGCTTCAACAGCTTGTACTTGTCGTCGATCTCGATGAGCTTGAAGGCGGCGCGGGAGCGGAAGCCTTGAGCACGAGCGGCGGCGACATAAGGGTCGTTGAGCTGCCGCTCGAGCCAGCGTTGCGACGACGGCGTGCGCTGCTTGGCCGTCTTCAATCGTACCTTCAACTGCCGCGGCGCACCGCGGCCGGAGCCTTTCGATCCTGCTGCCATCAGCGCCTCCAGAAGCCGGGACGGCCGCCGCCGGCGCGGAAGGCACCGTCCTCGGCCATCAGCATCATGAGGATGCCTTCGCGCAGGCCGCGGTCTGCGACCCGGAGCCGTTGGCACGGCCACATCTGCAGCACCGCTTCGAGGATCGCGCAGCCGGCCAGCACGAGGTCCGCACGCTCACGGCCGATGCAGGGCTGGGCGATGCGCTCTTCGTAGGTCGCGCCGAGAAGACCTTGCGTCACGGCGCGGATCTGCGGCGTTTCGAGCCAATAGCCGTCGACCTTGGCGCGCTCGTAGCGGGGCAGACCCATGTGCACGCCCGCGAGCGTCGTCACGGTGCCGGATGTGCCGAGCAGGTGGGCGCGCGAGTCCGACAGGTGATTGCGCAGCTTGTGCTTGTCTTCGAACGGGGAGAGCAGGCGCGTGACGTGGCAGACCATGCCGTCGAACAGCTCACGGTCGACGAACTGGCCGCCGAAGCGCTCGGCCAGTGTCACGACGCCGACGGGGAGCGAGGTCCAGGCGACGACGCAGCCTTGCACGTCGAGCCGGTCGTGGGGCCGGCGATGCGACTGGCGCCTGCGCCTCAGGTCGAGCCAGATCAGCTCCGAAGAGCCGCCGCCGATGTCGAAGACGAGGGCGAAGTCGCTCGACAGGTCGATCAGCGAGGCGCAGCCGGAGACGGCGAGCCGTGCCTCCGTTTCCTGGCTGACGATCTCGATCGCGAGCCCCGTGGCGCGTTGCACCTTGTCGAGGAAATCGTTGGAGTTGCCGGCGAGGCGGCAGGCTTCCGTCGCCACGAGCCGGGCGCGGGAGACGCGGTGGCGCTTGATCTTGCTCGCGCACACTTGCAGGGCGTCGATGGTGCGGGCCATGGCCTCGTCGCTGAGGCGCCCCGTAATGGACACCCCCTCTCCCAGGCGGATGATGCGCGAGAAGGCGTCGATGACCTTGAAGCCGCGGCGGGAGGGCCGGGCCACCAGCAGGCGGCAGTTGTTCGTGCCGAGGTCGAGGGCGGCGTAAACCTTGTCCGAGGCGCCGCGCGTGGCGTTATCGACCGACGCACCGGTGTCGTCGAATACCTGGGCAGTGTCGGCCGAGGCGGAGGGAACTGTGCCGGGCAGAGCGCTGGGGTCAACCAGGGAGCCGGCGGACAGGCCGTCACCGGCACGCGCAAGAGCGGGTCCGCTCGCGTGCCCACCGGCCTCGACAGACGCAGGGCGTCCGTCGGCATGTCCTTTCGGACCTACCACGTCCATCACTCCAGCGTCCGCTTCGAGGCCACATGGGTCGCCTTCGGGACGTCGTTGTCGTTGTCACTTGATGACAGTCTAGCAGGTCAGGACGCGGGGTAAAGCGAAGCCTGAGCCAAGCGCAAATGGCGGGTTGCGGTCCGCCTGCCGATACGCCCATTCCGCTTAACGGAGGAAATCTGCCGGAAAGGCCGTAGGTTGAAAGCAAAACGCGCAAAGCTGTTCTGGCGCGCCGCTCCTGGAAATAGCATCATCGGTGCTCTAATTTCCAGGGCCGAACAACCCTCCACTGTTGGTGTCGTCAGCAACTCAGCAGGCTCCCGCTCAACGGTCGGGGCCACAAAGGTCAAGCCTTGCCGCACGCGAACGAACCCGCCATCGACCTGTCCCAGCGTCCGGCCGACGAGATCAAGACCACCACCTGCTACATGTGCGCGTGCCGCTGCGGGATCCGCGTGTTCCTGAAGGACGGCAAGGTCCGCTACATCGAGGGCAACCGCGATCACCCGGTCAACAAGGGCGTCATCTGCGGCAAGGGCTCCGCCGGCATCATGCAGCATTACTCGCCGGCGCGGCTGTCGACGCCACTGCTGCGGGTCGGTGAGCGCGGGTCCGGCGATTTCAAGGAGATCAGCTGGGAGGAGGCGCTGTCGATCGCCACGGGCTGGCTGGCGGACGTTCGCGCGCGCGATCCGAAGAAGCTTGCGCTGTTCACCGGGCGCGACCAGAGCCAGTCGCTGACCGGCTGGTGGGCGATCCAGTTCGGGACGCCCAACTTCGCCGCGCACGGCGGCTTCTGCTCGGTGAACATGGCGGCAGGCGGCCTCTACACCTTCGGGGGTTCGTTCTGGGAGTTCGGCGACACCGATTGGGATCACACGCGCTACTTCATGCTGTTCGGCGTGGCGGAGGATCACGCGTCGAACCCGATCAAGATGGCGCTCGGCAAGCTCAAGAAGCGCGGGGTGAAGATCGTCTCCGTCAACCCCGTGCGCACGGGCTACAACGCCATCGCGGACGAATGGATCGGCATCAAGCCCGGCACCGACGGGCTATTCGCGGCGTCGCTCATCCACGAGCTGATGCGCACCGAGAACATCGATGTCGACTACCTCGTGCGCTACACGAATGCGCCGTGGCTGGTGATCCAGGCGCCCGGCACCGCTGAGGATGGCCTTTTCGCGCGCGACGACGCTGGCAATCCGCTCGCCTTC
The DNA here is from genome assembly GCA_003963125.1 of Hyphomicrobiales bacterium. Classification (GTDB taxonomy): domain Bacteria; phylum Pseudomonadota; class Alphaproteobacteria; order Rhizobiales; family Hyphomicrobiaceae; genus AWTP1-13. Next base: position 17,208 of record RXJK01000188.1, read on the forward strand.
GACAAGGCGAAAGGCGCGCTCGTCAGCGCGCTCGCCGCCGACCTGAAGCCGGCCATGGGTGGCACACATACGCTGCCTGACGGGCGCAAGGCGGTGACCGTGTTCCAGCTTCTCGCCGAGCGATTTCTCGATCCGTCTTACGCGCCGGATGCGGTCGCTGCGCGCATCGGCGTGCCGGCGCAGAAGATCCGCGGCATCGCCGCCGAGCTGGCGCACGCGGCCTTCAAGGAAGAGGTGGTCCTCGACATCCCCTGGACCGATTGGCGTGGCCAGCGGCACGAGAAGATGATCGGCCGGCCGATCGGCATGCATGCCATGCGCGGGATCTCGGCGCACTCGAACGGCTTCCACACGGCGCGGCTGCTGCACGTGCTGCAGATCCTGCTCGGCTCGATCGATTGCCCGGGTGGGTTCCGCTACAAGACACCCTACCCGAAGCTTGCACCGCCCTTCCTTAAGCCGCGCGGGAAGCCCGGCGACGTCCAGGCCGGCAAGCCGCTGCCTGGACCGCAGCTCGGCTTTCCCACGGGACCGGAAGACCTGCTCGTCGATGCGGCTGGCACGCCGCAGCGCATCGACAAGGCCTATAGTTGGGATGCGCCGTTTGCGGCGCACGGGCTGATGCACATGGTGATCGCCAACGCAGCGGCCGGCGATCCCTATCCGATCGACGTGCTGTTCATGTACATGGCCAACATGGGCTGGAACTCGTCCATGAATGTGCCGGCGACGATCGAGCACCTGACGGCCAAGGACCCGGCGACGGGCGAGTACAAGATCCCGAAGATCATCTACTCGGACGCCTACTTCTCCGAGACGGTGCCGTACGCAGACCTGATCCTGCCCGACACGACCTACCTCGAGCGCTGGGACTGCATCTCGCTGCTGGACCGGCCGATCTCGGAAGCGGACGGGCCGGCGGACGCCATCCGGCAGCCGGTCGTCAAGCCCGACCGTGACGTGCGGGCGTTCCAGGAAGTGCTGCTCGATCTCGGCGCGCGGCTGAAACTACCGGGCATGACGAAGGAAGACGGCAGCCCGAAGTTCCCGGGCGGCTACGCGGACTACATCGTCAACCACGAGCGCCGGCCGGGCATCGGCCCGCTCGCGGGGTTTCGCGGCAAGGACGGCACCGAATACGCCAAGGGCGATGTGAACCCGAAGCAGCTCGAACAGTACATCGCCAACGGCTGCTTCCATGTGCACCACCTGCCGGAGCACATGCGCTACTTCAAGCACGCCAATCGCGACTACATCTCGTGGGCCGTCGACAAGGGCTTCCGCATCACGCCGACGCCTGTGATCTTCCAGCTCTATTCCGAACCGATGCAGAAGATCCGGCTCGCCGCGCAGGGGCACGGGACCGTCGTGCCGCCAGACAAGCATCGTGCGCGGGTCGAGACCTACTTCGATCCGCTGCCGTTCTGGTATCCGCCGTTCGAGGAGCCCGACGCGGCCCAGTACCCGATGTCGGCGATCACGCAGCGGCCGATGGCGATGTACCACTCGTGGGGCTCGCAGAACGCGTGGCTGCGGCAGATCCATACAGCCAATCGGATCTACGTCGCGCGGTCGCGCGGTGCCGAACTCGGCATCGTCGACGACGACTGGATCTGGATCACAAGCCCGATCGGCCGTGTGAAGGCGCAGGTGCGGCTCATGGACGGCGTCAACCCCGACACCATCTGGACGTGGAACGCCATCGGCAAGCGCTCCGGCGCCTGGGGGCTCGCCGACGATGCCCCCGAGGCGACGAAGGGCTTCCTGCTCAACCATCTGATCACGGAGCTGCTGCCCGCGCAGTCGAACGGGTATCGCTATTCCAACAGCGATCCCGTGACGGGCCAGGCGGCCTGGTACGACCTCAAGGTGCGGATCGAGAAGGCGGCGCCGGTCGAGCAGGGCGAGACCTCGCCGCGCTTCGAGCCGCTGAGGACGCCTTCTCCCTCTCCCCG
>RXJK01000100.1 GCA_003963125.1 Hyphomicrobiales bacterium
GCAGCACCGAAGGCGGAACACCGAGTCGGAGCATTTCGCCGCTGCCCCTCACCCCGGCCCTCTCCCCGCCGGCCGGGAGAGGGAGAAAAGACGAGATCTTCAGCAAAATGGGAAGCCATTCAGCGATGGAGAGGTCGCGAAGGCGAACGTGTTGCGGATTGTCCGTGTCGTCGCCGCGTCAGGCCTTGAACTCCATCGTCCCGTCTTCGAGCTTGCCGAAGTGCAGCATGAGGATGTCGAGCGCGTAGTTCTGGTAGAGGCGCCACGGCCGCTTGGAGCCTTGCTTGGGCATCTTCGGAGCGGCGCGCTGCACGTAGCCCGAGGTGAAGTCCACCCACGGCTCGGGCGTCACGGTCGGATCGTTGCGGCGCGGCGTGCACACGCGGTAGCCCTTGCGGTCCATGAGGTTCAGGAGGCGGCACACGTACTCGCACGTGAGGTCGCACTTCAGCGTCCACGACGCATTCGTATAGCCGACCGCGAACGCGAGGTTCGGCACGTCGGAATACATCATGCCCTTGTAGCTCATGAGCTTCGGCAGCTCGACGGGCTTGCCGTCGACGACGAAGTCCGCCCCGCCGAGCGGCTGCAGCTCGAGCCCCGTCGCGGCGACGATTAAGTCAGCATCGAGATGGGCTCCGCCCTTGAGGGCAATGCCGCTCTCGTCGAAAGTGGCGATCTCGTCGGTCGCCACCGAAACCGAACCGTTGCGAATGGCCCGGAACAGATCCCCGTCGGGCACGAGGCACACGCGCTGGTCCCACGGTTTGTAGCGCGGTGTGAAGTGCCGGCCGACGTCGTAGTCGGGACCGAGCGCCATTTTCACGCCGCCGACAATGAGGTTCTTCACGCGCTCCGGATCGCGCTTGCACAGCCGGTAGATGTACATGCCGCGCAGCACGTTTTTCCAGCGGGTGAGGCCATAGGCGATCCGCGCCGGCAGCACGCGTGCGAGCTTCAAGGCCATCGGGTCTTCGGACGGGCGCGCCACCATGTAGGTCGGCGAGCGCTGCAGCATCGTGACGTGGCTGGCGCTCTTCGCCAGCTCGGGGACGAGCGTCACGGCTGTCGCGCCGGAACCGATGACGACGACCCGCTTGCCCGCATACTCGATGTCGTCAGTCCACTTTTGCGGATGCACGATCGGCCCCTTGAAGCGCGCTTCGCCGGGGAATTCGGGACGATAGCCCGCCTCATAGCGGTAGTAGCCCGAGCACATGAAGAGGAAGTCGCAGGTGAAGACGACCGTCTGCTTCGGCCCGCCCTCGGGCCCCTGCTCGGTTTCGACGCGCCAGCGCTGCTCGGCCGACGACCACGCGGCCCGCGTCACGCGCGTGTTGAAGCGGATCCTCTTGTCGATGCCGTTCTCGCGCGCGGCCTCGCGCACGTATTCGAGAATGGAGCCGCCGTCCGCAATCGCCTTGCGACCGAGCCACGGCTTGAAGGAATAGCCGAGCGTGTACATGTCGGAATCGCAGCGGATGCCGGGGTAGCGGAAAAGATCCCAGGTCCCGCCGATGCTGGCTCGTCCCTCCAGGATCACGAAGGTCTTGCGCGGGCAGTGCTTGGAGAGGTGATAGCCGGCGCCGATACCGGACAGACCCGCCCCCACCACGATCACGTCGAAATGCTCGGCCACCACGGTCGCGTTCCTCCCCGGGATCGGCTCAGCCCGCCTGCGCCCGAGCGCATCGCGGCTGAGGGGGCTTGCTGCCCTTGCCCTTAACGTCAAACGTATAGTATCGCCGGAGGGGGAAGGAAATGCGCAAAGGCCCGGAAAGGGCCCAAGGGAGACGGCGGAGCATGACGCAGATCCACGGCGCGGCCGCGCTTGTGACCGGCGCAGCCAACGGCATAGGCCGGGCGCTCGCGCTCGAACTCGCTGCCCGCGGCGCCGATGTCGCGCTCGCGGACCGGGATGAGGCGGCGCTCAAGGAAGCCGCAGACGAGATCGGTCGCCTGCACCGCACGAAAGTGACTTGCCACCGCGTTGACGTCTCGAGCGCGTCCGAGATCGAGGCGCTGGCGACGGTCGTGATCGCGGCCCACCCCAAACTCAACATCGTCGTGAACAATGCCGGCGTCGCGCTGTTTGGCCAGTTCCACGAGGTGAGCCAGGCCGACATGGAATGGCTGATGGGCATCAACTTCTGGGGCGTGGTGTACGGTTGCCGGGCGTTCCTGCCGCACCTGCAGACGCGGCCGGAAGCGCACCTTGTCAACACGTCGAGCATCTTCGGCATCATCGCCCCGCCCGGCCAGACGTCCTATGCCGCCGCGAAGTTCGCCGTTCGCGGATTTTCGGAATCGCTGCGCCACGAACTGGCGATGAATAGCAGCCCCGTGCGGCTCACCGTGGTGCACCCCGGCGGCATCGCCACCAAGATCGCGCGCAACTCCCGCGTCGGCGCCTTTGCGACCGACAACAAGCGGCGCGCCGAGGGCATCGAGCGCTTCGAGGCCATGGTGCAGACGAGCCCGGAACAGGCCGCGATCCGCATCATCGAGGGCATCGAGGCCAACGAGCCGCGCGTGCTCATCGGCAAGGATGCCCGCCGCATGGATCTGCTGCAGCGCTTCAAGCCCGGCACCTACTGGGCCACCATCGCCAAAAACCTGGAGCGCACCATCGCCAAGGGCCTCAAGTCGAAGCCTGCGGCCTGGGCGAGGAAGTCATGAGCTGGCAGGCCTGGGCCCTCGGTTCCGCGTTCCGCTTGGTCCTCAAGCGGCGCTCCGACAAGCCGCTGAACCTGAACCTGCTGCGCGCCTCCATGCGCAACCCGCCCAAGCGCGCCCTGCGCATTCCCAAGGGCTTCACGGTGACACCCGTCGAGACGGAAGGGCTCGCCTTCGAGGTCGCGGACAAGGCCGCAGCGCCCGCGAGCGCACCCGATGCGCTCGTCCTCTATCTGCACGGTGGCGGCTATTTCTACGGCTCGCCGCGAACGCATCGGCAGATCTTGATCGGCCTCGTGAAGGCCATGGGCGTGCCGGTGTGGGGCCTCGATTATCGTCTGGCACCGGAGCACCCTTTTCCCGCCGCGGTCGAGGATGCCGTCGCAGCGTATCGCTGTCTTGTGCAGAAATTTCCTGCGGCGCGCATCGTGCTGGCGGGGGATTCCGCTGGCGGCGGCCTCGCTCTGGTGACCGCTGCGGAAATTCGCGACCAGGGTCTGCCGGCGCCGGCGGGCATCATCGCCTTCTCGCCCTGGACGGATCTCGCCGCCACGGGGTCATCCGTCGACGCCAACGCGCGCTCGTGCGCCATGTTCAGGCCGGCAGGCTTGCGCAAGGCCGCGGACGTCTACCTGGCCGGGCAGGACGCATGCGACCCGCGCGCGTCTCCGCTCTACGCCGATCTCGCCGGCCTGCCGCCGATGCTGCTGTTCGCCAGCCGCCACGAACTCCTGCTCGACGATACGCTGCGGCTCGCCGAGAAGGCGAAGGCTGCGGGCGTGGATGTCGAGGTCGTCTTGCGCGACCGCCTGCTGCACGTGTGGCCGATCTTCGTGCATCTCCTGCCCGAGGCGCGCGAGGCCATGCAGGACGTCACACGTTTTGCGCACCGCATCGGCGTCAGCCGATAGCGCCAGCGGCGGGAATGCCCTACTGTCGCAATCGAACCGAACGAAACAATCGCCAAGGGACGGAGACGTACGATGAAGCTCGGGCTGCTGATGGGCTACGCCGGCCGCAAGATCAATCTTCCCCTCGATGCCATCCGCGCCGCCGAGCAAATCGGCTACGACAGCGTGTGGACGGCGGAGGCCTACGGCAACGACGCCGTGACGGCCGCGACCTGGATCCTGGCCCACACCAAGACCATCAAGGTCGGCACCTCCATCATGCAGATGCCGGCGCGCACGCCCGCCATGGCCGCGATGACGGCGATGTCGCTGGCGCAGCTTTCGGGCGACCGCTTCATCATCGGCGTCGGCGCCTCGGGCCCGCAGGTGGTCGAGGGCTGGCACGGCGTGCCCTACGGCAAGCCCGTCACGCGCCTCAAGGAATACGTGCAGATCATGCGCAAGATCTTCGAGCGCCAGGATGCGCTGTCCTTCGACGGCAAGGAGTATCAGATCCCCTATCGCGGGCCGGGCTCCACGGGCCTCGGCAAGCCCTTGAAGAGCATCGTCCACATCGACAAGCCGATCCCGATTTATGCCGCGACGCTGACGCCCGCTGGCGTCGCCGCTGCGGCCGAGGTGGCCGACGGCTTCTTCCCCGTGTGGATGGACCCCGAGCAGTATCACGTGTTCGCCGAGCCGATCGCGAAGGGCTTCGCCGCAGCCGGCAACGGCAAGTCGCTCGACACGTTCGCCATCTGCCCCTTCGTCACGGCCGTCATGGACGACGACGTGGCCAAATGCATGGCGCCCATCAAGGCGAGCATGGCGCTCTACATTGGCGGCATGGGCGCCAAGGGCAAGAATTTCTATACCGACTACGCCACCCGCCTCGGCTTCGGCGAGGCGGCCGCGAAGATTCAGGATCTCTACCTCGCGGGCAAGAAGGAGGAGGCGACGGCCCTCGTCCCCGACGCGCTGGTCGATGCCTGCCATCTCGTCGGCCCCGCCCCGCGCATCAAGGAGCGCGTGCAGCGCTGGATCGCCGCCGGCAAGCAGAAGCACGTGCATTCCATGCTGATCCGCTCCGACGATCCCAAGCTCCTCGAACTGCTCGCTAAGGAAGTGCTGTAGGCGCTGCTTCGCATGCCTAACCTGACCGTTTGGCTATCACGACATCAGTCCCGCCTTGCCTGTTCATATTGACAGGTGGCGGGGCTCTCATTGAAAGGTTGAGCTGTTCCTTAAATTATTGTAGCCTGCAGGATACATACTCTTTATGCTCGAAATCCTCGAGACGGATGAGTTTTCGGATTGGCTTGGATCGCTCAGAGATCGGCAAGCAAAAGCGAAGATCCTCGTCCGGATCGATCGTCTCGCACGCGGAAATCCTGGTGATGTGGCGCCTGTCGGTGCGGGCGTGAGCGAGCTCAGGATCAATCACGGCCCAGGCTACCGTGTCTATTACGTGCAGCGCGGCTCGCGGTTCATTCTGCTGCTTGCCGGGGGTGACAAGAGCACCCAAGCACGCGACATCGCAAAGGCGAAGCGACTGAGTGCAAGGTATCGGGAGTGAGGACAATGGCAGCGAAGAAGGCGAAACTCTTCGACCCCTCGCGCTATCTCGAGGACGACGAGGCCATAGCCGCCTACATCAACGAAGCGCTGTCGACGTGCGATGCCGACGTCATCACACATGCCATCGGAGTGGCGGCGAAGGCCCGCGGCATGGGGCAGGTTGCCGAGAGCGCAGGCCTGTCGCGCGAAAGCCTCTACAAGGCGCTGAGCGGCGAGGGCAACCCACAGTTCGAGACCGTCTTGAAGGTCCTCGTGGCTCTCGGCCTGCAGTTGAAGACCGAGCCCACCGGCGGCCCCGACAAGCGCGCCGCCTGAGGACTTTACGTCCACCAGGTGCGCGTCACTTGTCGTAGATTGACGTTGAACAAGAGAACCCCGGTCGACCGCGAAGCCGACCGGAGGCCTTAGGTCCCCTACGCCCTTGCCGCCACCCGCAGGTCCGGATGCGTGGAGAGGTAGGTGCGGTTGCGCATGGCCATCGCACTCACCATGCTCACCAGCGCCGCGAACACGAGATAGCCGATCACGTACCAGGGCTGCTTGCCGTTGGCCTCGATCAGGTAGGTGGCGATGATCGGCGTCAGGCCCGAGGCGAAGATGCCCGAGAACTGGTACACGAACGATATGCCGCTGTAGCGCACGCGTGGATCGAACAGGTCCGCGAACAGCGCGGCTTCCGGCCCGTAGCACATCGCATAGATCACGCCGAATGGAATGATCAGCGCGAGGAAGATGGTCGTCACGTCTCCCGAGCCGAGCAGTCCGAAGGCAGGATAGGCGCTGATCGCGAGCAGCAGCGAGCCGATAGCATAGGTCTTCGGCCGGCCCCACTTGTCGGACAGCCAGCCGAAGAACGGGATCGTCACGATCATGACGAGCGCCGATGCCGACACCGCCCAGAGCGCGACTTCGCGCGACACCTTCACCGGCGCGAGCTGCGTGAGATAGGCGATCGAGAACACCGCGAACACGTTGAAGAACACGCCGTCGATGTAGCGGGCGCCCATGCCGAGCATGATGTTGCCGGGGTACTGCTTGAGCATCTCGACCGCCGGCACGGCCACCGCGCGGTTCTCGTCCTTCACCTTCTGGAATTCCGGCGTCTCGATGATCTTGAGCCGGATGTAGAGGCCGATGATGACGAGGATGATCGAGGCGATGAAGGCGACGCGCCAGCCCCACGCGAGGAAGTCGGCGTCCGGCAGCCGCGAGAGCAGCGCCACCACGCCCGAGGAGAGACACAACCCGATGGCGAGCCCGATCTGCGGGATGCTGGCGAAAAGCCCACGTTTCTCCGGCGGCGCGTATTCGTAGGCCATCAGCACGGCCCCGCCCCATTCGCCGCCGAGGCCGATGCCCTGCAGCAGGCGCAGGATCACGAGCAGCGTCGGCGCCAGAATTCCGATCTGCTGGTAGGTGGGCAGCAGCCCGATCAGCACCGTGGCGACGCCCATGATCATCAGCGTCGCGACGAGCACGCTCTTGCGCCCGACCTTGTCGCCGAAATGCCCGAAGATCAGCCCGCCGAGCGGCCGCGCGACGAAGCCGATGGCGAACGTCGTGTAGGCGAGCAGGATCGAGACGACCGGGTCACCCGAAGGGAAGAACAGCTTGTTGAAAACGATGCCCGCGACGGCACCGTAGAGGAAGAAATCGTACCACTCGATGGTCGCGCCCATCAGGCTCGCGATCACGACGCGTCTGACATCCTGCTTGCCTGCACTCATTGCGTCCTCCCATTTGTTTCATTGTTTTAGCGGGCATCCTCCAGGATCATCTCCGATGCCTTCTCGGCGATCATGATGACCGGGAGATTCGTATTCCCCGACACGAGCGTCGGCATCACCGAGCAATCGACGACCCAAAGGCCGCCGGCCCCTCGCACCTTCAGCCGCGGGTCGACCACGGCATCGGGATCGGTTCCCATCCGGCAGGTGCCGGAGGGGTGGAAGATGGTCGCGCCGTTGTTGCGCGCGAAGGTGAGAAGGTCCTCCTCGGTCTTGGCCGACGGGCCGGGCAGGAATTCCTCCGCGACGTAACTTTTCAGCGGCTCAGTCGAGGCCAGCGTGCGCGCGAATTGGATCGCCCGCGTGGCGCAGCGGCGGTCGAAATCGGTCGAGAGATAATTTGGATGCATCAGCGGCGCGGCGAGCGGATCGGCGGAAGCGAGCGCGACATGCCCGCGGCTCGTGGGTCTCAATTGGCACACCGACAGCGTGAAGCCGGGGAACGGATGCGGCTTTGCGCCCGCCATGTCGGCGCTCAGCGTGGCGATATGGAACTGGATGTCGGGGCTCGCGCTCTCGCCCTTCATGACCGTGGTGAAGAGCCCGCCCTGGTTGATGCCGATGGCGAGCGGCCCGCCGCGGAACACCAGCCATTGCAGCCCGATCTTCACCCGCCCGACCAGCGAGCGCAGCTCGTCGTTGGTGGTGATGGGCTTCGTGCATTTGTAGATGAGCCGCATCTGCAGGTGATCCTGCAGGTTGCTGCCGACGGCCGTCCGGTCGAGGCGCACCGGGATGCCGTGCTCCTTGAGATGCGCGGCGGGCCCGATACCGGAGAGCATCAGAAGCTGCGGCGACTGCAGCGCGCCTGCGGACAGGATCACGCCCTTGCGCGCCTTCAGCGCCAGGTCCCGCCCGTCTTTGCGGTAGCGTACGCCGCTGGCCTTCGCGCCGTCGAACTCGACGCCGGTCGCCTGCGCGTCGGTGATGATGCGCAGGTTGGCGCGCTTGCGGGCTGGCTTCAGGTAGGCCACCGCCGCGCTCGCGCGCAGGCCTCGCCGCGTCGTCAGCTGGTAGTAGCCGACACCTTCCTGCGAGGCGCCGTTGAAGTCCTTCGTGCGCGGAACGCCGAGGGCGTTGGCCGAGCCGATCGCCGCCTCGATCAATTCGTGCTTCGCCGGGATCGAGCTGATCGACAAGGGGCCGTAGGCGCCGTGCAGTTGGTCGTCGCGAAACGCGCTGTTGCTCTCGAGCTTGCGGAAGTAGGGCAGCACGCTGTCCCACGACCAACCTGTGCAACCGCCCTTCTCCCAGCGGTCGTAGTCTTCGCGCTGGCCGCGGATGGCGATGAGGCCGTTGATGGCGCTGCATCCGCCGAGCACCTTGCCGCGCGGCCAGTAGATGCGGCGGTTGTTCATGTTGGGATCGGGCTCTGTGTAGAAGGCCCAGTTCACGCGCTTGTCCCACATCGTCTTGCCGTAGCCGATGGGGAGATGGATCCAGGGATTGCTGTCGCGCGGGCCAGCTTCGATCAGAGCGACGCTGTGGCGTCCGTTCTCGGACAGCCTGTTGGCGAGGACGCAACCGGCCGAGCCTGCGCCAACGACGATGAAGTCAACGCTGGTCTGAGCCATCGAGACGGGTCCCCCGGGAAGCGCTGCTTGTTCTTGGTTGACACAATTGGTCACGCGCCGCTTGCTCGCGTCAATGAGTGTCCGGTAGATTTAATTCCGTTCAATGGTTTCGCGGTGTGAAAAGGTCTTTGGCCAATTCAGGGTGGGAATTAAGCAAACGCATGCAGAAGAAACCACGCGCCAATCGCGCACCACGATCGCAGACGCAGCTCAAGGACGCAAGCAAGCGGGCGCGTCCCGCCGTCGAGCGCACGCTGCTGCTGCTCGAATCTCTCGCCCGTTCGGGTAAGCCCAGTGCGCTGAAGGAACTGTCGATGATGCGGGATATTCCGCAGACGACGGCGTTTCGCTTGTGCCAGCGCCTCGAGGAGCAGGGCTTCCTTGCGCGCGAGCACGGCGGTCGGCGCTATACGCCGGGCATCCGGCTGATCCGGCTCGGCCTCGACATCGTGCGCGCGAGCGGACCTTCGCTGCTGCGCAACACGTTCCTGTCGGAAGCCGTCGCCGCCATCGGCGAGACGTGCAATCTCACGGTCCCCGTCGGTCACGAGGTGCTCTATCTCGATCGCGTGGAAACGCAGTGGCCGCTGCGCATGGTGCTCGAGCCGGGCTCCAAGGTGCCGATGCACGCGACGGCGAGCGGCAAGCTGTTCCTCGCCTCCATGCCCGATGAGATGCGCGAGCAGATGCTGCTCAATCTCACCCTCACGGACAATACGCCGAACACCATCACCGACGTGCCGGCGCTGCGGCGCGAACTCGGCAGGATTCGCAAGCGCGGCTACAGCATCGACAACGAGGAGTTCCTGAGCGGGCTGATCGCCGTCGCGGTACCGGTGAAGGATGCGCAGGGGCAGACGTTTGCCGCCGTCGCGTGCCATGCGCCGCTGGCCCGCATCGATCTCGACGGGCTGATGCGCGCGATGCCGAAGTTGCAGCAGGCCGCCCGCAAGATCGCCCGCACCTTCGATCTCGGCACCGCCACCCGCGAAGAGGCTTGAAGCCCCTGCGAGAGATCAGTTCTTGATCTTGATGTTCGCGGCTTGCGCCACCTTGGCCCAGCTCGCCACATCGCGCTGGAACTGCGCTTCCCACTGTGCGGCCGTGACCGGCGGATCGATCGGCACCGAACCGCCGGCGATGATGCGGTCCGCCATGCCCGGCGAGGAGAGTGCCTTGACGAAGGCGCCGTTCAGTCGCTCGATGATCGGCGCGGGCGTGCCCGCCGGCACGAAGGCCCCGTGCCAGCCCACCGTCTCGAAGGGAATGCCGGCTTCCGAGAGCGTCGGGATATCCGGCAGCGCCTGCAGCCGCCGCGGGCCCGTCACGGCAAGGGCCTTGAGGTCGCCCGACTGCACCAGCGGCATCGTCGAGAACGCATCGAGGATCGAGACCGTGATGATCCCCGACATCGTATCCATCGGCGCGCCACCACGGTTGTAGGGCACGTGCCGCAGCTTGATGCCGGCCATCTGGTTGATGCTCTCGCCGGCGAGATGCGACGGCGTCGCCGTGCCGAAGCTGCCGAAGGTGAGCGTGTCCGGTTCGCGCTTGGCCGCCGCGAGAAGCTCCTGCATGGAGCCGATGCTGCTCTTGGGGCTTGTCACCAAGATCAACGGCACCGTCGCGAGCCACGCGACGCCGGCGAGATCCTTCATCGGATCATACGACAGCTTCTCGTAGACGGAGGGTGCGATCGCGAGCGCGCCCGCCGTGAGCAGGATGGTGTAGCCGTCCTTCGGCGCATGCGCCACGTAGGCCGCGCCGATGTTGCCGGCAGCCCCTGGCCGGTTCTCGACGATCACCGGCTTCCCGAGGTCGTCGCGCATCTTTTCGGCGAGCATGCGCGCGACGATGTCCGTGCCCGACCCGGCGGATGAGGCGACGAGGAAGGTGACGGTCCGGTTCGGATAAGGATCCTCAGCCGCCGCCCCGCCTGCACCGAACAATACCGCTGCCGCGGCCCCCGACAGTATTTGACGTCTCTGAATCACGGCTTGCCCCTAGCTCGTCTTGCCCCGTTTAGCGCCGCGCGCTGGCTGACGCGAAGCCTCGCACATCGCCGAAATCACTGGCAACCCGGAGCATTATCCGGTCTCGCGGGACCGCGCGCCGCTGATTGCGCATGTCCGCGCGGAGGCAAAGGCAACGCACTCACACTATCCGTAGAGGCGCCGCCGCCTCACCTTTTGCCTTCCCGGCCGAGCGCAGCGAGAGCCGGGATCTTTCCCCGTGAGGTGTATCGCTCAGCTGAAAGATCCCGTCTCGCCGTGCTTGTGCACGGCGTCCGGGAAGGCAGCTTTGCGGGACGAGCCCTACGCCCGCTCCTGCTTGCGCATGTCCTTGGGATCGATGCCCGCGACCACGACGGGCTTCTTCATGGCGTCGCGGCGGAAGGGCTCGCCCAGCTCCTGGTTGAGGATGATCTCGATGAAGGTCGTCTGGCCCTTCTTCTGTGCCTCGCAGCTCTCTTTCAGAGCCGCCGTCAACTCGGCCTGTGTGCGCACGACGACGCCGTTCAGGCCGCATGCCGTTGCCACCTTCGCGTAGCTGAGATGCGGGTCGAGCTCCGTTCCGACGAAGTTGTCGTCATACCAGAGGATCGAGTTGCGCTTTTCCGCACCCCACTGGTAGTTGCGGAAGATGCACATGGTGATGCCGGGCCATTCCTTGCGGCCGATCGAGCTCATCTCGCTCATGGAGATGCCGAACGCGCCATCGCCCGCGAAGCCGACGCAGGGCGTGTCCGGGTTGCCGATCTTGGCGCCGATGATCGAGGGGAACCCGTAGCCGCACGGCCCGAACAGGCCCGGCGCCAGGTATTTGCGGCCGAGCTCAAAGGTCGGGTAGGCGTTGCCGATGGCGCAGTTGTTGCCGATGTCGGTCGAGATGATCGCGTCCTTGGGCAGCCCGGCCTGGATCGCGCGCCAGGCCTGCCGCGGCGACATGCGGTCCGAATCCCGCTTGCGCGCGTCCGCGTTCCACGTGGTGCCCGGATCGTCGTCCTCGTGGTCCATGCTGGAGAGCGTCTGCAGCCACGCGGACTTGGTCGTGTGGATCAGCGCCTTGCGATCGGCGCGGCCCGCGTTGCCGGCGGACGGCGTCAGCTGCGCGAGGATCTGCTTGGCGACGAGCTTGGCATCGCCGCAGATGCCGACGCTGACGGGCTTCGTCAGGCCGATGCGGTCGGGGTTGATGTCGACCTGGATGATCTTGGCGGTCTTCGGCCAGTAGTCGATGCCGTAGCCCGGCAGTGTCGAGAAGGGATTGAGGCGGGTGCCGAGGCACAGCACGACGTCGGCCTTGGCGACGAGTTCCATCGCGGCCTTCGAGCCGTTGTAGCCGAGCGGGCCGACCGCGAGCGGATGGCTGCCGGGGAAGCTGTCGTTGTGCTGGTAGTTGTTGCAAACGGGCGCATCGAGCTTCTCGGCGAGCGCCGCCGTCTCGGGGATAGCGCCCGCGAGCACGACGCCCGCGCCCGACAGGATCACGGGGAACTTTGCTTCCGAGAGCAGCTTCGCGGCTTGCGCGATGGCATTGGCGCCGCCTGCGGGCCGCTCGAAGTCGACGATCGGCGGCAGCGTGATGTCGATCACCTGCGTCCAGAAATCGCGCGGGATGTTGATCTGCGCGGGCGCCGACAGGCGCTTTGCCTTCGAGATTACGCGGTTGAGGACCTCGGCGACGCGGGAAGGATCGCGCACCTCTTCCTGGTAGCCCACCATGTCGCGGAACAGCGCCATCTGCTCCACTTCCTGGAAGCCGCCCTGGCCGATGGTCTTGTTGGCGGCCTGCGGCGTCACCAGCAGCATCGGCGTGTGGTTCCAGTAGGCCGTCTTCACGGCCGTGACGAAGCCCGTGATGCCCGGGCCGTTCTGCGCGATCGCCATGGCGATCTTGCCGGTCGAGCGCGTGTAGCCGTCGCAGATGAGGCCGCCGTTGGTCTCGTGCGCGACGTCCCAGAAGGTGATGCCGGCCTTGGGGAACAGATCCGAGATCGGCATGAACGCCGAGCCGATGATGCCGAAGGCATGCTCGATGCCGTGCATCTGCAGCACTTTGACGAAGGCTTCCTCGGTCGTCATCTTCATGGGGCTTGTACCTCGTTGTGCAAGTTTGCGGACGCGCCGTTGTGGCGGTGAGATGCGGCAGGAAGGCCAACCGAGGCCGCACGGTCGACGGCGATCCCGATCGCATCCTGCAAAGACGGACGGATGTCGTCGGCACCGGGAAGGCAAGTGGGTGCCCGGAGCGGCCGACGAACGCCTGCATCTATACCATGCAGCTTTCGGCGTGGGCCACTGCCGCGGACAAGAGACTGTTGCGAGAATGGTCTCAACTATTCCGTTGAGCGGAACCGCAGCCGCCCGCGGTCATGGCGCGACGGCGTCCTTGGGGCGGTTGACCTTCCAGGTCGAGGTGGCGGCCACCGTGAGCTGCCCCTGGTCGTCGAAGAGGCGGGCTTCGAGAAAGCAGATGCCTTTGCCCTTGCGAATGAAGTTCGCCACGCACCGCGCCGTCGTCCCCTTCAACGGCGCGACGTACTGCGTCTTCATCTCGAGCGTGGAGCCGGACGCCTTGAGCGTGTGCCACAGCAGATGGCCCATCGCCACGTCGAGCACGAAGGCCGACACGCCGCCGTGCACCCATCCCTGCGGGTTGAACAGGAAGTCGTGGATCGGGAACGCGATCGTCAGCGTCTCGTCCGCGTAATGATAAGAAAGCCCGAACAGCTTCGACAGGAAGAACGTCTCGAACTGGGGCTTGTAGCTCAGCAGCGCATCTTCGAACGCGCGGCGCGCGGCAATCTCGTCCATCGGGTCCTGTCTGCAGGTTGCAAGAAATGTCGTATGGCGATCTTTGTCTGCGCATCTCGCCTTGCGCAAGCCGCGCGGACTGGAGAGCTTATTTGCCCGTTTCGGGAAAGCCGGCACGCATGTAGGCGATGATCTTCCAGATCTCCTCGCGCGACAGCGTGTCCTTGAACGCCGGCATGCCGCTGTCGAATTGGCGTCCCCCGTCGGCAATGCTCCACAGCAGGTACTCGTCCACCGCGATCGGCTTCTGCACCAGGAAGGCGAGGAGCGACGGCGAGGGCAGCAGCGATTGCGTCGAGACGTCCGCACCGAGGCCCTCGGGCCCGTGGCAGGCGGCGCAATGCACCTTGTAGAGGCGCCCGCCGGTCTCGATCGTCGCGGCAGTGCGCGGCGCCGTGGAGCGCGCGTCGGCATAGGCCTGCGGCACGCCGCGCAGGATGTAATGCCAGTGCCGGATGCCGGGCAGGCGTAGCGCGCGCGGCACGTTGTCGGGCGGCTCACGCTCGGGCGCCGCCGGCGCCTTCCAGAAATCGGGTCGCTCCGGCGGCGAGGCCCCGGTCAGCACGCCCGCGATCATGAGCATCGCCGCCGCGGCGGTCCGCTTCCGCATCATGGCCTCCCGCTCCAGGCCCCAGCCCAATCGCACGGCTTCCGCCTTGCCAGAGAGGTGGTACCTCAATTTTGACTTTCATCAAGGCCGCGATGCCTCGCGCGGCGTTATCCGGTCGTTCGTCAGTTGCTGCAATGGAGACGAAGCCATGGCCAATATCGAGCCTGCCAAGCAGACCCGCCCCGCCGTCCGCTCTCGTGACCTCCTGGGCTCGCTGCGCGACGAGATGGAGCGCGTGTTCGAGCAGTTCGATCGCGGGTGGGGCACCTTGCCGAGCGTTTTCACCGGGACCGCCGGCCGGGCCGGCATCGTGCCGCACTTCGACGTGCGCGATGACGGCAAGACGCTCACCATCGAGGCCGAGCTGCCCGGCGTCGACGAGAAGGACGTCACCGTCTCGCTTGCCGATGGCGTGCTCACCATCAAGGGCGAGAAGAAGCAGGAGCGCGAGGAGAAGCAGGACAACTACTATCTCTCCGAACGCTCTTTCGGCAGCTTCGAGCGCTCGCTGCGCATGCCGGAGTGGGTGGATGACGGCAAGGTCGAGGCGCACTTCGACAAGGGCGTGCTGAAGGTCGCCGCACCCCGCAAGGCGGAGGCCGTGAAGTCCGAGCGCCAGATCGAGATCAAGAAGCCGCAGGCCTGACCCGCGGCTCAGGGCTCGCGCACCTCGGCCCGTCTCTCCTCTCCGACGCGTGCCAGCATCGGGGACCGGGCCGCAGGTGCGCGTCTGCGTGGTCCTCACCTGTCTCCCGGCCGAAGCGCGAAGCGCGCAGAGCCGGGACCCAGAGGCAAGGGATGCGTCCACGGCTATGGGTCACGGATGCACCGTCAGGGATGACAGGAAGGCTGCTGGAAGTGCGCGATCCATTTTTGTCGCCCCGGCACTCGTTGCCGGGGCCCACGCCGCCTCTTGCTGTGGTGCTTGCGGAAAGTTGGATCCGGTGACGCACCGGGATGACAAACTTGGAGAGCCCGAACTTCCGCAGAGATTTGCGTTCCCGGAAGCCGTGCGTGAGCACGGCTATCCGGGATCTTTCAGCGTCGAGGAGATCTCATCCGGGAAAGATCCCGGCTCTCGCTGCGCTCGGCCGGGAAGGCACACATGGTGGGCGTTAGGGTTCAATTCGCTGAGACGCTCTGAGGGCATATGCTGGCGCCTGCTGCGAGCCATCGCAATCAAAGCGTCTCCCCGGCACCGAGTTTCTGGTCGAGGGTGAGCGCCGCTTCGAGCAGAACCTGCGCGCCCGCCGCGCAATCCTCGAACGTGGCACTTTCCGCCTCGTTGTGGCTGAGGCCATCCTTGCACGGCACGAAGATCATCGCCGAGGGCGTGACCTTGTTGGTGTGAACCGCGTCGTGGCCCGCGCCCGAGACGATGTCGCGGTGGCTCAAGCCGAGCTTGTCGGCCGCCCCGCGCACGGCGGCGACGCAGGTGGCGTTGAAGGTCGTGACGGGCACGTTGCTCGTCTCCTTCACGTCGATTGTCACGCCCTCCTCGGCCGCGATCCGCTTGATCGCCGCGCCGATCTCAGCGTGCATTTTGGCGATCGCCGCGTCGGCATGATCGCGGATGTCGATCGTCATCACCACCACGCCGGGGATGACGTTGGGCGAGTTGGGTGAAACCTCCACGCGTCCGACCGTGCCGACTGCCACCGGCGACGCAGCGCGGGCGATCTCCCGCACGGCCAGCGCGACCCGCGCGCACGTCATCATCGCGTCGGCGCGCCGCGGCATCGGCGTGGTGCCCGCATGCGAATCCCGCCCCGTGATGGTGAGCTCATACCAGCGCACCCCCTGTACGTGCGTGACGACGCCGATGCGCTTCGCCTCCTCCTCGAGGTACGGCCCCTGCTCGATGTGGAGTTCCAGATACGCCGACAGCGGCATGCCGGCTTTCGCTTCGCCACGCCAGCCGATGGCATCGAGCGCGTCGCCGAAGCGCACGCCGTCGATGTCCGTTGCCGCATCCGCCGTGGCGCGCGTGTAGACACCGGCGAAGACCGCGGAGCCGAGCATGGACGGCGCGAAGCGCGCGCCTTCCTCGTTGGTCCAGTTCACGACCATGATCGGCGCGTTGGTCTCGTACCCGGCGCGCACGAGCGTGCGCAGCGCCTCCAGTGCCGCGAGCACCCCGAGGTTGCCGTCGAACTTGCCGCCCGTGGGCTGCGTATCGAGATGGCTGCCGAGGGCGATGGGGGCGAGCCCCGCCATCCGCCCCGGCCGCACGGCGAACATGTTGCCGACCTCGTCGATCGTCACTTTGGCACCCAACGCTTCGGCTTCCTGCCGGAACCATTGGCGTACCCGGGCGTCGTCTGCCGTCAGCGTTTGCCGGTTGATCCCGCCCTTGGGCGTCCCGCCGATTTCAGCCGTATCCATCAGCGTGGACCAAAGCTTCTGGGCATCGATGCGCAGGTTGTGGGACATCAGGTCGGGGTCTCCGGAGCGGTGAGGAGGCGGACCCTAGCCCAGGCCGCGCGGGCGGTGAAAGTCCGCGCACGCATGGCTTACCCTCGGCAGTGTCGCAGGAGGTGGTTTGGGTCTGCGCGGGCGCCCGTGCTATGATGCACCGCGATAAGTCCGGCCAGGGCGCACAGCGCCATAACGAGGCATGATGCCCAGCACCCCGCAGGAAGACAGGAAGACGCTGATCCTCACCGGAGCCTCGCGCGGCATCGGCCACGCGACGGTGAAGCGCTTTGCGTCTGCCGGCTGGCGGGTGATCACCTGCTCGCGGCACGGCTTTCCGGAGAACTGCCCCTGGGAAGCCGGCCCCGAGGACCACATTCAGGTCGATCTGGCCGACCCGGACTCCACCCTGAAGGCCATCGCCGAGATGAAGGTGCGCCTGCGCGCCCAGGGCGGGCGCCTCAACGCCCTCGTCAACAACGCCGCCATTTCTCCCAAGGGCGCGGGCGGCGCACGCCTCGGCTCCATCGAGATGCCGCTGGCCGACTGGCAGCGCGTCTTCCAGATCAACTTCTTCGCGCCGATCATGCTGGCTCGCGGGCTCATCGAGGAACTCGAGCGCGCCAAGGGCGCCGTCGTCAACGTGAGTTCCATCGCCGGCAGCCGTGTGCACCCCTTCGCCGGCGCCGCCTACGCCACCTCCAAGGCGGCGCTGGCGGGCCTCACCCGCGAGATGGCGCACGACTTCGGCCCCCGCGGCATTCGCGTGAACGCCATCTCTCCGGGCGAGATCGACACGTCCATTCTGTCGCCGGGCACCCAGAAGATCGTGGAGGAGAACATCCCCATGGGCCGCCTGGGCGAACCGCAGGAGGTGGCCAAGGCCATCTATTTCCTCTGCACGGACCAGTCGAGCTACGTGAACGGCGCCGAGTTGCACATCAACGGTGGCCAGCACGTGTGAGGCGGCTGCGGCCTGGATTCAGGCCTGAGAATATCGCGCCGGCGCAGCGCCCGGCATTATCCGAGTTGGCACGCGACCTTCGCTTGCAGCCGCAGGCCCGGCCCGCTATAACCCGCCGTCGCTGCCACCGAGGCGGGCAGCCGACGGGCCTCTGGCCCTGTTTCAGCCTTGCGAAGGTCGGGCGGAGCGTAGCGCAGCCTGGTAGCGCACCTGCTTCGGGAGCAGGGGGTCGGGAGTTCGAATCTCCCCGCTCCGACCAATTTCGCAACCGTTACTTCTAACGTGGTTTGACACGACGGTCCGCCTCGCGGCCAAGTACCGGCGTTTTGGGACGAGAGACCGGTTCGGCAGCCCGGTGGCGTCGAACGCGGCGCGTGTTTCGCTGGCCGGGCCGCTCGCTCAGCGGGCGAGCCAGGGGTTGAAAACGGGCGTCCCCGCTGCGTCGAATTCGCGTATGTCCCGCGTCACAACTGTCAGCCCGTGGTGCAGAGCCGTCGCTGCGATGATGAGATCCGGCTGCGAGAAGGTATGTCCGCGCTGGCGGCCTTCCTCGAGCAGGAGGCGCCAGCGCAACATGATGTCTTCGGTGACGTCGAGGATGCGCTGCGCGAACATGGGGCGCAGCTTGTGCTGCAGCCAGTCATCGAGAAGCTTTCGCCGGGCGGTGTCGGTGAGGCGCTCGATGCCATAGCGGATCTCGGCGAACGTCACGCTGCTCACGAAAAGCGCTTCGAGCGGCTGCGACGAAAGAAAGGCAACGACGTTGCGGTCCGGCCGCGGCCGGTTGATTTCCGACAGCACATTGGTGTCGAGAAGGAAGCCGCTCACAATTTTACGTCGCGCACGGGGGCCCGGACGGAGGATGCACCAAACTCCACCTCGCGCAGCGGCGATGAGCGGAACAGATCGACAAGCGCCGCGCCGGTGAGGGTTCCCTTAAGCTTCTGGAATTCAGCGGTGGAGAGGATGACGGCCTCCTCGCGTCCATGCAGCGTGACATGCTGCGGCCCGTCTTCCTTGGCGCGGCGGACAAGCTCGCTGAACCGGGCCTTGGCATCTTGTAGGCGCCAGTAATTGGCCGGCAGCTTCCGCCGCGGCTTTGGTGTGTGTGTGCGAGATTTTCTGGTCATTCTGACCAGATTACGGTGTTACGGGGCGCAGTTCAAGCCCGTGGTCGATATCCTGCTGCAGGCCCATCGCCGCCCGTGGCGGCGTGCATTGGCCACGGGCACTTGTCGAAATCGCCCGCGTTGTCCCCTCAGTCTGCAACGGAGACGAGTGAGGAGCCATGAAACAGATCGCACTGGGACTACTGGCAGCTCTGGCGCTGGCCAGCAGCGCCCATGCCGCAAGCGCACCCGCGAGACCGGATGCCGGCCCGATTGCCGAGAAGGTCGCCTGCACGTGGCGGCACGGCGTCAGGGTCTGCAGCGGCCCCTATGCCTATCGCCGCCATTATCGCGCGTGGAATTACGGCCCGTCCTACGGTTATCGCGCCTACGGACGCCCGGAGGACTATCCGGTCGGCAGT
>RXJK01000134.1:0-2731 GCA_003963125.1 Hyphomicrobiales bacterium
CGCGGCAAAGAGGGCGATCAACGTCTCGCCGCTGTCGAAATATTTCCAGAACACCGCGCCGACCCAAGGGCTGGTGCTGGGCTACGCGGCGTGCGACGCGGCGCAGACAAGGGACGGGGTGGAGAGGTTGGCCCTGGCGATAGGGGAGACGCTGGGGTGAGGGGCCTCCCGCTTGGTCACATGCAACTGTATTTTGGCAGCACCAGAAAAAAAGCTGAGTACCGCCTGCCCTGCGATATGGCATCTAGGGACTTTAGTAGTGAGCTCCTTTCGGAGCGCTTCTTAATCTTGTGACTAAACCGTCCGTACTGCCGCCCGCAACGTTGCAAGTTTATTTATTCCAGCGGATATTTGGCTAACGCCAAGGGTGAAATAAGGAGCGATAAATATGGAAGAAGCAGGATGGCACGCATCAAAAGAACCGCGCCCTACACCTCCACCGCCACCGCGTCCCTCCCCGCCGCCTCGCCCAGCGCCCCCGCCACGTCAGGAGCCTCAACGCAAGTCGGACACACCGTTCGCTCCTCCACCCCCGCCGCCGACGCGGAAGTGAGGTCCGACGAAGCTCATGCTCTTCGGTTCCAACTTATTGAGGCAATCGCATACCATTCAATCCGAGAGCAGTTCCTGGCTAGGCTCAATCGTTTTCTTACAGGCCTTCAAGTTTTTCTTGGGACCAGTGCAATTGCGGGGATGATTGATCTCGTCCCATTCGGCCCGCTATTGCCGTTGGTGGCGTCAGCCCTCTCAGGGGTGATGTTGCTTGTAATTGATCCCGCGGGTGGGGCACGTGAGCATCGCGGACTGCGAAGCCGCCTCCATAATGTCTTAGCCGACATTGAAGAGGTACCGCTGAGCAACGAGCTTTTGCGGACCGGTCGCGGAAGGATGCAGCGAGTCGCGGCAGATGCCCCACCTGCGTATAGGTGCGTTCAGGCTATCGCCTACAACACGGCGGTCAACGCTATCTACAGCGAAGAAGCCGCAGCTAGGTATCGATACAAGGTCGGTCAGTGGAGGCAGCTTTGGGCGAACTGGGCGCCAATGCGAGGATTTCAGTTTAGACTTGCTGTCACCGAGTTGAATAGAGAGGGGAACAACACATGACGCCGATGGCGTACAGCGCTTGGCTGTTTCAAGCATCCTTGTCCGCCTGCGTAGTAGCTGGCGTCGCCCTAGTCATTGTGTCCGTTCGGACAGGGTGGATCGCGAAAGCTATCGCCATAACCACGGCCATTTACGGCGTAGCAGGCGGGTTTATGATTCTTTCTCCAAAATGGTCGGAGGTTGTATTTGAATATAAGGACTTCAAAACACGAATAGCGCAGCTGGAGACAGACAATAAGGCGTTAGCTGACAATAATGAAGATCTAAACAAACAAATAAGAATCGTATCTGCAATTGGAAACGTTATCAACGGCAATGCAAAGGAAGCGGTAAGTAAAATAGATGAAACAAGGAATTCAGTCGAATGGGCTGCTGGTTTTCTGCCGGCTAGCGACGAGGCGTATCGTCTTGCGGTGTCACCAAACGACCCGTCATTTGCGAATAAAATTGCGGCTGAATTGAATACATCGCCAGAGGCAGTTACGAAGGCGTTTGACTCTTCTGGCTACACCATATTGAAGCGGCCGACTTCAAAGGAATTGGAAAATACGGGTGCGGCGGCATTGTGGATCGGGGCCCAAGGGAAATGAACGGCGAGTAGGCGCTCTCATCTTTGCTGCACATCTGCTTGCATCCGGCTGACCCGCGGGCCGGTCGACAGATCTGCTAGACTAATACAGGGTGATAAGCCGCAAGACCTTGTTCACCGCCTGATATTCCAGCGCGGCCAAGAGCCTCACTGGACTCGCTCCATCGACTGATGGCAGCTCAATGATTATGTTGAATTTCTGGACATTGTGCTCAACGTCGAATGCCATGTTGTAAATGTAGCTATCCAACACCTTTTCCTTGATGCGAGCGGCAAGCTCGACGTTGCTCACATTCTCAAGTCCGGCGCGCGCCATCGAACCTGCCTTCTCGTTCTTTAAGTACGCGAGTTTTGCCTCTTCAACCCTCACCTCGAAGTCGGTGAACGGAAGCGGCGATGCGCTAATAGCGTTTAGGGAAAATTCGAGGTCTTCCTCGAACCCTTCGATCACCGGTCGTTCGATCTTGTACGAAAGAAGCGTTCCTTCGAGATATGAAGGAATGCTGCGGCAGACATAGCCATTTTCCTCGAACGGATACCCGGACATATTGACGTCCTTGTCCAGGTTCCGATCATCTTCGTGACCCTGAATGATGATGTTACCATGCTTCACGCACACGTTCACAAGCATGGTTGAGATCAGGAATTTGAAGACTGACGAGTACGTTGTGTCGGCGTAGCCGACGTAGGCTTTGTAACCTGTCAGACCCTCGTCGAAGCGGCGAATCATCGCCTCCGTCAAGTTGTTGATATAGACGATAAAAAATTGCGTGCTGTGTTCGAAATCGACATCCCGTCGCAATGTGACGCTGTCGTTCATGGCTGTGAACAGCATCGACTGATTCTCGTTATCGCCGAGATAATCGCCAGCGAGAACGCTGTGATTGCTTTTGCGATCAAAGAGCGGAATCAGCCGTTTGAATATCTCGTAACCGTACCAGCCACTTGAGATGGTTTTGCTGTCAAACACCAGAGCGATCTCGCGTCGCTTAATATCAGGGATCAAAGCGGTCTTGAGTTGGTCGTAGCTTATTC
>RXJK01000134.1:2781-3507 GCA_003963125.1 Hyphomicrobiales bacterium
CGACCAGCGTACCGGCCACCCGCGCGTCCCTGGTGTCGACGTCGACACGGACGAAGGGGCCATGGGCAAAACCGATCGAGGCGGTTCGGCCGCGGTAAGCCAGTCCTGCAGCGCTCCCCTGCATGTTATGACGCCTCGTCCGGAAAGTCGGTTGCGATCAGATTGACCAGCGCGGCCACCGCCGCCTCCGCGTCACTGCCGGACGCCTTGATCTCGATCGTGCTGCCGTGCGCGGCGCGCATCGCCATGATCTTGGCCACGCTCTTGGCATTGATCCAGTCGGCCGCGCCTTCGACCCGGACGGAAATCTGGGCCTGGAACTTCTTGGCAAGCTTGGTCAGCTTGACGGCCGGCCGCGCATGCATGCCCACCGCGTGTACCAGCCGCACATTGCCGCTGAAGATATGTCCGTCCGCCTTGTCCAGCATGCTCATCATCCATCTTCACTTCGCCGACGCGTCAGTCGGCAGAGAGTTCCTCGGCAACGGCCCGCACCTGGGCCAATGTGCTGCCGCCGGCGGCTTCGGTCGCCGCCATCACGGCGCCCTCGACGATCGGCGCGTTGCAGACGACAACGAGATCGCGCTGTGCCGGCTCCAGCATTTCGACCGCCATCTCGCTGTTGGTCTCGGCAGCGCCGAGATCGACCAGGATCGCGACGCCCTTGGCGGACCAGGCGTCGTTGATGGCGTCGATGATCGAGGCAACGCTGGTGCCGAGCCCTCC
>RXJK01000241.1 GCA_003963125.1 Hyphomicrobiales bacterium
GGCCCGCGGTGGTCTTGTAACTCGCCGAAATGGCGGCCAGCTCATCCTCACTGATGACGTCCTGAATATTCGCGAAAGGCCTATCGCCGGTGCGCTCGAAAACCTTCTGCAGGATGACGTCGGGTGGACGCGAGCGGTTCGCCAGCACGACGGCCGATGTCGCGGCAAGCCGCTTGCGCTCGTACTCTTGAAGCGCGTCCGCCGACGCTCCATGCGCGCTGATGCTCTGGGCAAGGACGCGCGCGTCGATGATGGCCTGCGCGGCTCCGTTCGAACCGCGCGGATACATCGGATGGGCGGCATCCCCGAGCAAGGTCAAACGGCCGTATGACCAGCGCGGCAGGGGATCCTTGTCGACCATGGGGAATTCGAAGATCTCTTCCGTCGCAGCGATCATGGCCGGCACGTCGAGCCAGTCGAAATGCCAATCCTCGAAGGCCCAGAGGAAGTCCTCGCGCTTGCCCTGCCGGTTCCAATCCCAGAGGCGATGCTTGGGGGTTTCGATCTCGGCGACCCAGTTCAGAAGCTGGCGGCCTTGCGGGTCGATGTTCTCGCGCACGGGGTAGATCACCATCTTCCCCGTCTTCAGCCATCCCGCGCGCACCATGCTCGCACCCGACAGGAATGCCGGCCACGGTGTCACGCCGCGCCACATGTTCACGCCCGAATAGACAGGTCCGCCATCTCCTGGATGGAGCTGCTGGCGCAACGCCGAGTGGATGCCGTCGCAGCCGATGAGCAGCTGCCCGTGCTGCGGCGCAAGCGCCTCGCCGCTTGCGGACGTGAAGTATGCCGTGACACCGCTGTCGCTCTGCTCGGCGCGGGCAAGGCGCCAACCCAGCATCAGACGATCGGCGCCAAGACGCTCGCGCACGGCCGAAACCAGAACCTCGTGCAAGTCCGCGCGATGGATCGAGACCTGCGGATGAGGGAAACCGGCCGCACGTCCGGCGGGCTCGCGGTAGATGAGCTGGCCGAAGCGGTTGAAGAACACGCTCTCGGCCGTCTTCACGCCGCGCGCCTCGAGCGCCGGGGCGAGCCCCAGCTCCGCCAGCTCGGCCATCGCGTGCGGCAGCAGGTTGATGCCGGCGCCGACGGCCCGCAATTGCGCCGTGGCTTCGAACACGGGCGCCGCGATGCCCTTCTTGTGCAGCCACAGGGCAAGCGCAAGCCCACCGATGCCACCGCCGCAAATCAGTACGTCCATCCCTAAGTCCCCTGAGCGCATTAAGTCCGCGCGGGTTGAAGAGCGATCATAGCCGATCCGGCGCATGGGATGTCCATGCGTACGGCGCGACAGTTCCTTTTCGCGGATGCACCGCAGGCGTGGCGTGCGGCAGGGCCACGTGGGCATGCTTTTGCTCGCAGGCGCGTTTGGTGCGTCGGCACCCGCCACTCACGGCGGATTTGCACGCACCAGAAGACACATATTCGAGACGGGTAGTCCGCAACTTGGCCACAAGCCGTTACGATGCCGATCCGGTCTTCGAAGTCGATTGCAGTCGCTCATGCCCTTGGAGGTTTGCCGTGGCGCCGCCCCGCACGCTATTCCGCAAGATCTGGGACGACCATGTGGTGCTGGACCTGGGCGAAGACACCGCGCTTCTGCACATCGATCGGCATCTGCTGCACGATCTCGGCGGCTCCCGCGGCCTCCTCGACATCAAGTCGCGGGGCCTCACCGTTCACAATCCTGAACTCACGTTCGCGACGCCCGATCACGCCATCTCCAGCGCGCCAGGTCGAGCTGGAACGAGCAAGGTCGGCCTCGAGCTGCTCGCGGCCTTGCGCGCGGAAACGAGCGCGACGGGCGTGACGCTGTTCGACATCGGTCAGGCGGGGCAGGGGATCGTGCACGTGATCGGGCCGGAGCTTGGCCTGAGCATCCCCGGCAGCCTGATCGTCTGCGGCGACAGCCACACTTGCACGCATGGCGGCGTCGGCGCTCTCGCCTTCGGCATCGGCTCGAGCGAGCTCGCCCACGTGCTGGCGACGCAGACGCTGATCCAGCGCCGTCCGCGCACCATGCTGGCCCGCTTCGAAGGCAAGCTGGCGGCGGGCATCACGCCCAAGGACCTGATCCTCGCGCTGATCGGCCAGATCGGAGCGGCGGGCGGGACGGGCTACGCCGTGGAATATGGCGGCAGCGCCATTCGGGACATGAGCATCGAGGGTCGCCTCACGATCTGCAACCTCTCGATCGAGCTCGGCGCCAAAATGGGGCTGATCGCACCGGATGAGACGACATACGCGTACCTGAAAGGCCGTCCCTATGCACCGAGCGGCGCTCTTTGGGAGCAAGCGGAGGCGGCATGGCGCGCGCTGCCGAGCGACCCCGGCGCGACCTACGATCGCGAGGTCGTCGTCGACGCGAGCCGTCTGGCACCGCAGATCACGTGGGGTATCAGCCCAGAGCACGTCATCGGCGTCGATGGCATCGTGCCCGATCCTGCCGCATTGGCAGACCCGGAAAAGCGCCAGGCGGCTGCCACCGCGCTCGACTACATGGGGCTCTCGCCCGGACGACCCATCGCAGGCACACCGGTCGACTGGGTTTTCATCGGCTCCTGCACCAACAGCCGGCTCAGCGACTTGCGTGCGGCGGCCGGCGTTGCGAAAGGCCGCAAGGTTTCCGGCAATGTGCGCGCCTGGGTGGTGCCCGGCTCCGAGGCCGTGAAAAAAGCCGCCGAGAGCGAGGGCCTCGACCGCATATTCACGGAAGCCGGCTTCGAGTGGCGCGAGCCCGGCTGTTCCATGTGCCTCGCCGCAAACGGGGAGACGGTGCCGCCGGGCCAGCGGTCCGTCTCGACCTCCAACCGCAATTTCATCGGCCGCCAGGGCCCCCAGGCGCGCACGCATCTCGCGAGCCCCGCGATGGCCGCGGCGGCCGCGATCGCGGGCGCCATCGCGGATGTCCGTTCGCTGGAGGTGTCCCATGCCTGAGCCCTTCAAGGCCCTCACGGCCATTGCCGCTCCGATCATGCGGGAGAACATCGACACCGATGTCGTGATCCGCATCGAGCGCCTCGTCGGCAACAACATCCGCGGCAAGCTCGGCAAGTGGGCGTTCGGCTCGTTGCGCTACCTGCCTGACGGCTCCGAGAACCCCGAGTTCGTTCTCAATCGCGAGCCCTACAGGCAGGCCCAGATC
Source organism: Hyphomicrobiales bacterium (assembly GCA_003963125.1). Lineage (GTDB taxonomy): Bacteria > Pseudomonadota > Alphaproteobacteria > Rhizobiales > Hyphomicrobiaceae > AWTP1-13. The sequence continues at coordinate 3,152 of RXJK01000241.1, forward strand.
CTCGTCACAGGTCCCAACTTCGGTTGCGGGTCGTCCCGCGAAGGCGCGGTGTGGGCCATTCACGAGATGGGCATCCGCGCCATCATCGGTTCGAGCTTCGGCGACATCTTCTTCGCCAACTGCTTCCAGAACGGCATCCTGCCGATCGTGGTCGACAAGGCGATCGTCGATGGCCTCGCGGCCTAAATCGAGGCGAGCCAGGGGGCGGGCCGC
>RXJK01000335.1 GCA_003963125.1 Hyphomicrobiales bacterium
TGCGGTCGCGCAGCGACTGGTGCAGATGCCAGCCAGACGAGACGACGTTGGGGATGCGCGGCCGGCACATGAAGGTCGCGTGATAGCCGTGCCGATGCGCGATCTGCTTCACGGCGCTGCGGAACAGGATCATGAGGTCCGCCGGCTCCAGGCCGACGCCCGGCCGGAACGTGAACTCGCACTGGCTCGGCCCGAACTCCACCTCGACGGAGCGCACGGGCAGGCCCAGCGCGACGACGTCACGGCGGATGATCTCGAGCACGGGCTCCAATTGGTCGTAGCGCTGCTCGGTCAGGTATTGATAGCCGTGCGAGAGCAGCGAAACGACCGGCGGCTCCCCGGGCTGGCCCGCATCGCCCGGCTGCATCTTCGGATCTTCGACCTTGAAGACGTGGAACTCGACCTCAAGCCCCGCCATGTAGTCGAAGCCCGCGTCGGCCAGGCCGCGCAGCACGTTGCGGTAGAGATGCCGCGTCGAGAAGGGAACCGGGCGCCCGTCCGCGAAATAGACGTCGCACAGGACCCATCCGGTCTTGCTCGCCCAGGGCAGAACCCTGAAGGTCGCCGGGTCGGGGATCATCACCACGTCGGCGCCGCCCTGCATCTCCGGCATGCCGAAGCCGCCGCCAGCGCTGAACACGGGGAACACGGTCTTGTGCGAGGTGTCCTTCGCGAACATCGTGGTGGTAATCATGCAGCCGCTGCGCAAGGCGCCCACGGCCTCAGACGCCACCAGCGTCTTGCCGCGCAGGATGCCGTGCTGGTCGGGGAAGGAAAAGCGCACCACCTCGAGGCCACGCTTCTCGATCTCGTCCTTTATCGCATCGGCCTGGCGGCGCTGCTCTTCAGACCACAGTCCGTACTTTTCGACGAAGCTCATCACGCCGCCCCCACGAGGTGATCACTCGGCCGCGGAAACCAGGTGCGGCGCGCGCTCGGCGATATCGGCCGGGACCGGGGCCGCCCATGGCGCGCGACGACGGCGCTTGACGTCGACCTCCATCCAGTAGGTCTCCCAGCCGCGCGTCGGACCGATGCCATCCATGGTCGCGGGGCCCTGCACCATGCGTGCCGTGCGGTCGTCGAGAACCATCATGGCCGGTTCGCCCGCTGCGGCCTTGGCGATCTGCTCGCGCAGGAGGCGGCGGTAGAGGATGATGGCGCGATCGGACTGGCCCAGATGCTCGCGCGTGCGATCCTGGATGGCCCCCATGGACTCGACCGCCCACTGGTCGTGCACGTTGATGTCCGCGCCCATGCCCGTATAGGTCTGCGTCTGTTGCTCGTGGGCGTCGAAGCCGTAGTCGTTACTCTTGTTCTTGCGCGAGCGGTAATCCGGCAGCTCGTACAGTTCGAGCCGCTGGGCGCGCATCTTGTCCTTGTCGACGGGCGTGCTGTAGCTCGTGAAGATCGCGTACCAGTAGCAGTTCGTGTCGTCGACCGGCACGTGCCATTGCGTGATGGTCATGTCGGCGCTCATCGGGATGACGAAGGCGTGCGGGAACACCTGGTTGGTGACGCGCACGTGCGTGCGCTCCGCATCGATCTCGCGCAGCGCGATGAGGCGCAGGCCGAACTCGGTGCGCTCGACATTGATGATCGGCTGCTCGTACTCGCGCAGGATCTTGGTCATCGGCAGGTCGCTGTCGGCGGAGGCGCCGCGGAACTGCTTGCCATAGGCCGTCGCAGTGTCCTCATCCTCGAAGAAGCGATGCAGGAACGAGGCGTGCGCCGGGTCGATGCCGACTTCCAGCGCCTGCAGCCAGTTGCACTCCATCAGGCCCTTGAAGGCGAACGTGTAGGCGTCCGGCGCCACGAAGCAATCGAGTTCCGGGAAGGCCGGCGGACTGTCCTTGCCGAGGTAGGCGAACAGGATGCCGTTCTTCTCGCGGATGGGATAGGCGCCCTGCCGGATGCCCTGGCAGATGCGGCTCGTGGGCGGCTCGGCCGGCGTCTCGAGGCATTTGCCGTCGACGTCGAACAGCCAGCCGTGAAAGGCGCAGCGCAGGCCGCCGTTCTCCAGCCGGCCGAACGCGAGGTCCGCGCCACGGTGCGGGCAATCGCGGTCGAGCATGCCGTAGCGGCCCTGCGCGTCGCGGAAGACGACGAAGTTCTGTCCGAGGAGACGCACGGCCTTCACCGGCCGGGAGCCCCCCAGTTCGACGGTGAGAGCGACGGGCTGCCAGTACTGGCGCATGAGCTTGCCCGCGGCAGTGCCCGGACCGATGCGGGTGATGTGGTCGTTCTCTTGCTGGCTCAGCACGGGCGCCCTCCTTTTATCCGGTTGTGTTTTAGCCGCTTATGTCCGCCTACCGCACAGTCTGTTCTCTCAAAGCTTATCCGCCTTGGGTCAGCCGTCAAGCTTGAAAGCCGCATAAAATGTGGGCTTTGCGCTCGTTTATCGGGCGCTGGGCATGGCGGGCCGCTCGGCCTCGGGCCGTTCGGATCTTGCAGATATTGTTCGGTCTGCGTACATTTTTGCAATACGACGGCCAGTCATGGCGGTCCGGTCGCGCAATGGGGACCTGCCGCCAGCGGTCCATCTGACGAGGTTTCGGCCATGCCGGCCATCAAACGCAGCGAGGAAGAAGAGGCCGCCGCGCGCGAGCACGGCAGCGAGTTCCTCGAGACTTTGGCGCGCGGGCTGCGCATCATCGATGCCTTCAATGCGAGCCGGCGTCCCATGACGCTGAGCGAATTGGCCAAAGCAGCCGGTCTCGCGCGGGCGACCGCTAGGCGGACACTCTTCACGCTCGAAGCCGGCGGCTACGTCGCGAGCGACAACAAGCACTACGCTTTGACGCCGCGCATCCTGACGCTCGCCACGGCGTATCTCGGCTCGAACCAGGTCGCGACCATCCTGCAGCCCATCATGGATCGCATCGCGGACCGCGCGCGGGAAGTTTGCTCGGCGGCGGTGCTCGACGGCCGGCAAGCCGTGTTCATCGCGCGGGCGAGCCCGGCGCGCGTGTTCACCACGGGGCTCGAACTCGGATTGCGATTGCCGGCGGCGTCGAGTTCGGTCGGGCGCGTGCTGCTCGGGCGCTTGAGCGACGACGATCTCGACCAGCACCTCGCGGCGCTCGACCTGAAGGCCGTCACGCCCTTCACCATCGTCGACAGGAGCGTGCTGAAGGCGCGGATCATCGCCGACCGCCAGCAGGGATACGCCCTCGTCGACCAGGAGGCCGAGTTGGGCTTCCGCTCGATCGCGGTGCCGGTGCGGCGGCACGACGGCGCGATTGTCGCGGCGATGAACGTCGGTGCGCACGTCGACCGCATCTCGCCCGGCAAGATGATCGACGCGTTCCTGCCGCTGCTGCAGGCGGGCGTTGCCGAAGCCAAGCCGCTCCTGGTGTAGGCATCCTGTGGAGGGGTTGAAGCCCCTCCCCGGCAGCTGCGTGCCGGCCGAGGCATCAAATCCAGCGGCGCACGTTCTTTCGGTAGGCTTCGTAGCGCGGTCCGAACTTGGCGCTCAGCACGCGTTCCTCCGGCACGATCTGAAATCGGTTGATCCAGAGGACGAACACGAGCGGACCGAGGAGCGACCATGCTCCGCCGAGAACCGCTGCCCATCCAAGCAGGAGCAGCGTCATCCCGACATACATGGGGTTGCGGGTGTAGGCGAAGATGCCCGACGTCACCAGCGTCGACGCCGCCTCGATGTTCACAGGATTGATCGTCGTTGCCGCGTGACGGAAGCGCTGGACCCCGGCGCGCAGGACGAACAGGCCGCCGAGCCCCAAGACCGAAGCGGCGATCCACCGCGCCAGTCCATCCAGTGGAAGCCTCGGCGCTACGCCGGCCAGAGGCCACATCGCCGCGGCGACGAGGAGAACGACGATGGGTGGCGGGATCTTGTTTTCGAGCCAGGACATGTTGGCCAATCCTTCTGCACGACGATGCTTTGGATCTGGGATCAGGGCGCCGGTCGCCCTCACCCGCGGAGCATCCGCCTCACGATCAGCACGTGCGATACCAGGAGGAGCGGCACGAACACGGCCGGGATGAGAAACGTCGCGCCAAGCTCACCCGGTGACGTCAATCGCAGATTGCCCTGATACATCGCGTCCAGAAGGTCGAGCACGCCGACGACGCTGAACAGCCAGACGAGCGCGGGAGCACCGGACCACTGCCCGCGCAGAGCCAGGATGGCGAGCCAGGCCAAACCCGCGGCGACAAGATCGCCCCATGCCGCCGGTTGCGTAAAACCCGGATCGATCGTCGGTGCGGTCACGCCGGGAACGAGGAACCAGAGCCCGAGGAAGCGGAAGGTGTGCGGCAGCAGGAACGGCACGAGGGCCCTGTTGCGCGGGTACTTGTCCGAAGCGGGAATGACGTACCACGCAGCAATGGCAAACAGGCTGACGGCAGAGAGAACGACGCTGAGAGGCACGAGATACTTTTCCATGACATTTTCCTTTGCTGAGCGGGGTTGAGAGAAGGCAGGGCCTATCGATGCGGATGCGATGCAGCTTCAGTGGAGGGCGGCGACGAGGACCTCTCGTGGTCGTCCGCTCCACGCGGTCGTGAGGCCAACGACAGCAGCGCGATATATTGAGTGTAATTGCACATATCTCCCGCGCGTTATGATTAGGTGCTCGCTTCGGCGTGGTTTCAGCTCAAAGCCTGCAGTTGAGATCGGAACTTGGGCCACGGAATGCCGCCCAGGCGCTCGTAGCTATCGGCCTGGGCCTTGCGCCAGATCGGGATGGCCTTGTCCAGAAGGCTGCGGCCCTTCGCCGTCAAAACCAATCCGCGCACGCGGCGGTCGTCCTTGGAGGCCGTGGTGGCGACAAGCTTGTCGCTATCGAGAGGCTTGAGGTTTCGGTTGAGTGTCGTCCGATCCATGCCCAGCACGTCCGCGAGCGCGCCCAGGGCGACAGGCTCGTCACGCAACAGCGCGGCGAGAATCGAGAATTGTCCCGACGTTATGCCCAAGGGGCGGAAGGCGTCGTCGTAGCGGCGGGCCACGTGTCGTGCCGTCTTGCGGATGCCGAGGCAGACGCAGGCGGCTGCGAGTTCGGGGGCTGTAAGGGGCTTATCCATGCAGCACATATATGTGCAATTACACTTACTGTCAAGCCAGAGGTCGGATGGCCCGTGCGTGCGCAGGCCAATCTCGCGAGATCTGGCTTCCGGTGAAGCGCTGACCTCTCGGCGCTAGGCGGTTGCGAGGAGTTCCGGCGTGGGGCGTGGCTTGGCCGGGGCGAAGCTGTCGGCGCGGGCCAGATCCCACCAGGACTTGAAGCGGGCGTCCGAGATCGAGCCGTGGACCAGTTCGCCCGGCGCCAACTGCACGTAGAGCTCGGCGTAGCTCGCGAACTTGTCCGAACCCTGCCGGCGCATGAAGTGCTCGGGGCGCAGATCGGACGGGTGATCGAGCCCGGCGGCGGCGACGAGTTCGGCCAGCGCGTGCAGCGTTTCCTTGTGATAGTTCGCGACGCGTTCGGCCTTGTCCGATACGACGATGGCGCGGCGGCGGCTGAAGTTCTGCGCCGTCACGCCGGTCGGGCACTTGCCCGTGTGGCACTGCTCGGCCTGGATGCAGCCGACGGCGAACATGAAGCCGCGGGCGGCGTTGCACCAGTCCGCGCCCAACGCCATCACGCGTGCCATGTCGAAGGCGGATGTGATCTTGCCGGAGGCGCCGATCTTGATGCGGCTCCTGAGCCCCGCACCGACGAGCGTGTTGTGCACGAGGGTGAGCCCGTCACGCAGCGGCATGCCGATGTGGTCCATGAACTCGAGTGGGGCCGCGCCCGTGCCGCCCTCCTTGCCGTCGACGACGATGAAGTCGGGCGTGATGCCCGTCTCCAGCATGGCCTTGACGATGGCCATGAACTCCCAGGGATGGCCGATGCAGAGCTTGAAGCCGGTGGGCTTGCCGCCCGACATCGTGCGCAGCTCGGCGATCAGGCGGACGAGTTCGACGGGCGTCGAGAAAGCGGAATGGGCGGGCGGCGAAATGCAGTCCTTTCCGCGCGGCACGCCCCGGATGCGCGAGATCTCGCGCGTGACTTTCGCAGCCGGCAGCACGCCGCCGTGGCCGGGCTTGGCGCCCTGGGACAGCTTGATCTCGATCATCTTGATCTGCTCGTCGGCGGCGACCTCGGCGAATTTCTTGCGATCGAAGCGGCCTTCGGCATCGCGGCAGCCGAAATAGCCCGAGCCGATCTCCCAGATGATGTCGCCGCCATGCCGGCGGTGATACGGACTGAAGCCGCCCTCCCCGGTGTCGTGGGCGAAGCCGCCCATCTGGGCGCCCTTGTTGAGCGCGCGCACCGCGTTGGCAGAGAGCGCGCCGTAGCTCATCGCGGAAATGTTGAACACCGAGAGCGCGTAGGGCTTGGTGCAGTCGGGCCCGCCCACCGTGACGCGGAAGTGTTCCTGGCGCGGGCTCTTGGCGGCCAGCGAATGGTGCATCCACTCGTACTGGTCGCCGTAGACGTTGTACTGGGTGCCGAAGGGACGCTTGTCGAGCTGGCCCTTGGCGCGCTGGTAGACGATCGCGCGCTTGTCGCGCGGGAACGGCATGCCGTCCTTGTCGTCCTCGAGGAAGTACTGCCGGATCTCGGGCCGGATGCGCTCGAGCAGGAAGCGCAGGTGCGCCGAGATCGGATAGTTGCGCAGGATCGCGTGCTTACGCTGCACGAGATCGATCAGGCCGACGAGACTGAGGAGCCCGAAGACACCGGCGAGAGGGATCGTCCAAACCCACGTCTCGGGCAGGAGCGCGATCGCCGCGCCGGCTGCCGCCGCCAGCAGAAGGGACAGCGTCAGCACGACGTAGCGCGGCGTGAACGGGAGGAGCAGGAAGCTCATGATCCTCGGATCTCCAATCGCAGACTAGACCCGGCAGGCGTCGCCGGACGCAGGGGCGCCCTAGTATTTCGAGGGCACGAACATGTCGGGCGGGATGGGCTTGGGCTCGTAGCCGGAGATGCCGGGCTGCACGGGCAGCGCGACCTGGGGATGCGGGACCTCGGCATAAGGCACCTGCGTCAACAGATGCGCGATGCAGTTGAGCCGCGCGCGCTTCTTGTCCACGGCCTCGACGATCCACCAGGGTGCTTCGGGGATGTGCGTGCGCGCGAGCATGTCCTCCTTGGCCTTGGTGTACTGGGCCCAGCGGTTGCGGGATTCCAGATCCATGGGCGACAGCTTCCACTGCTTGAGCGGATCGTGGATGCGCATCTGGAAGCGCAGATGCTGCTCTTCGTGCGTGATGGAGAACCAGTACTTGATGAGCTTGGTGCCGGAGCGCACGAGCATGCGTTCGAACTCGGGCACGGAGCGGAAGAAGTCCTCGACCTCGGCCTCCGAGCAGAAACCCATGACGCGCTCGACGCCCGCGCGGTTGTACCAGCTGCGGTCGAACAGCACGATCTCGCCGCCGGCCGGCAGGTGCTCGACGTAGCGCTGGAAATACCACTGGGTGCGCTCGCGGTCGCTGGGCGCCGGGAGTGCCACCACGCGGCAGACGCGCGGATTGAGGCGCTGGGCGACCCGCTTGATGGCGCCCCCCTTGCCGGCCGCATCGCGCCCTTCGAACAGCACGACGACCTTGGAGCGGGAATGCACCACCCAGTCCTGCAGCTTGACGAGTTCCTTCTGCAGCCGCAGCAGCTCCTTGAAGTAGAAGGCGCGGCCGCCCACCAGCGGCTCGGGATGCTCGGCCATGTCGCCGACGAGGGAGGCAAGCCGGTCGTCGTCCATCTCCAGCTCGAGTTCCTCGTCGAGGCTGTCAGCGATCTCGGCCTCGATGCGGTCGCGCTTGCTCGGCTCGGAGGGGCCGCCTTGATGTTTCTTGTCCACGGATCTCTCGCTGCTGGTCTTGGGCGTCCGGCGTCTGCCGGCCGCAGAAAACGGTGCGTCACTATTCACACCGTGTGCGTGACATTGCTGTGAATAGCGTCAGCGGAGCCGGCGGGACGGAGCCTCATTCGCTGGGACGGCGGCGCAGCATGTTGATCTTCTTGTATTCGGGCAGGCCCGTGACCTCCTTGCCGGCCCAAGGCGGCAAAGGCAGCGGCACATCGAGGGCCGGCAATTCGACCTCGGCGATGATGATGCCGGCCAGCTGATCGGCGTACTCGTCGATCTCCCAGGTGAAACCCTCGAACACCACGTAGTGGCGCGTCTTCACGATGATGTCGCTCGAGTGCTTCTCCAGCAGCTCCAGCGCATCGGGACGGGGAATGTCGTACTCGAATTCCGCGCGGGTACCGGCCTCCTCCTTCGATTTCACGGTCAGCGTCGACCGCTTTTCGTAGATGCGCACGCGCACCTTGCGGCCGGAGTCGGCGGCAACGAGCCCGTCACGCAGGCGCTCGCTGCGTGTGCCGTGCGCGCGCCAAGTGTCATCCGCGAGGAGGAATTTGCGTTCGATCTCGAGTGCCATCGCCGAGCTCTTGGGCCATCCGGTGCCTGCCGGCGGGCGCTGGAAGTCCATGAAGATAATATGACAATCCACGCCCGATGTTGTCTCGCATGCCGCTCGTCTGTTGCGCTAGGTCAAAGTGCGTGACAAGGGCTTCCGGCCTTCTGCCGCCGGACGTCATGGAGCCTCGCAATGACAGTGAAGCAGGCGATCGTTTCGGAACTGGGCGAAGACCGCATCCTGCTGCCGGAGCTCATCGCCCGGTCGCTCGGCGCCAACGATCAGGTGAAATACTACTTCGCGCTGCTGCAGGCAGCCCGCGACAATGCCGAACATCCAAGCGTGCCAGCCATGGACCTGAAGGCGGAGCGTATCGCCTCCAAGCTCGACGACGTCTGGCTCGACGAGGTCGTGGCGGGGGCACGCAAGGAGAAGCCCGGCACGTACCGTCTGCCGCACGGGCCCGAGATCCTGCGGCGGATCACCGGCGCGATCCGCACCATGCTCGAATGCCTGCCGCCGGACGAGCGTACCGCCCTGCGCGCGCGCGCCGACGCCTTGAAGTTCGTGGAGACGGACCATGGCGCGATCTCGAAGAAGCTGATCGGCGACATCACCTCGGGCGATCGCGCGCGGGGCGACAGCCTGCATCTCGTGGTGATGGACGCGCACAAGGCGATCAACCGGCTGCAGGCGGAGACGGCGGTCGAGACGGTCTCGGGGGCGCGCGTGCACGGCCTTTCCAAGGAGGGGCGGGGCCGGGTCGAGGCCTTCATGCTCGGCCTCAATCGCACGGCGCCGTTGAAATTCGACCATCCGGGTCTTGCGACGACGGCGACGGAGCACGACGGGCGCCTCCTGATCCAGAACGACATCGGCACCACGGACGCGCACGTGCTCGTCATCCGCGTCGAGAACCTCAAAACCACGCTTACGTATACGGATATCCACGGTGCACGGCTCAAATTCTTCAAGAGCCTGTTCGAGGCTTTCGAGGTCGCCTGGGAAACGACGGAGCAGCGGCGTAGCGAAGCGGTCGCATCCGGCGAATACATGCTGGCCACCGGCACCTTCCAGGCGGCCGACGAAGGGGAATTGCGCCGCTACCTCGGCCACTTGGGCTCGCGCATCGTCTACCTCATTGACTGGAACAAGATGCGCAAGCGCCTGCGCGGCTTCGTCGGCAAGGAGCCCGCGATCGCCATCCTCAAGTGGGCGGCCGACAACGACTACGGCCATCGCGGGCTTCTCGAGATCGGCGGCGAGGAAGCGCTCGCGGATGCCATCGAGTTCGCGGCCGCCTCGCGGCTGCGCTATGGCCAGCGGCTCGACGCGCTGATCAGCGAAAAGCGGGCGATCGCGTTCTTGCAGGAAGCGATGAAGGCGGCTTCGCTCGGGCTGCGGCAGCGGCGGTCGCGGCGGGCCATCAACGACGAGATCAAGGCGCGGCTCAGGGGCTACTTCGAAAGCGAGCGGCTCGGCATCTTCCGGATCGCTGCTGCCCATGCGGCGATCGGGTACGATCTCGCGCTGGCGCTCTACGAAGCGATCCTGCACGGCGGCGCAGGCAGCGACGCCTCGTGGCTGACGCGCTTCACGGCGACGGCCGCGCGGCTCGAGAGCAAGGCCGATCTGCTCCTCAACGAGGCGCGGCACGACATCAAGCGCTTCGACCGTCCCCAGGCGCTGCTGCGCTTTGCCGAGCATACGGACGATGCCATTGACGAGCTCGAAGAGGCGGCCAATCTCGTCGATCTCGCGCATTCCGCGGACTGTGCGCCCGAGACGCTCGCCCGGCTGCGCCCGCTGGCCGAGCAGGCGCTCGGCGGATCGCAGGAACTCGTCAAGCTGATCGAGTGCGCGGCCTCCATCACGCGGGCCGACGTGCGCGACGATCTCGACGAATTCATGAGCGCGCTAGAGCGGCTCGTCGGCATCGAGCACCAGGCGGACGAGGAACTGCGCAGCGTGCGCCGCTGGCTGATCGAGCAGGCCTCCGACCAGAGGCAGATCATCGTGCTGCACGAACTCGCCAAGGCCATCGAAGCCGCGACCGACGGCCAGACGCATGCCGCCCAGGCGCTGCGCGAGTACATCATGGAAGAGGTCATCGCCTGATGCTGAAGACCATCGAACGGGGCCCGCGCGTGCGCATCTTCCGCATCCCGCACCAGGATGCCCGGCATCCGCTGCCGGGCAAAGACATCGTCGGCTCGAAGGCGCATTACCTGATGCGCATGGCGCGACGCGGCTTGCCGGTGCCGCAGGGCTTCGTGCTGCCGACGGATCTGTGCCGCGCCTACCTCAAGAGCGGCCGCGACGCCCTGCTCGGCCTCGATGCGGTGCTCGCCGACGAACTGGAGGCGCTCGGGGAGCATGTCGGACGGCGCTTCGGCGATGCCAAACGGCCGCTGCTCGTCTCGGTGCGCTCCGGTGCGCCTGTCTCCATGCCCGGCATGATGGAAACCGTACTCAACGTCGGTCTGAATGCAGAAACCCTGGGCGGCCTGTTGCGCATGACGGGCAACCCCCGCCTCGTGCAGGATTGCCGCCGGCGCCTCATCAGCCAATACGGCGAGGTCGTGCACGGCATTGCCCCGGCAGCGTTCACGAGCCGGCAACAGGCCCTATTGGCGGAACACGCCACACCCGACTGCGCGGACCTCGACAGCGAAGGCCTGCGGGCACTCGGCGACGCCTTCGAGGAAGTTTTCGAGGCGCAGACCGGACACGGCTTCCCGGTGGACCCGATGACGCAGCTCGCCGGCGCCATCGAGGCGGTGCTCGCCTCCTGGTCGAGCCAGCGTGCGCAGAGCTACCGCAAGCTCAACGGCATTGCCGAAGATCTCGGCACGGCGGTGGTGGTGCAGGCGATGGCCTTCGGCAACCTGGGCCCTGCGTCCGGTGCCGGCGTCGGCTTCACGCGCAATCCGTCCGACGGCAGTCCGCAGCTCTACGGCGATTTCGTCGCCAACGCGCAAGGCGAGGACGTGGTCGCGGGGCGGCGCCGGGCGGAAGATCTCCAGGGTTTGAGCGAGCGTGCCCCCGCCGCCTACCGCCAGCTCGTCGAGGCCTGCGCCGAGCTCGAGAGCGAATTCGGCGACATGCAGGATTTCGAGTTCACGGTCGAGGAAGGCCAGCTCCTGATGCTGCAATGCCGGCCCGGCAAGCGCACGCCGCTCGCCGCGATCCGCATCGCACACGATCTCATCCTCGAGCACAAGCTGTCACCGGCGCAGGGGCTCGCGCTGCTCGACGGGATCGATCTCGACGCGATCAAAGACGAGCGGCTCGATGTGCCGGCGGAGGCGGCGCCCATCGCGCGGGGGACGTCGGCGGGTGTCGGTGTCGCCGTCGGCGCGGCCGTGTTCGATCCCGCGCGCGTCGCCGAAGTGCGCGCAAAGGCCGGAGCCGCCATCCTGATCTGCCGCACAGCCGAGACGAGCGATATCGCCGCCGTCGCCGAAGCCGCCGCCCTGGTGACGGCGGAAGGCGCGCGGACCTCGCATGCGGCCGTGGTGGCGCGCCAGCTCGACAAGCCGTGCATCGTGGGCGTGGAGCGGCTCGCGATCGACGATGGGCGCCGCTCGGGCGCGTTCGGCGCGATCCAGATTTCGGAGGGCGATCACTTGTCGATCGACTGCGCGAAGGCAGCCGTCTACGCGGGCAACTATCCCGTGCACGCGTCACGGCCGGACGAGCTGATCGCCAACCTCAAGGCCTGGCGCAGCGGCGCGGCGCAGCCCGGCACCCCCGCGCGCAAGGCGCGGCGCGCGCGTGGCGGGTGAAGGTAGTCGGGCCGTTGCGCCGCCGAAGAGGGACTGATCGCGCGCTGCGCCTGCCATCGTACGCACCTTGCCGTTCCCTTTGACCGCGACTCCCCGCTCCCTTCCCCGCAGCGTCGGCCCGCCGGCCGACAGCGCGCAACGGGAGACTGATCGATGGAATACCTGCTCACGCAGCTCTTGGCCTGGCTCACGGGCGAGCGCCGCCGCAACGGCTAGTTCGAAGCGGACGCATCTCCCGAACGCGCCCCGCGCTCAAGCTCACGCTCCGGCTTCGCCCGGCGCGGCGGATATCGTCACTGCGAGGCGATCAAGAATATTTTTTACCTCCCTTTAAATTTGACATAACGGGGAGTGCCGAGATCTTGCTATGGCCCGCGTCGCACGAACGGGGGCCCTATGAACCGTCGACCACCGCACAGCCCGATCTCGACACCTTGCGTGCAGTGCCCGATCCGCCGCATGTCCGGGTTTCGCGACTTCAAGCCGAAAGAACTGGCCTTCATTCGCTCGTGGAAGGTGGCCGAGCGGCGCGTGCCCGCGCGCGGGTTCGTCCTGCAGGAGCAGGAGACGATCGACGAACTCTACACGGTGCTCGACGGCTGGGCGATGAAACACAAGACCCTGCCGGACGGGCGCCGGCAGATCATCAATTTCGCGATGCCGGGCGATCTCCTCGGCCTGCAGGCCTCCGTCGACAAAGCCGCCAGCCACAACATCGAGGCGCTGACCGACCTGACGCTCTGCGTGCTGCCGCGCAAGGGCCTGTGGGAGCTGTTCCGCGGGTTTGCCGGACTTTCCTACGACATCACGTGGCTCGCAGCGCGCGAGGAGCACATCCTTGGGGAATATCTCGTGGCGCTGGGGCAGCGCACGGCGCAGGAGCGGATCGCGTTCGTGCTGCTCGACCTTTTCCTGAGAGCGCGGCGCGCGGCACTCGTCACCGGAAACCGCATGTCGATGCCGGTGACGCAGAACCACCTCGCCGACACAGCCGGCCTTTCCCTCGTCCACACCAACAAGAGCCTGCAGAAACTGCGCGCGCAGGGCGCCTTCGCCTGGGAGAACAGCACGTTCGAGCTGCTCGACCTCGAACTGCTGGCCAACCTCGCGCACAAGACCGTCGAGCCGGCGCCGCCGCGGCCGTTTCTCTAGCCGGGGCCACGGCTGCAGCTCTCATTCCGCGTCGTAGAGATAGCTCGGATCGAAGCCTCCGACGGCGGCCAATTTGCCCCAGTTCTTGATCGTGAGGCGTTGTCCGCGGAACTCGACGAAACCCTGGCGTCGCAGCAGCTGCATGGTGCGGTTGACCGACACCACGGACAATCCCATCGCCTGACCTAGCTCTTCCTGACTGAGGGGCAGATCGCAGGACATGCCGTCGGCGACCTCATTCTGCCGGGCGCGCACGGTCTGCTCGCAGAAGAAATGCGCCAGACGCGCCACCGCGGGACGCGAGCCGAGGTTGGTGATGGCCTGACGGAAAATTGCCGCGTCGGCGAGCGTCAGGCGCCAGAAGGCAAAGCAGATCGTCGGCCGCCGGCGCATGATCTCGATCAGCTGCTCGTGGGGAAGCAGCGCGATCTTGGCCCTGTCCATGGCGCACAGGGAGTGGTCCATGGACGTGAGAAACAGCGACTGGATATCCGGCAGGTCGCCGGCGATATGGAACGAGAGGTACTGGCGATCCCCGCCCGCCAGCGTATGGTAGCGCCCAAGCATGCCCTCGACGACGAACACAGCGGTGTCGGGGTTGTCTCCCTGGCGCACGATGTCCGCCTTGCGGGAAAAGTTTTGCACGCGCGGCTCGAGCCTCGAAAGCGCCGCGCTGTCGGCGGGCGACAAGGTTCTGTGCCGATTGAGTTTCGCCAAGAGCTGCTCGTGCACCTTGGCGGCCGGTGTTTCGACGGTTCTGCGCGCCATGCTCGAGCGAAAACGCCGGGGACATCGCACGGTTCGGTACATAACCGCGCGGAAACTATCATTTGACAGAGCGGGCCGTCTGAAAGCGTGCGCTGATCCACGCATGATGTACCGGGTGGGTTGGAGTATGTCTCTCAGGGGGCTCAGCATTCTGATCCTGGAGGACGAGCCCCTAATTGCGCTCGATCTGGCGCGCGCGTTTCGTGCCGAGGAGGCGCAGGCGACGCTGGCGTCGTCGATCGAGGCGGGCGCACGGTTGCTCGAAAGCCGGCGCTTCGACGCCTGCGTGCTCGACCTCTGGCTGAAGGGCCGCTACGTCGACGGGCTGATCAAGGTGATCGATCGCAAGGCCATTCCCTATGTGATCTATTCGGGCTGGTCTTTGCCGGCCGACCTGCGATCGGCGATCTACGTGCCCAAGCCCAAGCCTGCCGACGATGTCATCGACGCGATCGCCGCGCGTATGTTGCGGCTCTCGGCCTGAGGCTGGCTTTGTAGGTCACAGCGCTCGGCCTCGGAGGGCACGGTTGGGGGCGCACTGGGGATTACGCTCATCACATTCACGCCGCTGTGCACAGGTGGCCCGGAACGCTCGGGCGCGGCCGCAGTTGGAAGAGCGCACGGGGCAGCCGACGGCAGCCGCAGCCACCGTGCATCCTCTCGAACGAAAACGGAGACGGCCATGGCGACGCGTGCAGAACCAATTCGGCAGCTGCGGCTGCGGACGCCAACGGATCTCGAGGCCGAAGCGGTCCGCAACGTCGCCGGCGCCTTGAACGCGCTCCTCGCCGACACCTTCGCGCTCTATCTCAAGACGAAGAATTTCCACTGGCACGTGAGCGGGCCGCATTTCCGCGACTATCACCTTATGCTCGACGAGCAGGCGACGCAGATTTTCGCCATGACGGACGAACTTGCGGAACGCGTGCGCAAGATCGGGGCGCCGACACTACGCTCCATCGGGCAGATCGCGGGCATGCAACGCGTCCTCGACAACAATGCCGACTACGTCGATCCGGACGACATGCTGGCGGAGCTGCGCGACGACAACAAGGATTTCGTACAGCGTATGCGCGAAGCCCGGGATCTGTGCGACGACTCCCGCGACGCGGCGACCGCGAGCCTATTGGAAACCTTCATCGACCAGTCGGAACGCCGCGTGTGGTTCCTCTACGAAACGAGCCGCCGCGGCGACGGGACGGGGCATTGAGAGCAGAACCCGGCCGTTGAAATCGATCGCCCGCACAGCCCACGGCAGCGCGGGCGTTTCGTTTTCAGCCCTTGCGGATCTCGATGCCGGGAGCCTTGATCAGCGTGTTGTGCTGGCTGTCCCAATAGAGATAGCCGAGGATACCGACGGCGACGACCAGAATGCCAATGATGAACGAGCGCATATCCCTTCCTCCAAGTGATCTCGGCGCAAAACGCTGAAGGCGACGGTTGGTTCGATCCCATTGCTGCCCCGGCCACCCAATCGACCGAAAGAATTCGATACTGGGTGTCGGGAGCGGCGGCTTCGGCACGTCCTAGCGTTGGTACCGCCAACAAGGAGGCGAAAGGTGCAGGGACAGAAGATCACGCCATGTCTATGGTTCGACCACCAGGCGCGCGAAGCGGCGGAGTTTTATGTCGGCGTTTTCGGCGGCAGCGTCGACCGCGTCCACCGCTCACAGCTCGACACGCCGGGCTCCAAGGCAGGGGACGTGCTGTTTGTCGAGTTCACGCTTGCCGGGCAGCGGTATCAAGCCTTGAACGGCGGCAACCACGTCACCTTCAACGATGCCATCTCGCTATCGGTGGTGTGCGAGGACCAGGCGGAAGTCGACCGCCTGTGGGAGGCGCTCACCACGAATGGAGGCCGGCCCGTGCAATGCGGCTGGCTGAAGGACAAATACGGGTTGTCCTGGCAGATCGTGCCGAGGCAGTTGTTCGCGCTGATGCAGGATCCCGATCCGGCGCGAGCCAAGCGCACCATGGGGGCCATGATGGAGATGGTGAAGCTCGACGTGGCGAAGCTGCAGGCCGCAGCGGACGGCCATTAACGCCGCCGATCTTCACGCGGCCACCGCGCGGTTGGGGCTGCTAGCGATCCTGCAGTTCGATCTGCGTCAGGGTGACGAACGAGCGCAGGCCGGCGGCCTGGCGCTGCAGTTCCTCGACCCGGACGTTGAGCACGTCGCGCAGGCTCAGCATGCCGGCGATGCGGCCGTCGGCGACGACGGGCACGTGCCGGATGTTGCGCGCGTGCATGGTGGCGAGAACGTCGCCCACCGTGTCGTGCGTCGCACAGGTGAAAACCCGCTTCGTCATGAGCTCGGCCACGGGCTTGGCGTGGAGATCCGCGCCGATGGTACTGAGCGCGTAGGCAACGTCACGCTCGGAGATTACGCCGTCGATGGTCTCGCCGTCACTGCTCACGATCACGGCGCCGATGCGCCGTTCGCGCAGGAGCAGGGAAAGCTCGCTCAGCGTATTGCCGGGCTTGATCGTGACGACATCGCGGCCCTTGGCATTCAATACATCGCTCACACGCATGCCACGCTCCAAAAGATCGAGATGAGAGAAATTGTGCCCAAAGTCGAAATCGCGGCTCGCACGAGTTTGCTCAAATCATTCACGCTTAGCAAACGAATTTGAAGTGTCGCGCCGATTTTGCAATTGACGGAATTGGGCGACAGGCTCAGTTTGAAGAGGCGGTGGACGCTGCGTGACACGCTCATGCCGCTCAGCGTCCTGGGCCACCGCGGAAGCTTCCCGACCATCCATTCGAGGAGGGAGCATGACGCCACCGGACAGTAGATGCGGGCTCCGCACTGCGCGGAGCCAGCGGCTCAGACACCGAACCCCCGATGCCATTCGGATGTGAGCCGTCCGACAATCCGATCCATACGACCGCCCGTGAATGCGTGCGGACAACTCAGTCCGGCGTCGCTGGACACTGCTGATCTTCAGCCTTGCCCCGCTCTGCACCTCGTTGTGCAGCGGGGCTTCATGCGTTGAGTTTTCTTCTGTGCCGTCTCGCGCCGCAAAAGCGCATCCGCCGGTCTTTGGGATATGGCCGCTCGATTGGCCTTAGATTTTGGTGCGACGGCTTTAGATCGCCTTGCGGGCTGCCTGACATCACGCGGAATTGGCCCCGGAGTTGACCCATATCAATACACCGGCGGAAGCTCTGCGCTCAATGGCAGGAGCCTGATTGCGCAGGGGAAACGACGTGTCCATCCCAGCCATCGCCCGTGCCGAGCCGCTGCACACCAGCAGGGCTGCGGCGCAGCCTGAGGCCTCTTCAGCCGTTCCCCCGCGGCCATGTCCGCCCGAACTCGAAGGGGTCGATCTCGATCCCTCGAAGCATCTGGGCGAAGTCGCCGACAAGTCGCTGCACTATCTCATCTCGCGACTGACGCTCGGGCTCTCGCCGATGGCGCTCGCGAACGCTTACTTCGACTGGATGACGCATCTCGCCTTCTCTCCGGGCCGCCAGGTGCACCTGTGGAACAGCGGCGCGCTGAAAGCCGTGCGGCTCGCCCTGCACCTCGCACGGCATGCGGCCGCACAAGAGAAGGACGATGCCGGCTGCTATTTTGCGCAGCTGCCGCAGGACCGGCGTTTCAGCAGTCCCGAGTGGCAGCAGTGGCCCTTCAACGTCATCTACCAGACCTTTCTCCTCGGCCAGGACTGGTGGCATCACGCGACGACGGGCGTGCACGGCGTCGCGGAGCGCAACGAACGCGTGCTCGAATTCGCGGCGCGGCAACTGCTCGACGTGTTCTCGCCCTCCAACTTCGTCGCCACCAACCCCGAGATCCTGCGCAAGACCTTGGAGGAAGGCGGCTGCAATCTCATGCGCGGGGCGTGGAACTTCATCGAGGACGCTGAGCGCACTGCGAGCGGGCGCATGCCGGTGGGCGTCGATGCCTTCAAGGTCGGCCGGAACCTCGCGACGACGCCCGGCAAGGTGATCTTCCGCAACAGGCTGATCGAACTCATCCAGTACGAGCCCACGCAGACAGCGGTGCACGCCGAGCCTATCCTGATCGTGCCGGCCTGGATCATGAAGTACTACATCCTCGATCTGTCGGCGCAGAACTCGCTGGTGCGCCACCTGCTCGACCAGGGCTTCACGGTGTTCATGGTGTCCTGGAAGAACCCGGGCGCTGAGGATCGCGACATCGGCATGGAGGATTACCTCGGCGAGGGCGTGCTTGCCGCGCTCGATGCCGTCGGTCGCGTCGTGCCGGGACGGCGCGTGCACGGCGTCGGCTATTGCCTCGGTGGAACCCTGCTCGCCATCGCCGCGGCCGCCATGGCGCGGGACGGCGATACGCGCCTTGCAAGCCTGACGTTCCTTGCCGCGCAGGTGGATTTCACGGAAGCGGGCGAGCTCACGCTGTTCATCGGCGAGAGCCAGGTCGCCTTCCTCGAGGACATGATGTGGGAGCAGGGCTATCTCGACGCGAGCCAGATGGCGGGCGCGTTCCAGCTTCTGCGCTCCAACGATCTCGTCTGGTCGCGCGTGATCAGGGACTATCTGCTCGGTGAGCGGCAGCCGGTGTTCGACCTGATGGCCTGGAATGCGGATTCCACGCGCATGCCCTACCGCATGCACAGCGAATACCTGCGCAAGCTGTTCCTCGCGAACGATCTTGCCGAAGGGCGCTACCAGGTCGGCGGACGGCCGGTGGCGCTGGGGGACATCAAGGCGCCGATCTTCGCGGTCGGCACGGAAACGGATCACGTGGCGCCGTGGCACTCCGTGTTCAAGCTCAACCTGCTGACGGATACCGACGTCACGTTCGCGCTGACGAACGGCGGGCACAATGCCGGCGTGGTGGCCGAGCCCGGCAAGCCCGGACGGCATTTCCGCCTCGCCACCAAGCTCGAGCACGATACCTACATCGATCCCGAGACCTGGGCGGCACGCACGCCCGTGCAGGCGGGCTCGTGGTGGCCGGCCTGGGCCGAATGGCTCGCATCCAAATCCGGCGGCGCGCTGGTGGAACCGCCCGCGATGGGCGCTCCAGCGAAAGGGCTGCCGCCGCTTGCGGATGCGCCCGGCACGTACGTGCTGCAGCGATAGCCCGACCGGCCTTTTTCAGGCAGCTTCGCCGGCGACGGGCGTCGACTTCCAGCCCTCGTCGTGGCGGCGCCAATAGAGATCGTGCAGGGCCATGGTCGCGCGGCCCGGCGTGCCCGCGCCGACCGCAGCGCCATCGAGCCGCGTCACGGGCATGATGCCGCCGGCGGTGCTGGTGAGGAAGATCTCGTCCGCGCGCGCGAGTTCCTGAGCCGGAAGGGCGCGCACCTCGACGGGCATCTGCAGGTCCTCGGCGAGTTCGATCACGGTGCGCCGGGTGATGCCTTCGAACATGCCGCGATCGGGCGTCACGAGCCGGCCGCGGCTCAGCGCGAAGATGTTGAAGCCGGGACCCTCGGTGACATTGCCCTGCGCGTCGGGCAGCACGGGCACTTCGGCGTTTCTCTCGTAGGCCTCGAACAGCGCCATGGTCATGTCGAGCCAGTGGAAGTTCTTGATGCGCGGGTCGATCGATTGCGGCGGGATGCGCTGCACGGACGAGACGGTGACGTGCAGGCCGCGGCGGCGCTGCTCCTCGTTGGCGATCCACACGAAGGGCTGGGCGAAGGCCGTGAACTGGTTGGCGCACGCGCGCGGGTCGCGGCTGCCCTTGGGCGGGATGCCGCGCGTGCACGTCATCTGCACGTAGGCGTCCTTGAGGCCGCTGCGGCGGACGCATTGGTGCAGGATGGCTTTCACCTCATCCTGGCTGTGCGGGATTTCCATGCGCAGCGCCGTCATGGAGCGCCAGAAGCGCTCGACGTAGTCGTCGAGGCGGAAGAAGCGGCCGTTCCAGACGTGGACCACGTCGTAGGTGGCATCGGAGCGCACGAAGCCGCGGTCCACCATGGGGATCGACGCTTCGGCAAGCGGCATATAGGCCCCACCCACGTAGGCGATGCCGGAGACGGGCGCATCCGCGCCGTAGATCGTGCCGATGCTGGCGCCGGAGGGCTGGTTCATGAAAAGTTTCCGCTGTGCCGAGGATCGAGAGAAACAGTCATCCCGGTGCTCGTCACCGGGATCCACTCATCCGCGAGCGCCAAGGCAAGAGGCGAAGTGGACCCCGGCAACATGTGCCGGGGTGACAAATGTTGGGCTGCGCCCGATCGGATTTCCACTAGAATCTAAATGCGCCACACCGGGACCGCGCCAGCGGCAGCGGCGTCACATCGCGTCG
>RXJK01000347.1 GCA_003963125.1 Hyphomicrobiales bacterium
GAAGACCTGATGCGGGGCTTTCCCCTGGGTGTGGGCACGCGCGTCGAGGCCTGACGCGCCGCCCCCGCCGCATTAAGCATGATCGCAAAGACATTTGCCTCGGCGGCGGCTTCCACGTTTACTGAGGCGAGCATCCTTCAAGAGCGTGGAGCCCCCGTCATGCGTACGCCTGCGATCGCCGCGGCACTTTCGATCCTGGCCTGCGGCCAGGCGCTCGCGACCGAAAGCGCCACGACCCGCATCGAGCCGCGGCCCTACTACGGCGCCGTGGTGACCATCGAGAAGGGCGTGCGGGTCTACCGGCCGCTTCCCGCCCACGACCGGGTGATCATCAACCCGTCGAACGCTCCCGTTTACATCGGCGTCAACGACTATCCCGTGGTCCCTGGGCGCGTCCGCCGCTAACCCCTTGCGCTTTGCCTGAAGCTGCGCGAGCTTTGCTGCACTGCAGAAAGGCTCGCCCATGCCGCCTCCCTTGCTCGTGCATTTTTCCGGCTCCCAGGGGGCGGCCGCGCCCGGTTCCTGGCGTGTCTTCGCCATGTCGCCGGTGTGCGGCGATCCGTTGCCCCCCGTCACGGCGATTTCTCACGGCCCCGCTGTTGCGCCGGGGGCTACCTGGACCCTGAAGGGTGTCGTGAGCAACCCGCGCTATGCCACGGCGAGCGAAATGAAGACCCTCGGCGGCGTGCAGCAGGGCCTGGGACGGGGCGAGGCGCGCTGCGCAGCGCTGATCCCGATCCGCAAATCCGAGGCCTGGTGGACGCTGGCGCAGGACGAGCGGCGCGCCATCTTCGAGGAGCAGTCCCGCCACACGGCGCGCTCGCTTCGGACATTGCCGGCGGTCGCGCGGCGCCTGCACCATTCCCGCGATCTCGGCGAGCCGTTCGACTTCCTCACCTGGTTCGAGTTTGCGCCCGAACACAAATCGATGTTCGAAGACCTTGTCGCCGAGCTGCGCCAGACGCCCGAGTGGAGTTTCGTCGAACGCGAGGTCGACATCCGGCTCAAGCGGGCGGGCTGAGCCACACTCCCTTCAGCCGCTGCACGGAACTCTTTCGCCAATGGCGCTTGCACGCGCCAGTCGCCCGCGTATCGAAGGCTTGAACACAAACGCGTCCGGAGAAGCTACGCGATGGGATTGCTGTGGGCCGTTTTCACGGTCATCGCGTCGGCGGGGCAGGTCGCGCGCAACGCCATGCAGCGGGAGCTGACGCAGACGCTCGGCACCGTCGGGGCGACGCAGGTGCGCTTCCTGTTCGGCCTGCCGTTCGCGATCGTATTCCTCGGCATCGTGATGACGGCGACACGGGCCGACGTCCCGGCCCTGACGCAATCGGTGTTCCTGTGGGCGCTTGCGGGCGCGGTCTCGCAGATCGGAGCCACGGCCCTGCTGCTCGCGGCCATGCGCGATGGGTCGTTCGTCGTCGCCACCGCGTATTCCAAGACCGAGCCGGTTCAGGTCGCCGTGTTTGGCCTGGTTTTCCTCGGCGATCATGTCACTTGGCCTGTCGCCGCGGCCATTCTGGTGGCGACGGCGGGGGTGCTGATCGTGTCCTGGCCGCAGAAGAGCGCCGCGAGTGGTAGCAAGGCTCCGGCCGTCATGGGGATCGCCTCAGGTGCCCTGTTCGCCGTCGCGGCGATCGGATTCCGCGGCGCCATCCGCGCCGTCGAGACGCCGAGCTTCGTTGTTGCCGCGACTGTGGTGCTGGTGCTTGGGCTCGCGCTGCAAACTGCGATCCTGATGGCCTACATGCTCGTCGCCGACCGGGCGACGATGCTTGCGATCTTCCGCGCCTGGCGGCCTTCGCTGATGGCAGGCTTTGCGGGCGCGTTCGCCTCGCAAATGTGGTTTCTGGCCTTCGCCATCGAGACGGCCGCGAAGGCTCGCACACTGGCGCTGATCGAGATCCTGTTCGCCCAGATCGTGTCGCGCAACCTGTTCAAGCAGAACCTCGCGTCGCGCGAGGCGCTCGGCATCGGCCTGATCATCGTGGGTGTGATCGTGCTGCTCAACACTTGAGGAGGCAGCGCTGCGACGCGCCGCCTCGCAGGTCCAGTCTACTTCAGCAGGCCTTCCGCCTTCATCGCCGCCTGCACCGCCGGGCGCTCGGACATGCGTTTGCGGAACGCGACGATGTTCGGGTAGGGCGACAGGTCGATCTTCATCGGCACCGTCCAGTTGGTGACGACGAACAGGTAGGCGTCGGGCACGGTGAAGGCATCGCCCATCAGGTAGTTCTTGCCGGCGAGGTGCTTGTCCACGTGGGCAAAGCGCGTGGCCAGACGGTCACGGAAGATCGCCTTCGCCTCCTCGGGCATGGACGGGTTGAAGAGAGGCGAAAAGCCCTTGTGCAGCTCCGTCGAGATGAAGTTCAGCCACGACTGCACTTTCGTGCGGTCCGGGCTGCCGGCCGGCGGGGCGAGCTTCTTCTCTGGCACCTTGTCGGCGATGTACTGGACGATGGCCGGGCCTTCGGTGATCAGTGTGCCGTCGTCGAGCACGAGGGCGGGCACGTAGCCCAGCGGGTTCACGGTGCGGAAATCGCCGCCGCCGTCCATCACCTTCGACTTGGTATCCGTCTTGACCTTCTCGAACGGCAGGCCCGCCTCCATCAGGACGATGTGGGGCGAGAGCGAGCAGGCACCGGGGGCGAAGTACAGCTTCATGGGCATCCTCGATGAGTTTCGGATTACGGTCAGGAACGGACCATAGTAGCCGCCTATAACGGCAGGCACATGCAATTCAAAGTTGCGCGTCTTCGCGTTCCAGCGAACTGTAGAGCGTCGCGCTGGGGCTCAGGGGTGCACAATTTGCAGTTCAAGCCGTTTCGTTCTGCAACCTTGCATAGCGGACGGCTGGACCGCGGCCAACATTGGTGTAGAAACCCCTGAGCGGTAGCCGGGGACGCCTCGGCTGCGACGACGCGGAATTGAGAGACAAAAGGTTGCGAATGATGACGGGCGGACAGGCAGCAGGCGCGCGTACCGGGCTCATGGCCGGCAAGCGCGGGCTGATCATGGGCGTGGCGAACAACCGGTCCATCGCCTGGGGCATCGCCAAGGCCGCAGCCGACCACGGTGCCGAACTCGCGTTCACCTACCAGGGCGACGCTTTGAAGAAGCGCGTCGAGCCCCTCGCGGCCGACGTGGGCTCCAAGATCGTGCTGCCCTGCGACGTGACGGACGCTGCCTCGGTCGATGCGCTGTTTGCCTCGCTCACCGAAACCTGGGGCAACCTCGACTTCCTGGTGCACGCCATCGCCTTCTCCGACAAGACGGAACTCGACGGCCGCTACGTCGATACTTCGGAGAAGAACTTCACGCAGACCATGCTCATCTCCTGCTACTCGTTCACGGCCATCGCGCAGCGCGCCGAGAAGCTGATGAAGAACGG
>RXJK01000270.1 GCA_003963125.1 Hyphomicrobiales bacterium
AAAGCAAAGGCCCCGGCTTGATAGCCGGGGCCAGAGATTGTCGGCATCCCACGCTTAGAACTTGTAGTTCAATCCCATGCGGACGATTTCCGCGCGGTTCGGCCCTGCCGTCACGTTCGGAGTGCATGCCGGCGAGCCGCATGCGAACGTACTGCCGAGATCAACGTGGAGATACTCACCCTTCAGCGTCCAGCGAGGTGCGATCTTGCCTTCTACGCCACCGCCGACCACCCAACCGCTCTGCGTGGTGCTGATGCTGCTGGTGTTGAACTCGTTACCAACCTGGCCCCACGCGCCACCGCCCGTTCCGTAAACCAGCACGGAAGGTGAGACGAGATAGCCGACACGTCCACGCACAGTGGCAAGCGAGGTGAGGCTGGTCTTACAGGGGGTCGCAGTCGAACAACCGGTATGTGTCGTCGTGGCATGCGCGTTCAACAAGGATGCATCCGCCTCCGCGCCCAAAACGAACGAGCCGATCTGCCAATTGGCGCCGAGCGTGCCGCCACCGATGAAACCGGTGTCACTGAACCTGCCCGTGTCCAGCGCGGGATTACCGTTGCGCCACTCTGTCGAGGTGCGCACCCAGCCGACACTCATGCCGAGGTAAATGCCGCTCCATGATGCGGGAGCTTCAGGGGCATCCTTCAAGCTGCGATAGGCGGGACCGTCGGCAAGCGCCGGACCTGCAAGCAAAAATGCCAGCGCGATCGCGCTGCAAGCTTTGAAGATACGCATTACTCACTCCCACGCACACTTTATAAGAAGTCTACATACGGTCGGTCGGACGCGGCCACCTGTAAACGTGAGCCGGCGGAAACTCCGAATACTGTTGCAGATATTCCTCAGCTCATGACGGCCACGGCGATCGGTTTGAACGCGGTACAGGCATCCCTGGCCCTGCCTCAGTACCATTAACCGTGCTGGGGCGCGGCCTGCCCAACCCTACGGTGCCGCAGCGTCGAACTCTTGCCAGGCCTGCGGCAGGGTCACCTTCACGTGCGCCTCCCTGCCCTTCGAAGTCAGGGACCCCATCGTGGCGTCCAGATCGTCGAACAGGGCCGGCAGCGGGCGCAAAGGCTCATCGAGCGGGAGGGTGAAGTTGTCCCAATGGATGACGACGACGTGTTTGGCACGAGGGGCCTCGACCAGCTCGTGCCAATAGGCTTGCATGTAGCTATCGCCCTTCTTGCCGAGCTGGCCGACGCCGAGAAACACCGTGTCCACGACGCGCCCCATGAGAGCACCCGGCTGGAAGCCCGCACTCGCGTTGACGAGCAGGCTGCGCCCGCCGTGCTCGATCAGGACTGCGAACGCCTCCCCCAACTTGTAGGCATCGGCGCGCGCCGGCTGGCGCAACGGCGCCTCGATCGCGCCGTTCGGATACCCCGTCGGAACATGACCCGAGGGCAACAAGGTCACGCGGAATTGGCCGAAGGTCATCGCCTCGCCGGTCCGCGGCGTGAGGATCTTGTCTTCCGGTAGATCGCTGCCGCGCGCGATGTTGGCTGTCGACGCCGAGCCCACGATCACGGCGCCGGTGCTGTGCGCAACCAGCGCCGAATCCAGCGCGTGATCGTAATGCGAATGCGTGACGACGACGGCCGCGAGCCGCGTGATGCGCGCCCGCGCGATGCTTGCGGCGACAAGGCCGGGGTCGGACGATACCCGCCCGCCGAAGACTTGCCGCAGCTTCGGCCGGGTGAAGAATCCGTCGATCAGCACTTGGGTCTCGCCATCGTCGAAAAGAATGGTCGAAACGCCCAGAAAGGTCGCCCGCACGGGGGCCGGCTGCGTGGGCGTCCGGGGGGCGAGCCCAGCGTAGGCCGAAATATCGGCTTGGTGCGTCAGCCCCCAGTAGACCCACGCGCCTGCCGCGGCAACGACGAGTGCGAGACCTGCCAATATCCGCCGAACCTTCATCGAACCCTCGTCGAGATGTCTCCCGGGACGGTATAGAGTGCAACGACGGCACTGCAACATCTGAGGTCCCGGACGCGGGGCGGCGATCGGTGCGTTCCGGTATGATCCTCGCCGAACCGGCGTCGAGACTGGCCTCGAAACAACAGAGCGAAGTCCGTTTCCGATGTACGAAACCCTGAAGCTGCATTGGGTGTTCGGCGCTGGGCTGATGGCCGGTGCCCTGCTGTTGTTGACGCCGCTCCTCTACGACGTCTGGCCTCTGAGCCTGCTCCTCCTCTTCCTCCATTCGCCGGGCTACATGATCCATCAGGTGGAGGAGCATGCGGGCGACCGCTTTCGCGCGTTCGTGAACGCGCGCTTGGCCGGCGGCCGCGAGGCCCTGTCGACGCTCGATGTCATCTGGATCAACGTCGGCGCCGTCTGGGGCATGAACCTCGCGGCGCTGTACGCGGGACGATTTGTCGAGCCGGGTTGGGGCCTCGCGGCCCCCTATCTGATGCTTGTCAACGCCATCAGTCACATCGGCTCGGCGGCAAAGTTCGGCGGCTACAATCCGGGTCTCGCGACGAGCGTTGCGATATTCCTGCCTCTGAGCATTGCCAGCTTGTGGCTCATCCCCGCGACGCCGCTCCAGCACGGCCTTGGCCTCGCGCTCGCGATCGCAGTGCACCTCGCGATCGCAGTGCGCGTGATGTGGCGCGCCAAGCGGCTGGCACGCTGATCCGCTCCGACCAGCCAACATCGCCAATCGATATCTGTGGGCCTATGCTGGCGTCATCGATATCTTGGGACGCCGAAGTTGCATCGAAGAGCTTTCATGGCGCGCCTCGCGTCGGCCACGGCTTGGCCCGTCGCGGCGCGCGCGCAGGTCGGAGCGGGAATGACAGGCCCACAGCTTGTCTTGGCAGCACGGAACAACGCCATCTGGTGTGACGCGATCTGCCGTGCGCATGAGCTGCCAGGCGAATTTCACGATGGCTATTGGCTGACCCGCCGGGGAACCCCGCGCTTCTATCCGGACGTCGTCACGACGGCAGGCGCGGAGGCTGCACCGGCGCAGATCGCGGCCATCACCGACCTGGTTCACTCCAATCGGCAACGCGACTGGTTCGTCAAGGACAGCTTCAATTGCCTGCGCCTGGAAACGCTGGGCTTTCGGCCTCTGTTAGATGCTGAATGGATCGTTGCGAGCAGCGCCGGCCCCGACACAGCGTCGCAACCTGCGCAACCTCCAGCCGTCGTGCGGGACGAAGCGGCCTTGCGTGCCTGGGAGCTGTCTTGGGCACGTGCCGGCGGCGCGACGGCTCCGGACGCTCTGCCGCGCGTGTTCAAGCCTGCGCTTCTCGCGGACGCGGACATTCGCTTTGTCTCAATTCAGGGAGAGAGAGCCGACAGCGGAGGCGGCATCCTCAATCGCGGTGCCGGTGTCGTCGGTGTCTCGAATGTGTTTGGCACGCGCTTGGATCGCGTGTGGCGCGATCTGATCACATGCGCGGGCGAAACCTTTCCCGGCCTGCCCCTCATCGGCTACGAGCACGGCGATGATCTCAGCGTGGCGAAAGCCGCCGGCTTCGCGCCCATCGGCACGCTGCGCATTTGGAGACTTGGCAGGGCGCACTGACTTTGGGCGAGGCTGCAAGGAGAGGATCTCGAGCCCGCATAGCGATCGGACCTGGAGTGCGGATCGGCGCCAACCGCCTCGTCGCAACGGGCCACATGCAGAAACTCTCGATAAACTGACGAGCGGTCAACTTTCGAGATTGGGCGAGTTGTCCCTCGAGTGACGCTGACTGCCCAATCCTACCCGCCATGGGGGCGCGTGGAGATTTCGACCGTCAAATCGAGCACCGAGCGCAGTGACGCTGAGTTGACGCTGCGCTGGCAGGACTACGCCCGTTCGCACATGAGCCCCGGCCGACTGTCGCATCTCGTGTCAATGGGTCGGGAAACAATGGGATCGTCTCATGGACCACCGAGAGCAACCACAAACGCTTCCGGCATTGCCTCCGAAGATCTGGTCGGCCGCGAGCATTGCGGCCTTGATAGTCGGTCTGTCGGCTTCTTCGGGCCTCGCCGATCTCGGCGCTGCAGGCTATCCCGAATACGACATCGCCGCTTCCTGTCGTTCCGAGCCCAATTCCATGCTCACGAAGCGCACGAACGACTGCGAGGATCGCGAATATGCAGTCGCGATAATATTGCGCGCGCAATGGTCGGCGCTCGCGCGCGAGCAGCCAGATCTGGTCGAGGCGTGCGTGGAGCTGAACGCCACCTTCGATCCCAAGCCGTCGTATCTCTCACTCCTGCAGTGCGTCACCCGCGTGAGAAACGCTGCGGATTGACCAGCCCCATCATCCCATCTTGTGGTGAGGTAGGCATGAAAATGTCCGATCTGACGCTCCTGGGCTTTTTGGCTTTCGGTAGCATCCGTATCGTCTCGTATGTTCCGCAGATGGTACGCATTGCGCGGGACGCCAACGGCGCATCCGCGATTTCATACACCACGTGGTGCATGTGGACGTTTGCCAATTGCACGACGGCACTCTACGCGGGGGTCAACCTGAAGGATCCCTTTCTCGCGCTGGTCAGCAGCGCTTATGCGCTGTGTTGCATTGCCGTCATTTCGTTAACGGCAGTCAAAAGATCTCGTCATCGGGCAAAGTGCCGTGCGTCTACTGAAACGCATGCGACAGCCGAAGCCACGGCATGGACGTCGGTCCAGCATCTCGTCGCGGACGAAGCCGCGCGACTGGAGCGCGGGATAAGGGTGGCACACGATTTCGAACTCAGGCTGGCGGCTCAACGCAACCGATTGCTGCGCCATGATCTGCAAAAGTGGATGAGATGATGCGGCGCCTTGTTCGGACAATGCGAGCGTCACCCTGGATTCAGATCGGCTGAGGCGCTGCTGGCGCATGTCAGGGCGCACGGCAGCATCGCCGCCCACGCCGTTGCAGACCTCCACGCTCCACCCTTCGCCCACCCCGTTGACAGCCGCTAGGCCCCCCCATACCTTCCCGGCCACAGGGGTTATCCGCGACGTCCCCGTGAGGCGCCAGCCCAATGGTCGCGTCCATCAACCTTCAATCTCCGAAGGAAGGACGCGCTATGCCGTCTCCCAATGAAATATCCATCTCGACACTCGGCCGTCTCGTCGGGCTTCCCGGCAGCCCTGTCATCGTCGACGTGCGCATCGAGGACGACTATCGCAGCGATCCCCGGTTGATGCCGGGCTCGCTCCGGCGCGATTACACCACCGTGTCGTCGTGGGCCCGCGAATTCGCCGGCCGCTCCGTGGTGGTGAGCTGCCAGAGGGGCCTCAAGCTTTCGCAAGGTGCGGCCGCCTGGCTGCGCCACGAGGGCATCGCGGCGGAAACCCTCGAAGGCGGCTTCGAGGCCTGGCGGGCCGCCGGCCATCCCCTGGTCGATATCAGCAAGCTTCCCAAGCGCGACGCGCAGGGCCGTACCGTCTGGGTCACGCGGGCGCGGCCCAAGGTCGATCGCATCGCCTGCCCCTGGCTGATCCGCCGCTTCATCGATCCCCACGCGGTCTTCCTGTTCGTGGCCCCCGCGGAGGTGGCGGCCGTGGCGGACCGCTTCGGCGCGGCGCCCTTCGACATCGACGGCGTGTTCTGGAGCCATCGCGGCGCCCGCTGCACCTTCGATACGATGCTCGAGGAGTTCGGCCTCGACACGAAGCCGCTGCGCCAGCTTGCCGACATTGTCCGGGGCGCCGACACCGACCGGCTCGATCTGACGCCGCAATCGGCAGGCCTGCTCGCCGTGTCGCTCGGCTATTCGCGCATGTACCGCGACGATCTCGAGCAACTGGCGGCCGCCATGACGGTCTACGACGGCCTCTACCGCTGGTGTCGCGATGCGACGGACGAAACCCACAACTGGCCCTCGGCCCAAGCTGCACGATAAGACGCTGACATGACGGACACGACCGCCGCAACGGCTCCAGAGATGGCTCCCGGGATGACCAAGGGCGCCACCCCCCCGTTCGCCGAAGCCTTTCGCACCTGGGCGCGCATCGGGCTCCTTTCCTTCGGTGGCCCCGCAGCGCAGATCGCCTTGATGCACCGGATCATCGTCGACGAGAAGAAGTGGCTCGACGAGCCGCACTATCTCAACGCGTTGAGCTTCTGCATGCTGCTGCCGGGGCCGGAGGCCATGCAGCTCGCGACCTATGCGGGCTGGCGCCTGCACGGACTGGCGGGAGGCCTCGCGGCCGGCCTGCTGTTCGTGCTGCCGGGCGCGGCCGTCGTCCTCACGCTGTCGATGATCTATGCGTCCTTCGGCAACGTGCCGTGGGTCGAGGCGGTGTTCTACGGCATCAAGGCCGCCGTCCTCATCATCGTCGTCGAGGCCCTGCTGCGCATCTCGAAGCGCGCGCTCAAGAAGCCCGTGCATTGGGCGATCGCGGCGGCCTCGTTTGTCGGCATCTTCTTTCTCGAACTGCCTTTCCCGCTGATCATCGCGCTCGCCGCCGCGCTCGGCGCCTTCCTGTCGAACGAGGCGGCGACGAGCACCGATGCCAAGGGCATGCTGCCCGGCGCGCACGGGCGGACGTTCGTCACCATCGCCGTGTGGACGGCGATCTGGTTCGTACCCCTGCTCGCGCTGGCGGCGGTGCTCGGCCCCAAGCACATCCTTCCGCAGATCGGCTGGTTCTTCTCCAAGCTCGCCCTCGTCACGTTCGGCGGCGCCTATGCCGTGCTCGCCTACATGGCGCAGGACGTGGTCTCCCACCACGGCTGGCTGTCCGCCGGCGAAATGATGGACGGGCTCGGCCTTGCCGAGACGACGCCCGGCCCGCTGATCCTCGTCACCGAGTTCGTGGCCTACGTCGCAGCCTTCAAGCAGGGTGGCATCGCCGCCGGGATCGCGGGCGCCTGCGTTGCGCTGTGGGCGACGTTCGTGCCCTGCTTCCTGTGGATCTTCGCCGGCGCACCGTACGTCGAGTGGATCATCTCCAAGCCGCGCCTGCGCGGCGCGCTCGCGGCCATCACGGCGGCGGTCGTCGGCGTGATCCTGAACCTGACCATCTGGTTCGGCCTGCACGTGTTCTTCGGCAAGGTCACGCCGCACGGCTACGGCTGGCTGAAGCTCTGGGTGCCCGATGTGGCGACGCTGGACTGGCGGGTCGTGGTGCTCGCCGGCGTGAGCGGCGTGCTTCTTCTGCAGCGCCACTGGGGCATCGCGCCCGTCCTCGCGGTCGTCTCCGCGCTGGGCCTCGCCTTCCGCCTCGGCGGCATCTGACTGCCCTCTACCTTTATGCGTCCCCGGATGGCGCGCAGCGCCAGTCCGGCATTTTGGCGGCCACAGTTTGGCGCGGACATCGATCCACCGGCGCGCTCTCATTCCACGCGGCACGGTCCCGGACAATCGCGTTCGCGCGCGATTTCCGGGAGCGCAAGAGAGGGAATGTGGCGCTCTACGACGCCGCCTTGAAGCCGGCGCTCGCGGCTTCGCTCTCCGAGCAGAACCAGCGGTCGCCGCGCGCCTTGGTGATGCGTCCGCGCTCGTATTCGGCCGACCACGGCATCAGGTAGATCTTCTGTCCTCCGGCGACGGTGCCCTTGATCGGGCAGCCCTCGGGTGCACGCTTCTTGGCCTCGTCCCAGACCTTGGAGCGCCATTCGGCCGGACGCACGCTGTCGCCCGCAGCCCAGATGCCGAGCTTGCCCGCGCGCGCTTCCTTCTCTTCGCTGCCGTAGCGCGTCAGCACGAGCCCGCCCTCCGCGAAAGCGATCCCCTGCCGCACCATCTCGGCGTTGATCTCCTTGTCGCCGCGCATGCAGCGGGCGAGGGTGACGCCGCTCCCGTCCGTGCCGTCGCGCGTGCAGGTCACGACGGCCCCGCCGATCAGCCGCGACAATCCCATCGACGCGTTGCCGCCGCAGCGGAACTGGCGCCCGCCCGCAGGCCCGCAGAGCTGCCCGACTTCGGGCAGTTCGATCCCCGAAAGACGCAGCAGCGTGGTGCCGATCCGGATCCTGTCACCGCCCACGACGAGCGCGCGGCCCTGCACGGGCTCGCTGCCGATCACCGGCAGCTTGGAGGCAAGCCCGCCGAGACCCGGCAGCGCCGGTCCCCGCTGCACCAGGAACAGCGCGCCGATGGCGGCGATGCCGGCCAGCACGCTTCCGCCGAGGATCTGGTGATTGAGAGGAATGGCGGGCAGGCGCGGAAGGCCCACGCCCCCGAGACGCATCATAAGGGGCAGCGTCCCGAGCAGCAGCACGCCGGCTGCCGCCGCTGTCCAAATCGCTTCGCGATCGAAACCCGCCGTCCGCCACCGGCTGATGGCAGCCCCCAGCGCCACGGCGCCGAACAGCGCGAGCGCCGATCCGACCGGCGGCCGCGCCAGGAAAGGGCCGACGGGCTTGAGCGCCCGCGCCACGAGGCCCCCGAGCGCGACGAGCCCCAGGCCCAGCTTGTCCGCCGCCTGCAGCACCAGGACCAGAATGATGTTCCACGCGGCGAGCAGCAGGAGCCACAGGCCACCCGCACCCGCGCGCGCGCCCTGCAGGGCCGCGACACCGGCGGCCCGCGATCCGGCCAGCAGCGCCACGCCCGCCGCGCCCACCTGCTCGCCGGCCGCGCGTCCCGCTTCCTTGACCTTTTCCTTGCGCTGCTCGCGCCTGAGCTTGATCGTCGTGCGCACGTACTTGTGCCACTCGAAGCCGTCGCTGTTTTTCCGCCGTGCGAACAAGGGAAACCTCCCTCTTTTCAGCCTTTCGTGGGGGAACGCCAGATCAAGGCAATACATGAGGCCGAATCGTGGCGCGGGCCAAGCGTGGCCCGCTTCCGCCGCTCATCCTTGTTCGCCCGCCACAGCACATGTGAACAACCCCGGCTTGACCGGCCTTCCCGCGGCTCGCGACAATCCCGGCCGACAAGCGCCGATTTCAGGGAGAACTGCAGCATGGATCTCGAACTCAAGGGCAAGGTCGCGATTGTGACCGGAGGCAGCAAGGGCATCGGCAAGGCCATCGGCAAGGAACTGGCAGCCGAGGGCGCGCACGTGGCGCTCGTCTCGCGCAGCCTCGGAACGCTCGAGCCGGCGGTGAAGGACATCACGGGGGCTGGCGGCAGCAGGGTGCAGGCCTTCGCCTGCGATACCGCCGACGACAAGTCCGTGAAGGCGATGGTCGAGGCCGTCGTGAAGGCCTTCGGCCGCGTCGACATCCTCGTCAACTGCGCCGCCAAGCCCTCTGGCCAGTCGAAGCCCCCCACCCTCGCCGAGATCACCACCGAGGAGTTCTGGGATCACATGAACACCAAGGTGATGGGCTACCTGCGCACGGCGCGCGAAGTGGCCCCGCACATGATCAAGCAGAAGTCCGGCCGCATCATCAACGTCAGCGGCCTCGGCGCGCGCCGCACCGGCACCACCATCGGGTCGATCCGCAACGTCGGCGTCGCGGCCTTGACCAAGAACCTCGCCGACGAACTGGGCCCGCACGGCATCAGCGCTGTCTGCGTGCATCCGGGCTTGACGCGCACGGAGGCGACGGCGGGCGTCGTCGCCGCCCAGGCGAAGGCGCGCGGCATCACGGAGGCCGAAGCCGAGCAGCGGCTCGCCAGCACGAACGTCCTCAAGACGCTGATCACCGCCGAGCAGATCGCGCACGTCTGCACCTTCCTCGCCTCGCCGAAGTCCATCGCCATCAACGGCGAGACCGTCGGCGCCGGCGGCGGCATGCCCGACGCGATCTTCTACTGAAGCCGTTTCGCGCAGACGCACCCGGCCGCCCGTTGCGCGCGCTCGACACCACCCGTGCTTCGGTTAGCCGGAAGGCTGGATGCCGGTGACAAGCACCGGCATGACACGGGGTGCGCGGACCTCCGCCCCGCCGCGCTACTCCCCTGCCGAACCGGCACGTCAAGCACTCCACTGTCGCCCCGGCACTTGTTGCCGGGGCCCACGGGGCCGCTGGGGGCAGCCGCTGAGATTGCAAGGCTTAGGGAGCAAAAACTGCGACGGCCACCTAGGCCTTTGAACCGGCCATGTATCAGGCGGCCTTGGCCATGAAGGCGGAAAGGGCCGCGGTTTCCTGGGCCGAGAACCGCAGGCCGAGCTTGCTGCGGCGCCAGAGGACATCGTCCGCGCTACGGGCCCACTCGTGCGCGATGAGATAGCGCACCTCGGCCTCGGTAAGCCCATGCCCGAAGTCCTGGCCGAGTTCGGCGCGCCCGCGCACGGCCTGCAGCAGGCGCAGCGCGCGCGTGCCGTAGGCGATCGCGAGCCGCTGGGCCTCGGCCTCCGACAGATACGCATGGCTCCCACGGATCTCGCGCACGACGCCCGGCACCGCGTCCATCTCGAAATCCCCGCCGGGCAGTGGCACCGAACCGGTCCAGCCTTCCGCGAGGCCCACGTGCCGCGGCAGCACGGGCGCCAGCGTCTCCAGCGCGTGTTCGGCAAGCTTGCGGTAGGTAGTGATCTTGCCGCCGATGATGGTGAGGAGCGGCGGCCGATCGGGATGCGCCTCGAGTTCCAGCACGTAGTCACGGGACGCCTTGCTCGCCGAGCCCGAACCGTCGTCGTGCAACGGCCGGATGCCCGCGAAGCTCCACACCACCGATGACGGCAGGATCTCCGAGCGGAAGAAGCCGCTCGCCGTCTTGCACAGGTAGGCGATCTCCTCCGCGGTCGCGGTTGCCTCGGCCGGCTCCCCGCCGACATCGCGATCGGTCGTGCCGATCATGGTGAAATCGCCCTCGTAGGGGATGGCGAAGACGACGCGGCCGTCGGGGCTCTGCAGGAGATACGCGCGGTCGTGATCGAACAGCTTCGGCACCACGATGTGCGAGCCCTGCACGAGGCGGACGTCGGCACGCGCGTTGCGATGCAGCGCGCCGGATAGGACGTCCGCGACCCACGGCCCCGCCGCGTTCACCAGCACGCGCGCGATCGCCTGGCGCGCCGCCACGCCGCGCTCGTTGGCAAGCGATAGCCGCCACACCGTGCCGTCGGGCCGCGCATCGACGACGCGCGTGCGCGTGCGAATGTCGGCGCCGCGCTCGGCGGCATCCATGGCATTCAGCACCACGAGACGCGCGTCATCGACCCAGCAGTCCGAGTATTCGAAGCCCGTTTTGAACGTATCGGCCTTGAGCGGCCTGCCGGCCTCATGCGTCGTGAGGTCGAGGACGCTCGTGCCGGGAAGGCGCTCGCGACCGCCCAGGTGGTCGTAGATGAAGAGGCCGGCACGTAGCATCCAGGCGGGACGCATGCCCTCGAGGTAAGGCAGCACGAAGCGCATAGGCTTGATGATGTGCGGCGCGATGCGCCACAGCACCTCGCGCTCCTTCAGGCTCTCGCGCACCAGCCGGAAGTCGTACTGCTCGAGATAGCGCAGGCCGCCGTGCACGAGCTTTGTCGAGCGGGAGGACGTGCCCTGCGCGAGGTCCTGCGCTTCGCAGAGGAGCACCGATAGGCCACGGCCCGCTGCGTCGCGCGCGATGCCGCAGCCGTTGATGCCACCGCCGATGATCGCCAGATCGAAGACTTCCGGCACGTCCTGCTCCCCGTTGCGCCTTCTGTCCCGGGATAGCTCCGCACGCCCGGCGCGGCCAGAGGAAAACGACGGGGTGCGTCAGACCATCCTGTCGGGAATCTCGATTTCGAAGTGCGCGCCCCCGTCGCTGTCGAGCAGCCGGATCGAGCCGCCGTGCGCGCTGATGAGTTCATGCGCAATGGCAAGGCCGAGGCCGGTGCCGCCCTTGCGTCCGGACGAGCCCTGGAACGCCTGGAAGATGTGCGCGCGCGCCTGTGCGGAGAGCCCCGGCCCGTCGTCCGCGACGGAAATCACGACCTTCTGCCCCTCGCGACGGGCGGAGACGGAAATGTTGCCGCCGCCCACGCGCTCGAGCTGCTCCAGCGCCTGAACCGCGTTGCGTACAAGGTTGCTGAGGCAGCGGAAAAGCTGATCGCGATCGGCATCGATGCGCAGCGCCTCGTCGATGCCGACGCGCCAGCCCACACTGTTCTCGCGCGGTAGCCCCAGCCCGTCGCCGATCTCGTCCACGAGGCGGCGCAGCGCGAACAGTTCGCGCTTGGGGTTCGCCTCCTCGGCACGGCCGAAGCGCAAGGTGCTCTCGCAGAAGCTGATGGCGCGGTCGAGCGAGGCGATGAGCTTCGGCGCGAAGCGCTGCACCGTCGGGTCGGGCACGCTGCTCAGGCGGTCGGAGATGAGCTGGGCGCTCGACAGCATGTTGCGCAGGTCGTGGCTGACCTTGCTCACCGCGAGACCGAGCGCGGCAAGGCGGCTCTTCTGCTGCAGGGTCTGGGTGAGCTGGAGCTGCATGTGGGCGAGTTCCCGCTCCGCGACGCCGATCTCGTCCGCGCGGTTGGAGGGCACGATGATGCGGCTCGTGTCCTCCGGCCGCTCGCTGAAGCGCAGGATGTGCCGCGTCATGCGCATCATGGGCTGCACGAACAGGCTGTTGAGCGAGAAGTAGACGAGGGCGGCCGTGATGATCGAGATGATGACGGACAGCCCCAGCACGTTGAGCCCGTAGCGGATCATCGCCTGCTTGAGCGGACGCTCGGGCAGGATCACCTCGATGAAGTCGCCGCCGCCCCGCGCCGTCTCGCCGATGACGCGGATGACGCGATCGTTGCTCGACCAGAACACGCCGAGCGCCTCCGCGATCAGGCGCAGACGCATGCGCAAGTCCGCGAAGACGCCGGTGTCGGGCGCGGCGCGGAAATCGTACGTATCGTCGATGTCGAGGGGGCCGTCCGACGGCAGCACGAGGCGGCGCTCGTTGTTGCGCTTCATGGCGACTGCCCGCACGTTGGCGGTCTGCAGGAGTTCCATGCGCAGCCCATCGGGCACGACGCCGCCCGGCACGCCTTCCACGGCAAGGGCTGCAAGATGCGAGGCGGTGAGACGGTCGCGCAGCCACGAGACGCGGAAATTCGCGACCGACGGCACGAAGATGAGGACTTCGGCCAGCATCACGAACAGCACGGTCAAGAGCAGCAGCTTGGCGGAGAGACCGAGGCCGTGGCGTTCGGCGGAATGCGGCTTGGTCATGCGCAGGCGGATGGCATCGCGAATGCGCGGCAGAACGCGGGTCAGCAACCGCGTCTGCAACTCCATCACGTCCGCTTTGAAATCGCGGGCCACGCTTTCTCCTGCCTCGCCGTCCGTCTGCCTATCCGAGCTTCGCCAGCCATCCCACGATCTTGCGCACCAAGGGATTGGTCGCGGCCGAGGCGTAGTAACCGAAGGCGAGACGGCGGTTCACCTCGCTGAACGTTGGGTAAGGCGAAATCCATTGCGTCATGGCTTTGATGTTCATGCCCTGCGATACGGCGAGCGACCACATCTGGATCAGTTCGCCCGCATGCGCGCCGACGATGCTGGCGCCCACGATCTTGCCGGAGGACGTGGTAACGACCTTGGCGTGGCCGAGGGTCGCGCGCTCCGTCTGCGCGCGGTCGTTCTCGTGCATCGGCCAGCGCAGGACGCGGATGCGGCCGTACTTGCGGCGTGCAGCATCCTCCGCGAGGCCGACGTGCGCGATCTCAGGATCCGTGAACGTGACCCACGGAACGATCTCGGCATTCACCTTGGCCGGCAGTCTGAACAGCGCCCGGCGGATGACGATGCCGGCGTGGTAGTTGGCGACGTGCGTGTGCTGCATGCCACCGATCACGTCACCGATCGCAAAGACGCGGCGGTTCGACGTGACGAGGCCCCGGTTCACCTTGATGCCGCGCTTGTCGTATTTGATGCCGGCGGCTTCCAGATTGAGACCGGCGACGTTCGCCGCACGGCCCGTTGCGATCAGGAGATCGCTGCCCTGGATCATGCTCGACACGCCGTTCTGCGTGATCTGCACGTCGATGAGATTGGTACCGCCCGAAACGCGATCCACATGGGCGCCTTCGCGGATATCGACGCCTTCCGCCGCCAGCCGGTTGACGACGAGTTCGGAGATTTCCGGATCCTCGTTGCCGAGCACCTTCATGGCTTCGATCAGCGTGACGCGGCAGCCGAGCCGCACGTGCGCCTGCGCCATCTCCACGCCGATGGGGCCGGCGCCGACGATGACGAGGTGGTCGCGCTTCTCGCGGCTTTCGAAAATACTCTCGTTGGTGAGATAGGGAACGGAGGACAGGCCAGGGATCGCCGGAATGGCCGGCGATGATCCCGTGGCGACGACGAAGCGCCGCGCCTTGATGCGCAGGTCGGCGGTGACGACCGTGTCCTTGGCGACGAAGCGCGCTTCGCCCTTGATCACCTTCACGCCGAGGCCCGTGAAGCGTTCGACGGAATCGTTCGGCGCGATCGCGTCGATGACGCCGTGCACGTGCGCGTGCAGCGCGCGGAAATCGACCGACGGACGCACCGGGTTGATCCCGAACGCGCCGGCGGTGCGCATGTCGTGCGCGCGCCGTGCCGATGCGATGAGCGCCTTCGAGGGCACGCAGCCGGCGTTGAGGCAGTCGCCGCCCATCTTGCCCTTCTCGATGAGGGCGACCGAGACGCCAAGTTGGGCCGCCGCAGCCGCCACGCTGAGCCCGCCCGAACCGGCGCCGATTACGCAGATGTCGACGCGCAGATCGTCACCACCTGCAGCCCGCGCCACACCACCGGACGTCACGCCCGGCGCGCCGTCGTCGACGAGCGCCGTGCCGCCGCCCATGCGCATGAGGGATCCCGAGAGGTTGCCGGGCTCAGACATCGCTGCGCCTCCATTTCTTGATGATCACGGGGACAAGCGCGAGCAGCCCCAGTAGCACGAGGGCGAGGGCGAGGTCGCGCGTGAAAAGCGCCTGCGGTGGGATCTCGAGCCGGCACGCGGCGGCGTCGCCCAGCGCCAGGCACGCTTCGTACTTGGTACGCGCGCCTTCGAACACGTGGCGCAGGCTCGCGCCGGCCGACGCGAAGCCGACGGTCGCGGGCGCAATGCCGATGAAGGTCGCGACAACGAAGGTGCGCAACGGCACGCCGAGTGCCGCAGCCGCGATGTTCACGAACCAGAACGGAAACACCGGCGCGAGGCGCAGGAACAACAGATAGTTGAAGGCATCCCGCGCGAAGCCCTCGCGCAGACGCCGCATCCATTCGCCCTGCGAGCGCTCCAGGTAGTCCGCGCAGGCGTTGCGCGCAAGAATGAACAGGATGGTAGCGCCGATGGTGGCGCCGATGACGGTCGCCGCCGCGCCCGCCGCCGTACCGAACACCATGCCGCCGGCCGCCGTCAGAAACGCGGCCCCCGGCACGCACAGCACACCGACGAGCAGGTAGAGGATCGTGTACGCCCCCAGGAACAACGCTGGGTGCTCCATGATCATGGCGTGAAATCGGTCGTGCAGCGCCGCCACCGTCTCGAGGCTGACGGGCGAGATCCAGCCGCGCCAGGACGCGACGGCAAGGCAGACCAGGAACAGGACGAAGGGCCCCAGACGCCAGAACAGGCGCCGGCGGCGAGCGGCCGGTGTCGACATTGGACATGCGAAATCCGCGCCGGCTTCACCCGGCAAGGCCGGGGTCACGGGCGGGCTTTCCTGCAGTCCTTTGGTCGATCCTGTGGTCACACCGGGTCCAAACGCGTTGGCGGCACTCTAGACCGGCCGTCCCAGGGATGGGGCGCCGATGGTCTGTTATCGCCAGAGATAATCTGCAAATTACCTGCTGCGGGCGGGTGTCAAGCGAAGTTGACCGGCCGCGAGCAGGATTGATTGCGGTACTCGACGATGCAACTGCCGGTTATGCACGCGCTGGTTGTGGCCTCGATTCGGGTACCCTGATTGACTTGGCGAGGGGGGGGCCCTATAAGCCGCCCGAACTTCCGCTCAGCTTTCGGCAAGCTTGGCAGTCGGCTTTGCCGGCGCCGCACGTGGCCTTTCGAGCTGGCTCTCTATTAGACTTGGGCGCTTCGGCCGCCCTACCCACGGAGACTGACGGTGAAACGGACGTATCAACCCTCCAAGCTCGTGCGCAAGCGCCGTCACGGCTTCCGCGCCCGCATGCAGACCGCCGGCGGTCGCAGGGTTCTCTCGCGTCGTCGCGCCAAGGGCCGGGCGAAGCTGTCCGCCTGAAGGCGCCATTTACCGCCACGGATGACGGATGGCTGATGCCGCACCAGCCGGAGACACGCCCACACGGGGCCGCCGCTCCGGACGAGGTGGCGGCGGGAACAGCGATCCGTGCGCGAATGCGCAGAAGGCGGATCGATACGCTGAAGCGACGGGCGGAGTTCCTGGCGACGCGCAATGGCGCACGCTGGGCGACGCCCTTTTTCGCGCTGGAAGCGATCAAGCGCGGACCGGAAGCCACCGAAGGCGCGCGCTTCGGTTTCACGGTCAGCAAGAAGGTCGGCGGCGCGGTGGAGCGCAATCGCATCAAGCGCCGGCTGAAGGAGGCCGTGGCGCAGGTGCAGGCGAGCGCGGCACGCGCCGGTTTCGACTATGTGCTCATCGCGCGCAGGCCCGCGCTCGATGCAACGTTCGATGCGCTGGTCGCGGAACTCGCAAAGGCGATCGGGCGCGTGAATACCCAGAAGCCCGGACGACAAAATCGCAAGCCCGCGGCCAAGGGAAAGGCGCCATGAGCACGTGCGCTCTGCCTCCTGCCTCTGACAGCATCGCTCGCGCAAATCTTCTCAATCGCCCGCAAGGCAAGCTCTGATCTCGGGACGCAAATGCAGCAACAGGACAACCAGCGCAACCTGCTCCTCGCCATCGTGCTGTCGGTGGGTGTGCTGCTCGCATGGCAGTTCCTCTACGCGGGCCCCAAGCTCAAGGACGAGCAGGAGCGCAAGCAGCGCATCCAGCAGGAGGCCGTGCAGAAGGGGCAGGCGCCCGCGGCGACGCCGGGCGTCGCGACGCCCGCAGGCAAGGCCGGCGCGGTGCCGGGCGCGGCCACGCCCGCCACGGCGCTGACGCGTGAAGACGCCTTGAAGGCGACGCCGCGCATCGCCGTCGACACGCCGAGCCTCAAGGGCTCCATCGCCCTCAAGGGCGGCCGCATCGACGACCTCGTGCTCGCCAAGTATCACGACACCGTCGACCAGAAGAGCCCGAACGTCGTGCTATTCTCGCCCTCGACGGCGCCGCAGCCCTACTACGCCGAATACGGCTGGGTGGCAGCCCAGGGCAGCACCATCCCGCTTCCCGGCAGCGACACCACCTGGACGCAGCAGGGCAGCGGCACGCTGACGCCGGCAGCGCCTGTCGTTCTCACCTGGGACAACGGCAAGGGGCTCGTCTTCAAGCGCACCATCGCCGTGGACGCGGACTACCTCTTCACCGTCACCGACGAGGTCGAGAACAAGTCGGGGAGCGAAGTCACGCTCTACCCCTACGCGCTGATTTCCCGTCACGGCATGCCGCACGTCCAGGGCTACTACATCCTGCACGAAGGCCTGATCGGCATCCTCGGCGAAGCCGGGCTCAAGGAGATCACGTACGCCGACGTCCTGAAGGACGGCGGCTCAAAGACCTTCAAGGACAAGGGCGGCGGCTGGATCGGCATGACCGACAAGTACTGGGCGGCCGCGCTCATTCCGGACCAGCAGACGCCGTTCGAGGCGAGCCTGTCGGGCTCCAAGCGCAACGGCCGTGAGTTCTTCCAGACCGACTACACGCTGCCTGCCGTGACCATCGCCTCGGGCGCCACCGGCGCGACGAAGATGAACCTCTTCGCCGGCGCCAAGCGCGTCGACATCATCGACGCCTATCAGGCCAAGCTCAACATCCGCCAGTTCGGCCTGATGATCGACTGGGGCATGTTCTGGTTCTTCACGCGGCCGCTGTTCACGCTGCTGCACTACTTCGCGCAGTTCCTCGGCAACTACGGCCTCGCCGTGCTGGGTGTGACCGTGCTCGTCAAGGCGGCCTTCTATCCGCTCGCCAACAAGAGCTACGAGTCCATGGCGAAGATGAAGAAGCTGCAGCCGGAGATGGAGAAGATCCGCGAGCGCTTCAAAGACGACCGCATGAAGCAGCAGCAGGAGCTGATGGCGCTCTACAAGAACGAGAAGATCAATCCGGCCGCGGGCTGCCTGCCGGTGCTGCTGCAGATCCCGGTGTTCTTCGCGCT
The DNA here is from genome assembly GCA_003963125.1 of Hyphomicrobiales bacterium. Lineage (GTDB taxonomy): Bacteria > Pseudomonadota > Alphaproteobacteria > Rhizobiales > Hyphomicrobiaceae > AWTP1-13. The sequence goes on from RXJK01000270.1 coordinate 18,000, forward strand.
CTACAAGGTGCTGTTCATCACGATCGACATGCGGCACGCGCCGTTCTTCGGCTGGATCAAGGATCTCTCTTCGCCCGATCCGACGTCGGTGTTCAACCTGTTTGGCCTCTTGCCCTTCGCCGTGCCGGACTTCCTGCACGTTGGCGCCTGGCCGCTCATCATGGGCATGACGATGTGGGTGCAGATGCAGCTGAACCCGCAGCAGCCCGACCCCGTGCAGCAGAAGATCTTCAACTGGATGCCGGTGATCTTCACCTTCATGCTGGCGAGCTTCCCGTCGGGCCTCGTCATCTACTGGGCGTGGAACAACGTGCTGTCGCTGCTGCAGCAGTACTCGATCATGCGCAAGAACGGCACGGAAGTGCATCTGTGGAAGAACATCGGCGCCGACAAGTGGAAGGCGCGCTTCACCGAGCTGTCCGGGGCCGCCGGGCGCA
>RXJK01000187.1 GCA_003963125.1 Hyphomicrobiales bacterium
TCGACTTGTCTAAGGCAACGCCCTTGTCCGTCAGGAGCTGCTGCAGTTCGCCCTCCTGGAACATCTCGCGGACGATGTCGCAGCCGCCGATGAACTCGCCCTTGACGTAGAGCTGCGGGATCGTCGGCCAGTTGGAGAAGGTCTTGATGCCCTCGCGGATGCCCATGTCGTCCAGCACATTGACGTCGCGGTAGTCGACACCGAGGTGGTTCAGGATCTGCGTGACCTGATGCGAGAAGCCGCACTGGGGCATGCTCTTGGTGCCCTTCATGAAGAGCACGACGTCGTTGTTGGCTACGGCCTTGCGGATCCAGTCTTGGACGGCTTGGTCGCTCATGGCGGTGGTCCTTGAAAAGGCGATCGAAATCGATCGTGTGCCGGGCGGACGAGCACGTCCGCATCTGGATTACATGGGGTCAGCCCCCGAGCCTTGTCAATCTTTGGGGGCTGAGGTCGTGAGCGCCAACGCGTGCAAAACCCCGCCCATGCGCCCTTCGAGGGCCTCGTACACCATCTTGTGCTGCTGCAGCCGGCTCTTGCCCTTGAACTCGGGCGCGACCACGTGGGCAGCATAATGATCGCCGTCGCCGGCAAGATCCGTGATGGTGACTTCGGCAGTCGGGAGCCGCGCCTTGATCAGGCTCGCGATCTCCTTCTCGTCCATGGGCATGGGAGCTGAAACCTCTGCAGCAGATGACGAGGTTCACTATCCCGCGTTTCGCGAACGAGGTCGAGCAGGGCCTTAGTCGGCTAGCTGCAGGCGCCGCTCGATGCGTTCGAGGCGCTCTTTGATACGGTCGATCTCGGTGGTGCGGGCTGTTTCCACCAATTCGGACGCTGCAAATCGATGCTCGAGCAAGCCTACGCGCAAGTTCAATTGCTTCACATCGGCGCGCGTATCATCGACCACCAATCGGATATGCCGAAGATGCTCGAGTACGAGGCTTTGCATCTCATTCGTCATGCTTTCACGATAGCAGACGAAGAAAGGCGCATCAAGAACAAAGTGCGAACGCAATTCAGTTCGCGGCGCTCATGTACGTCGGCAGCCAAGCCTGGTTCACGGCCCGCAGCTTGTCGAGCGCCAGCGTGTCCTCGCCCCTGAGCGTGAGGCTGTCGCCGCCAACCCGGCCGATAACCCGTGCCGGCAGCGCGAGAAGCCGCGCCCGCTCCAGGATCTCCTCGGCGAGTTCCGGCGTGGTCTCGAGCACGTAGCGGCCCTGGTCCTCGCCAAACCACGCAGCATGCGCCGGCAGCTTGCCCTCGTAGGGGTAGAGCTGCGCGCCGATGCCGCCCGCCAGCGCCATCTCGGCGACGGCGACGAGCAGCCCGCCGTCGCTGACGTCGTGCACGGCCGACACCTTCTGCGCGCGGATCAGGCTGCGCACGAGGTTGCCCGCCTTGATCTCCGTCGGCAGGTCGACCGGCGGCGGCGCGCCTTCGAGCTTCTGCGTGAAGATCTGCTGGTAGAGGCTCTGCCCCAGATGCCCGGCTTCCGGTCCGATCACCAGGATCAGGTTGCCCTCGCTCTTGAAGGCGAGGTCCATGCGCTGGGCGAGGTTCGGGATGAGACCCACGCCGCCGATGGCCGGCGTCGGCGGAATGGCGATGCCGTTGGTCTCGTTGTAGAGCGAGACGTTGCCCGACACGACCGGATAGGACAGCGCGAGGCACGCTTCCCGCATGCCTTCGATCGCCTCCACGAACTGGCCCATGATCTGCGGGCGCTCGGGATTGCCGAAGTTCATGTTGTCGGTGATGGCGATGGGGTCAGCGCCGACCGCGGTGAGGTTGCGCCAAGTCTCGACGACCGCCTGCATGGCACCCATCTTTGGGTCCGCCGCGACGTAGCGGGGTGTCACATCGCACGTGGCCGCGAGGCCCTTGCTGGTGCCGTGCACGCGCACGACGCCGGCGTCGCCACCCGGGCGCTGCACCGTATCGCCCATCACCATGTGGTCGTACTGCTGCCAGATCCAGGCGCGCGAGCACAGGTGATGCGTGCCCATCATGTCGGAGAGCGCGCCGAAGATACTGTTGGGGCCCGGCACCCACTCCGGCAAAATGGTCTTCGGCGTCGGGTTCGGCACCCAGGGCCGCTGGTAGAGCGGCGCGGAGTTGGCGAGCGTGGCGACGGGGAGATCCGCTTCCACCTTGCCCTTGTGCTTCACGATCATGCGGCCCGTGTCGGTGGTCGCGCCGATGACCGCGAAATCGAGATCCCACTTCTTGAAGATCGCTTCTGCCTCGGGCTCGCGGCCGGGCTTCAGGATCATGAGCATGCGCTCCTGGCTTTCCGAGAGCATCATCTCGTAGGCCGTCATACCGGCTTCGCGCTGCGGCACGTGATCGAGGATGAGCTCGATGCCGACGCCGCCCTTGTCCGCCATCTCCGAGGTCGAGGAGGTCAGGCCGGCGGCACCCATGTCCTGGATGGCGACGATGGCGTCGGACGCCATCAGCTCGAGGCACGCCTCGATCAGCAGCTTCTCGGTGAAGGGATCGCCGACCTGCACGGTCGGGCGCTTCTCCTCGCTCTTCTCGTCGAACTCGGCCGACGCCATGGTCGCGCCGTGGATGCCGTCGCGCCCGGTTTTCGAGCCGACGTAGACGACGGGCAGCCCCACGCCCTTCGCCGCCGAGTAGAAGATCTTGTCGGCCTTGGCGAGGCCCACGCACATGGCGTTGACGAGGATGTTGCCATTGTAGCCGGGATCGAAGTTGGTCTCGCCGCCGATGGTCGGCACGCCGGTGCAGTTGCCGTAGCCGCCGATGCCGGCGACGACACCCGACACGAGATGCCGCGTCTTGGCATGCGAGGGATCGCCGAAGCGCAGCGCGTTGAGGTTCGCGACCGGCCGCGCGCCCATCGTGAACACGTCGCGCATGATGCCGCCCACGCCCGTCGCCGCGCCCTGGTAGGGCTCGATGTAGGAGGGATGGTTGTGGCTTTCCATCTTGAAGACGGCGCAGTCGCCGTCGCCGAGGTCAACGACGCCGGCGTTCTCGCCCGGCCCCTGGATCACCTTCGGCCCCGTGGTCGGCAACTGCTTGAGCCAGTGGCGCGAGGATTTGTAGGAGCAGTGCTCGCTCCACATGACGGAGAAGATGCCGAGTTCGGTCAGCGAAGGCTCCCGGCCGAGGATCTCCAGGAGCCGCTGGTACTCGTCGGGCTTCAACCCGTGCTCGGCCACGAGTTGGGGGGTGATCTTGGCGGGATTGGGCGCGGGGGTGTCGGTCATTTTCATGGCGGTAACGGATCGAAAGGCGAAGCGCAAGCCCGCCTGACGCCCCCCATGCACGGGCTCCGCGTGCAGGCCACGACTGGCGTCGGCAGCGGGGCAGGCGGCCGTTCAGTCGAACAGATCTTCCCTCAAGGACTGGGAGGTGTGC
>RXJK01000230.1 GCA_003963125.1 Hyphomicrobiales bacterium
CCGCAAGGAGGATCGCGAACACGGCATTGCGGATCTCGCCAAGGCCATCGCGCTCGAGCCCGCCAACGCCAAGAAGGGCTGCTCCGAGATGATCGACGACATCGCGATCACCGGCTGCAACGCGGCGATAGACAAGGGACAGGGCGACGCGGAGGTCTACAACATGCGCGGCCTCAAGTACCTCGCCAAGGACGACAAGGACCGGGCCATCGCCGATTTCAGCAAGGCCATCGAACTCAACGGCAAGTACGCGCCCGCTTTCTACAATCGGGCACGAAGCTCGAGCCGGCCCGAGGATCAGGAGCGCGTGAAGGCGGACATGCAGAAGGCAGTCGAACTCGATCCCGAACTCGGCAAGCAGGGTTGCTCCGATCTGAGCGGGGCGCTTGCACTGCAGGCCTGCGATCTCGCCATCGCCAAGTTCCCGAAGGATGCGACCCTCTACAATGATCGTGGCGCCGAATACATGGACCAGAATGACATGGAGCGGGCGCTCGCCGATCTCTCGAAGGCGATCGAACTCGACCGGAAATACGCGCGAGCCTACAAGAACCGCGCCGACATCTATCGGGATCGCGGCGACTACGAGGACGCCGTGGCCGACTACAGCAACGCGATCCAGAACGATGCGAAGTACGCGGGCGCCTACAACGGCCGCTGCTGGTTGCGCGCGATCAGCAATCGGGAATTGCCCCAGGCGCTCGGGGATTGCGACGAGGCGCTTCGGCTGCGGCCCAACGCGGCCAACTATCTCGACAGTCGGGGCCTCGTGTTTCTGCGGCTGGGGCGCATCAAGGAGGCCATCGCCGACTACGACGCGGCGCTGAAAGAGTACGACAAGCTGGCGGGGTCTCTGTACGGACGCGGACTGGCGAAGCGCAAGATCGGCGACGTCGCCGGCGGGGACGCCGATATCGCGCGTGCGAAGCAGATCCGGCCGGAGGTGGCCGACGAGTTCAAGAAATACGGTCTGGACTAGGGTTTTGCAGGGTTTTGGGCCGGGGCCCCGTACCTGCATTTGCCTTCGGGCCACTCAGCGACGGGCACAAGACCTTGCGACCGGCGGATGGGTTACCAGCCGGCCCGCCTCGGATAGGCTGACCTCCACACAACAACCAACGTGGAGGAAACCGATGAAAAGCGATCGCAGGTCGTTCCTGAAAACGAGTGGTGCCCTGGGCGGCGCGTTGCTTGCCGGAAGCACCGGCGGCGTGCAACTGGCCCAGGCGCAGGCCACGCAAGCTCCGCGGACTGGCGGCGGCATGGTGCAGGGCTTCACCTTCTGCACCCTGCGCAAGGGCGACGCCACGACGCTCGGCATCAAGACCGAGAAGGGCATCCTGGACGTCGCGGCTGCGGAGGCCGCCTTGAAGACCGGCGCGCCGACCACGATCACCGCCGTGCTCGCCGGCAAGGGCGATGCCGCAAGCCTCAAGGCCCTCGTCGACAAGGCCCAGCCGGCGCACTTCGTCGCCGAGGCCGCCGCAGCCTTCGGACCCTGCGTGACCGAGCCCGAGAAGATCCTCTGCGTGGGCCTCAACTACCGCAAGCACGCCGCCGAGACGAACAACCCGGTGCCGAAGGCGCCGATCCTCTTCAATAAGTTCAACACGGCGCTGAACTACCACAACGGCGAGATCGCCGTGTCGAAGGAGATGAAGGGCGACCAGTTCGACTACGAGGCCGAACTCGTGATCGTCATCGGCAAGACCGCGCGCAACGTCGCCGAGGCCGACGCGCTGAAATACGTGTTCGGCTACTGCACGGGCAACGACTTCACCGCCCGCGACCTGCAGCGGCAGTCGAGCCAGTGGATGCTGGGCAAAGCGCTGGACGGCTCGGGGCCCATCGGGCCGTGGCTCGTCACCGCCGATCTCGTCGACGGCGACAACCTCAAGATCGAGTGCCACGTGAACGGCGAGGTGCGCCAGTCGTCGAACACGAACGACCTGGTCTTCAACTGCAGCCAGCTCGTCAGTTTCTGCTCGCAGCATTTCACGCTGAAGCCCGGCGACCTCATCTTCACCGGTACGCCGTCTGGCGTGATCGCGGGCTACCCGAAGGACAAGCAGGTCTGGCTCAAGAAGGGCGACAAGGTCGTCACGACCATCGAGAAGCTCGGCGCGCTGTCTTTCACGCTGACGTAGATGTTCGCGCGAGCTTGTCGCGCGCAGCACGACCTCGAACCGGCGTGGCCCCCCGCATTCGCCGGGGTGACGTTGAGAAAAGGGCCACGCGCGTGCCCTTTCGCGTCCGTCGTGCCCGCGTAGGCGGGCATCCACGCAAGTCCGTCGTTGATCGCGACGGATCGAAGACTGCAAGCGGACACAGAGAGGCCGGCCTGTTGACGGCGGGCCTCTCACCGCTGTAGCCTCCGCGTCGGTCGAGATGGCGACCAACGGACCGCGTAAAGGGCAGAGCCCACCTCCAGCAGACGCTGACATCTCCTTCTTTCTGGCCCGAGAGCCGCGGTCGCCGGGCGCCTAAGAAAGAAGGTGTCCTATGATGCAGGCTCTTCCTGCACGCCCGAATTTCGACTGGCTGCGCAAGATCGCCAAAGAGCGCCTTGCCGAGTTGAGATCCTCCGACCCCGCCGCAAAGCTTTTCCACGCGCAGCTTCTCGTTGCGCGCGAGCATGGCTTCAAGAACTGGCGGGACATGAAGGCCCGTATCGAAGAGATCACGGGCCAGAACGACGAACGCCGGCGCGCGTTCGACGCGGCCGAAGCCGGCGACACGGCGGCCGTGCGGCGCGCCTTGGAGCGAGGCTTCGATCCCGCCACGGCGAATGCGGATGGCCGTACGATCTACCAGATCGCCAAGGAGAAAGGCTTCGGCGACATCGAGATCCTCGCCCGCGATCTGCAACAGCGGCCCCGCGCGTCCGAGACCGAAGCCGAGGCGCTGCGCGGCATCGTCAGGGCGGCACAGGCAGGCGATGTGCCGAAGCTGGCCGCGCTGCTCGATGCCCATCCCGATCTCATCGACGGCCTCGCCGGCGGATTGAGCAAGGCGACGGCGCTGCATCTCGCAGCCCTGCGCAGCCAGCACGACGCGGTGCGCCTGCTCATCGAGCGCGGTGCGTCTCTCGACAAGCGGGACTTCCCTGACAACGCGGCCCCGTTGCACTTCGCAGCCGCGCACGCCGACTTGGAGACGGTCCGCCTGCTGGTCGAGGCCGGCGCGGATGTCGACGGCAAGGGCGACGACTACGGCGTCGGCGTCATCGGCTGGGCGACGTGCCTCCGTCAGGTGCGCACCGACGTCGCGGAGTATCTGCTCGCGCACGGGGCGGCGCTGAACTTGTGGTCCGCCATCGCGCTCGACCGCGAGACGGACGTGCGCCGCATGATCGAGGCGGAGCCTTCGCTCTTGGCGGCGCGCATGTCCCGCAATCTGCACCGCCGCACGCCGCTGCATCACGCCGCGGCGAAGAACCGGGCGCGCATGGTGCGGCTGCTCCTGGAACTCGGCGCGGGCGTGCGGGCGACTGACGCAACCGGGGCCACCGCACTGACGACCGCGTCGCAGGAGAACGCGGACGCCGAGGTGATCGACGCTTTGCTGGCGGCCGGTGCGCCGCTCGACTTCCTCACCGCGATCAATCTCGGCCGCTATCGCGAGGCCGAGGCCATGTTGCGCGAGGATCCGTCCCGCATCGGACCAGACGGCGGCGATACCATCGCGCTGCATCTCGCCGTCAACAAGCGCAACGCGACGGCCGTGCGATGGCTCATCGCGCACGGGGTCGATGTCAGCGCCAAGCGCATGATGTGGGATTGCAACCACACGGCCCTGCACATGTGCGTCGAGAGCGGCGCGGAAGACCTGCTGCGGCTGCTGCTCGATGCCGGCGCCGATCCAACCATCGAGGACGACAAGTTCCACTCGACGGTGCTCGGCTGGGCCCGCTACTTCGGGCGCGACGAGATGGCGAAGGTGATCGAAGCGCACGGCGGTCATGCCTGACGCTGCGCCGGGATCTGGAAGGCGGCAGCCTTAGGGCTTGGTGCGAACCAGATCGAACGCGAGAGACGGTGTTGCTCCGCGAGGGGCGGCGCCGTCCTCGGCGACCGGCACGATACGGTCGTTCTCGACCCGTCCCGCGATGCGCAGAGGCGGTCCTTTCGACCGTGGCAGATCGAACGTCAAGATCGGCCCCTGGAGGCGCGCGTTGCGCAGCCGCGCCACGAACCGCGCCGCGGAAGCGGTGCCCGTGATCTGTTGGTAACGCTGCGTGAGATCGAGCGTGTAGGTTTCGCCCTCGGCCGTCAGCGTCCAGGCGCCGGCAATCTTCGCCGGTACGATCCAGAGATAGACTGCGCTCGGCCCGTCCTTCGACTGCCGGTTGGCCCACGCGGTGCGATCCGGCCGCCAGTCGCCCATGTCATGGCCATGCGAGACGATGCGCGTGCCGGGCGCGAGGTCCAGGATCTTCGGCCTCAGCTTCAGGTTGATCGTGTCCCACAGGAACAGCGTGACGACAGTGGCCGGCGTGAGGTCCGCCTGGAACAGATCGCCCTCTATGAAGGACACGCGATCGGCAACGCCGAGCCGTGCCGCATTCTCGCGCGCCTTGGCGATACGCAGCGGATCGAGTTCGAGGCAGATGGCGCGGGCGCCCTTCAGACGGGCGGCCGCATTTGCGATGTCGCCTTCGCCGCACCCGAGATCCATCACCGTGTCGTCGGGCCCGACGTTGGCGATGTCGAGCATCGCCTTGGCGACGACAGGCGGCGTCGCCTCGAAGTCCACGTCGAGCTTGGGTCCGCCGGGCCGCTGCGGCTGGGTCACGGGCTGCTGCGCGAATGCCGCCGACGCCGCCACGACGAGGCCCAGAACCGTCAACGAAAGGCGCGGCATGCTCCAAGTTCCTGATCAGCGTTTTCAACCCGCGCAATGGTAGGCGATACGCGCCAAGCCGCCCATCGCGGAGCCGTCAGCGGCCCATCGGCTCGCCGGTGTGTTTTGGTTAACCTGAGCCTTGGCTTGAGATTTTCCGGCGTCTTGGCCTAGACTGGGGCATATATGTAACAGCCGCCGGCGATTGCGGGCCGGTTCGCGCCTGCTTTTTGCCGCGGCTGTCGTTTCGCCATGATTGATGCCGCAACGCCGAGATAAGTCAGATTCGACCCTGTACCGGATACGGACGGAAACGCTCAAAGCTCGAGACCAGAAGCGCCATTCGCCCAAGCCTGTCCAACGCAGGCATCGAGCCGAAGCCCGGCGGAAAAGCTCCGGGACACACAGCGCGCGGCGGCCGGGCGGCCGCCCGATCAGGCGGGTGATAGGCCCGTCGCATTGTGACCTAACGCGATTGTGGGGAATTCGGGAATGCAGCGCATCGCGCCGTCTCGCAGGTTCGACATCCTGCTGATCAAGCCGTCGCATTACGACAACGACGGCTACGTCATCCGCTGGCTGAAATCGACGATGCCGTCGAACTCGCTGGCCGTCGTGAACGGACTGGCGCTGGGCGCCGCTGAGCGCCGCGTGCTGGGCTCCGACATCGAGATCGCGGTCCGCGCGATGGACGAGACCAACACCCGCGTCGCACTGGCGAAGATCATCCGCGACTTCGAGGCCAATCACCATTTCGGTTTCGTCGGCCTCGTCGGTGTGCAGTCGAACGAGTTTCCGCGCGCCATGGATATCGCCCGAGCCCTGCGTGCGGCGGGCATCAAGGTGGTGATCGGCGGCTTCCACGTGTCGGGCTCGATCGCGATGCTGCCGGACGTCCCGGCGGAGATCCAGGAAGCCATGGACCTCGGCATCTCGCTCTTCCTCGGCGAATGCGAGGAGCATCTCGACGAGGTGATCCGGGATGCGGCCGCTGACGCCCTGAAGCCCATGTATCGCCACATGTCGGAACTGCCGGATATCGGTTCAATTGCCGCCCCGCCGTTCCTGGCGAGCGAGTTCGTCCAGCGCACCGTCGGCAACGTGACGAGCTTCGATGCGGGCCGCGGTTGCCCCTACCAGTGCTCCTTCTGCACGATCATCAACGTGCAGGGCCGCAAGTCGCGTTACCGTACGCCTGACAGTGTCGAGCACATCATCCGCTCCAACTACGCGCAAGGCGTCGACCGCTTCTTCATCACGGACGACAACTTCGCGCGCAACAAGGAGTGGGAGGCGATCTACGACCGCATCATCAAGCTGCGCGAGGTCGACGGCCTCGACGTGCGCTTCATGATCCAGGTCGACACGCTCTGCCACAAGATCCCGGGCTTCATCGAGAAGTCGCGGCGGGCGGGCGTCACGCGCGTGTTCATCGGGCTGGAGAACGTGAATCCGGCAAACCTGCTTGCAGCCAAGAAGCGGCAGAACAAGCTCACCGAGTACCGCCGCATGCTGCTCGCGTGGAAGGCCGCCGGCATCATGACCTTCGCCGGCTACATCCTGGGCTTTCCCAACGACACGCCCGAAAGCATCGCCCGCGACATCGAGATCATCCAGCAGGAACTGCCGATCGATGCGCTGGAATTCTTCGTGCTGACGCCTTTGCCGGGCTCGGAGGACCACAAGGTGCTCGCGGGCAAGAGCATCGACATGGATGCCGACCTCAACAAGTACACGCTGGAGAATGTCGTCACCGACCACCCGCAGATGTCGCGCGACACTTGGCAGGCCGTGTACGAGAAGGCCTGGGGCCAGTTCTATTCCGACGCGCACCTCGAGACGATCCTGCGCCGCGCGCACGCGAGCGGCATCGACATGAAGCGGCTGGCCCTCGCACTCCTGTGGTTCTCCATCGCCGTGCCCGTCGAGGGCCTGCATCCCCTGCAGACGGGCATCCTGCGCCTGAAGCGCCGCGACGAGCGCCGCCCCGGACTGCCGCGCGAACCCTGGCTCGCGTTCTACCTGCAGCAGGGTTTCGATACCGTGCGCAAGGCCGCGGGCTTCCTCGCGCGCTGGCGCAAGCTCTCCGCCATGTGCCGCCGCATCGCCGCGGAAGATCCGGCCCGCACCTACACGGATCTGGCGCTAACGCCTGTCTCGGCCGACGGCGAGGAGCAGATGAAGCTCTATTCGCAGACGGCCGAAGCGCAGGCCGCCGTCACGCGCGAACGTCGCGTCGCGGCCAAGGCCGGCGCCCGCATGGGCGAAGTGGAAGCCGCCCACCAGGCGCCGATGTAAAGGCCGCGCCGGCGCCCAGCGCGACGGTGCGTCCTAGAAATCCTGCCAGTCGGCTTCCGCCTCGGCGGGCTCCGGCTTGCGCACGGCTGCCGAGGTGACGCGGCTCGGCGCGCTCTTGGGCTTGGCGATGGCGCGATGCACCGATGCCGCCGGTGCCTTGCGGGCAGGCGGCGCCGCAGCGGCGTGGCCAACCTGGAACTGGCTGACGAGCGTCGCCAACTGTGCCGCCTCGTGCGCCAGCGAATGTCCGGCAGCGGTGGACTGTTCGACCATCGCTGCGTTCTGCTGCGTCGCCTGGTCCATCTGGTTGATGGCCGTGTTGACCTGCGAGAGGCCGGTGGCCTGCTCCTGGGCGCCTGCCGCGATATCGACGACGACCTTGTTGATATCGTTGACCTGCTCGAGGATGCGCTCGAGCGCCTTGCCGGTTTCCGCCACGAGCTGCACACCTTCCGCGACCTGCGCGGACGACGTCGAGATGAGGCCTTTGATCTCCTTGGCGGCATCGGCCGATCGCTGCGCCAGCGCGCGCACTTCGGAGGCGACCACGGCGAAGCCACGGCCTGCATCTCCAGCCCGCGCGGCCTCGACGCCGGCGTTGATTGCGAGCAGGTTGGTCTGGAAGGCAATCTCGTCGATCACGCCGATGATCTGGTTGATCTGCTGCGCGCTCTTCTCGATGCCGCCCATGGCATCGACGGTCTTGCGCACGACGACACCCGTCTTTTCCGCGTCGCGCTGCGCCGTGGAGACGACGTCGCGGGCGTGATTGGCACCTTCAGCCGCCTTCTTGCCGGTCGCGGTGATCTCGTCGAGGGCCGCCGCCGTCTCCTCGAGGCTCGCAGCCTGCTGCTCGGTACGCTTCGACAGGTCGTCCGCGGCGGTGGTGATCTCGCGCGTGCTGGCGTTGATCGAACCGGTGCTCGAAACGACCGAAAGGATGGTCTCCTTGAGTTTGCTCACCGTCGCATTGAAGTCGATGCGGAGCTTTTCGAGAGCCGGCGGGAACTGCGTCGTGATTTCCAGCTGCAGATCGCCCGAAGCCATGCTGCTCAGGCCGTCCGCGAGCACTCCGACGGCGCGCACGCGGTCGGTGACGTCGGTGGCGAACTTCACGACTTTTACGACCTTGCCGTTCATATCGAAGATCGGATTGTAGGACGCCTGGATCCAGACCTCCTTGCCGCCCTTGCCGACACGGGGGAATTCATCGGCGATAAACTCGCCGGCGCGCAGCCGTTCCCAGAACCGGGAATATTCCGGAGAATTCGCGTAGGCCGCATCAACGAACATCCGGTGCTGCCGGCCTTTGATTTCATCCAGGCGATAGCCGAGCGTCTTCAGGAAGTTTTCGTTGGCGTCGAGAACGGTTCCGTCAGTCGTGAATTCGATCACGGCCTGCGCGCGATTGATGGCCGTGATCTTGCCGGCATCCTCGCTCGACTTGAGTTTCGCCTGCGTGATGTCGGTGGCGATCTTCACCACCTTTTTGACCTTGCCGCTCTTGCTCACGACAGGGTTGTAGGAGGCCTGGATCCAGACTTCCTTGCCGCCGGCGCCGATCCGCTTGTACTCCGCTGCGTCGAATTCGCCGCGGCCGAGCTTGGCCCAGAAAGCCTTGTAATCCGGGTTGTTCACGTACGCCGGTTCGCAGAACATGCTGTGATGCCGGCCCTGGATCTCCGCCAGGCTGTAGCCCAGCGTCTTGCAGAAGTTCTCGTTGGCCCACCTGATCGTGCCGGTCGAATCGAATTCGATGATCGCCAGCGATTTGCCGATGGCTTTCAGAGTGTCCGCGGCGCTGCCACCAAGTGCGAGAGACTCAAGCATTTTCCGGCCCCGTGTTCTTATGGCTGACATTGCGTATACGTTGCTGGACTTTGTACAATGCGTTGCTTAATGAAACCTCTTGCTCAAATTCTGCCTGATATTGCTTTTCAGTACATAATCGGACAGTGGAGCTGGTTCGATCTACACTTATATAATTTTGCGGCGAGAAGCGCTGCGCTTTCAAGCCGGAATGGCGGACAGAAACGCATCAGGGCGCAGCAGCCGTCGCCGCGCGCCCTGCCTGCATGCTTGCAGCGTTTCGAGGCCTTACTCCGGCAGCACCGCGAGATCGCGGATCATGTCGGTCAAGCCAGCAACCTTGCCGACCATCATCGCCTTGCCGCTGTCGAGCGCCACTTTGTAGATGCCGTTGTCCGCGGCCAGCCAAGCGGTGTTGGTGCCATCCGCCGACGTCGCCACGTCGAAGGCGTACATCTTCGCAGCGGCGATGCCGAGCTTGCCGATGGCCTTCAGCGTCCCGTCGTTCGGCTTGGTCTGCTGGATCAGCGCGCCGATGGTGGCGTCGATGTCGAACAGTGCGGTCTTCTCGGGCTTGCCGAAGGCATTCGTGTAGGCGGCCGCAACGATCGCGGGCTTCTCGCCCTTGTGCATGTCGCCTTCCTCGAACGCGAGGCTGACATCCTGCGTGACCTTGCCGCTCTCGATATCGACGCGCAGGTTGGTGCCGTCGGTGCCCATGAAGCGTAGCTTGTCCGCTACGGGGTTGAAATCGACGATCGCCCACGTGGGTTGGCCGGGCAGCTGCTTGTCGAGCTGGGACACCTTGCTCGCCTTGCCGGTTGCCGGATCGATGGTGACGATGGCGCCGTCGACCGCCACGCCGTAGAGCATCTTGTTGGCGGGCCGCACGTCGATGCCGAGGAGGCGACCGGCGCCGCTCACCGTCGCCATCTTCAGGACCTTGCCGGAGGCGAGATCGATCGTCACGAGCGAATTGTCGCCTACCAGGGCGACGGCGCTGGCGGCCTGTGCCTGGCCGGCGGCGAGCGTTACGGCGCCAGCGGCGGCGGCTGCGAGCAGCAGAGATTTCATCGGGTGTCTCCTGTCTTGAATTGTCCTACGCGTCAGCGCGCCCCTCGAGGCCGGCTGCAGCGGGAAAACACGGGGGAGCGGGCGCCCGGATGCAGCCCGCAGGAACACGAAATTGCGATCGCGAGCGCTGCATCCAATTGCAGGGGCCGGCGTGTTATGGTGGGTCTTGCGCAATCAGGCCGGCACAAGAGAACAAGGGCGCATGGAGACGTTCGACTACGCGGGCACGCTGCTCTCCTGCGCCGATGGCGACAGGTCGGCACTGCGACGGCTTTATGACGAAGAGGCGGGGCGGCTCATCGCCGTCGCCCTGCGCATCGTGCGGCGGCGCGAGCTTGCCGAGGACGTCGTGCACGATGCCTTCATCGCCATCTGGCAGCGCGCGGCGACCTTCGATCCGGCGATCGGCTCCGCGCGGGCCTGGATCTACACGGTCGTGCGCAACCGGGCCCTCAACGCCGTGCGCGACGGCAAGCGCGAGAACCTGCAGGATACGCCCGATGCCGAGCCGGAGCCCGCGCCCGACAGCATCATCGTCGACGCGGTCGAGCGGCTCGCCTCCGAAAGCCGGCTGCGCGGCTGCCTGGAACGGCTCGAGCCGGAAAAGCGCGATTGCGTGCTGCTCTCCTATGTGACGGGCTTTTCGCATGCGGAGATTTCGGACCGCCTGGGCGTGCCGCTCGGCACCGTGAAATCTTGGGTCAAGCGCGGGCTCGCCGCGCTGCAGGAGTGCATGGCATGAGCGGCGGCTCCGCAAGGGACGACGATATCGGCGTGCTCGCTGCAAGCTTCGTCACCGGCCTCATGGACGAGCCGGAGCGGCGCGCCTTCGAGCAGCGGCTCGCGCAAGAGCCGGCCCTGCGCGCGGCCGTCGAGGCAGCGCGCGTCCGCTTTCTCGAAATCGATGTCGCAGCGCGCCCCGTGGCGGCGTCCGCTGGTCTGTGGGACCGCATCGCCTCGGGGCTCGATGGCGAGCGCCGTCCGATCAGCCTTGCCGCCGCCCGGCGCGCCAGTGCGGCGGCACCAAGCGCGCCGACGCGCCCCTCGACGAACCGTGCCTTCTGGCAAGGCTTCGCCGCTGCGAGCCTCGCCGCAGTCCTGATCGGCGGATCGCTCTGGACGGCGCTGTGGCCGCGTGCGCCGCGCCTCGTCGTGGTCTTGCTCGACGCGCAGGCCCGGCCCGTGTCGATCGTCGAGACGTTCGAAGGGCAGACGATCCGCGTCGTGCCGCTGGGCAACATCGAGATCCCCCAAGGGCGTACGCTGCAGGTCTGGACGCTACCGGATCCCGCGACCGGCCCGGTCTCGATCGGTCTGCTCCCCGGCGCGTCCGCAACCACGCTCAAAGGTCCGTCGCTGCCGGCACCCAAGCTCGACCAGCTCTACGAGATCACCATCGAGGCGGCGGGCGGCTCGCCGACGGGGAAGCCGACGGGACCGATCGTCGGCAAGGGCTTCGCCAAGGCGCCGCAGATCTAGCTGCGAGGCGCTAGCTCGCGATGATCACGTCGGCCTTGAACATCGCATCGCGCTGCTCGCAGCCCGTGAACGCCGAGCCTTCCTCGAACCAGCTCCGCGGTGCGGGCTGGCCCCACAGCGTCTGGCGGCGCGGATCGCGCAGCGACCAGCGGATCGGTTCGTGGTCGTGATCCATGGTCTGGTAGTCGCTCGTGTAAATCTCGATACGATGGCCGTCGGGATCGCGGATGTAGAGGAAGAAGGCGTTGGAGATGCCGTGCCGGCCGGGGCCGCGTTCGAGGTTCGGCAGGAAGCCAGAGGTCGCCATCACATCGCACAGGTGGATGATGTTGAGCGCGGTCGGCGCCCAGTAGGCGAGGTGATGCAGGCGCGGTCCTGCGCCGTTGGTGAAGGCCAGGTCGTGCACGTTGCCCTTGCGATGCATCCAGCCCGCGGCGATGCGTCCGTTGGGACCATCCTCCTCGGCGTACTCGGTGAGCCGGAAGCCGAGACCCGCGTAGAAGTCCAGTGAGCCCTGCACGTCGGGCGCGAAGATATTGAAATGGTCGAGCCGCATGGGCTGCACGCCGCGGTAGTTGGCATACTTCTGCAAGAGCAGCTCTGCGCCGTCCATCTTCGCGTAAAGCTCGACCGGCAGGCCCCAGGGATCGTGCGCGAGCAGCGTGCGGCCCTGGTGCGGCCGCTCCACGAAGCCCGCACGCAGCCCCTTCGCCTTGAAAAAGTCGAGCGCCATGTCGAGGTCCTGCTCCTCGCCGACCTTGAAGCCGAGATATTGCGCCTCGGGCTTGGCGCCCTTGCGCAGGACGAGCGAGTGATGCTGGCGCTCCTCGAGCCCGCGCAGGTAGAGCGCGTCGGGCGTTGCCTCCGTCACGATCAGGCCGAACACCGTCTCGTAGAACTGCCGCGAGCGGTCAAGATCCGTCACCGTCAGCCCGACATGGCTGCAGCGAACGATGTTGAAGGGCGGTTTGAACGTGTGCTTCGGCGCGGGCATGGGCAGTCCTCCCCTGAGGTGTCGTGTAATCCAGATCAGCCGAGCTTGGGGATCTTGTGCGTCCCCTTGGCGAGGCTGACGAGTTTTGTTTCCATGTAGAAATCGAACGAGTAGTCGCCGCCGTCGCGGCCGATGCCGGACGCCTTGACGCCTCCGAAGGGAGTTGGCAGGTGGCGGACGTTTTCGGAATTGATCCAGATCATACCGGCTTCCAGCCCGTCGGCCATGCGCAGGGCACGGCCCGCATCGTTGGTCCAGATGTAGCCCGTGAGCCCGTAGCGCACGGCGTTGGCGAGTTCGAGCGCCTCGGCCTCGCCCTTGAACGGGATCACCGTCAGCACCGGCCCGAAGATCTCCTCCTGCGCGATGCGCATGTCGTTGCGCGCCCCCGTAAAGAGCGTCGGCTTCACGTACCAGCCGCCGCCCGGGCCATCGTGCGCGGAACCGCCCGCCGCGATGCGCGCGCCATCCGTGCGCGCCACGTCGAAATAGGAGCACACCTTGCCCCAGTGGCGCTCGTGGATGAGCGGGCCCACTTCCGTCGTGGGATCGAGCGGATGGCCGACCTTGATGCGCCCGACGCGCTCCGCGATGCGCGCCGAGAACTCTTCCGCGATCGAGGCTTCGACGAGAAGCCGCGAGGATGACGTGCAGCGCTCGCCGTTGAGCGAGTAGATCATGAACACCGCCGCATCGAGCGCGCGCTCGAGATCGGCATCGGCGAACACGATGACGGGGTTCTTGCCGCCGAGCTCGAAATGCACCCGCTTCAGGGTTTCCGCGCCCTGGCGCATGATGGCCGAGCCCGTCGCGCTTTCGCCGACGAAGCCGATCGCCTTGATCTGCGGATGCTCCGTCAGCGCCTTGCCCGCGCCTTCGCCGAGCCCGTGCACCGTGTTGAGAACGCCTTCGGGCAGGCCCGCCTCGTGACACAGGCGCACCAGCAGATCGGCTGTCACCGGCGACCATTCGGCGGGCTTGTGGACCACCGTGCAGCCGGCCGCGAGCGCCGGCGCGATCTTCCACGTGGAGAGCATGAAGGGCGTGTTCCATGGCGTGATCACGCCGACGGGGCCGATCGGCACGCGCGTGGTGATGTTCCAGTGGTCGGGCGAGGGCAGGTTGAGGCCGTCACGCGCGGCCGGCGCACGATCGGCGAAGAAGCGGAAGTTCTCCGCACCCCGCAGCGCCGCCTTCGACATGAAGCGATAGGGCTGGCCCGTGTCCCAGCTTTCCAGCACCGCGATCTCTTCCGCGTGGGCTTCGATCGTGTCGGCGATCTTGTGCAGGAGCGCCCGGCGCTTGTCCGGATCCCACTTGGCCCAGCTCTTGAACGCTTTCGTTGCGGCCTGCGCGGCCTTGTCGATGTCGCCGGCGGTGCCGAGCGCCACGCGTGCGATCACGGACTTGTCGGTCGGCGAATGCGTCTCGAAGGTCTCGGCGGCAGCCGGCCTCTCGCCGCCGATGACGTGGCGGATCGGCGCCTCGCGCAACTTCGCGACCAGAGGCTCGAGCCTGTCGAGATTGGATTTCAGTGTCGCTTCGGTCTTGGCCATGACGTTTCTCCGTCAAACTTTCGCAAGCTTCGCCACTGCGGACTTCGCGGCGACCTTCGGTGCTTTCACTTCAGGGCCGAGCGCGTCGATCAGCCGTTCCAGCCGCTCGATGATGTCGGCGCAGTCGGCCGCCTCCAGCGCCAGTTCGATGTCCCGGTAGATCGCCTCGGAGCGCTTCGCCATGGTCTCGAACAGCGCGCGCCCCTCGCGTGTCAGGCTGACGAGGCTCGTGCGCTTGTCGCCATCGGCCCGACGCCGTGCGACGAGGCCACGCCCTTCGAGGTCTGGCAGGATGCGCGACAGTGAGGGCGCAAGAAGGGCTATCGCATCGGCCAGCGCCGTCACTTCGCTCTCGCCCATCTCGGCGAGCGCCCTCAGCACGCGCCACTGCTGCTCGGTCAGATCATGCGCGTTGAGGTGCGGCCGGAAGCGCGCCATCACGGCTTCGCGGGCCTGAAGCAGGCGCAGCGGCAGCGATTTGCGCATCGGACGCATACGGTTGCTCTCCCCGCGATCCTACCGGGCGCCTGTCCGAGGCATCCCAATACCATTCGCTTAACATGTTAATTATTGCACGGCAAGCGGGTGGCAGTTTTCGGGTGACCTCGGTCTTCCTGTCACATCGGATCCGCTGTCCGATGTCGGCGGCCAAGGCCGCGCTTGTAAAATTTGCTCACAGCTTTTGAAGGCTTGTGTAGAACCCAGGTCGCCGGTCGGCTTGCGACGGCAACGCCGTCCGGCGCACACTTGCCCGACTGCTTCGGGGAGTCCCACGCCGGCGTATACGTTGGCGGGGAGCGCGGCACCCAAACCGCCACGAACGGGCAACACAGAACGAGGAACGCATGGCGCGCACATACTTCGGCACCGACGGCATTCGCGGGCTCGCCAATACGCCGCCGATGACCTCGGAGGTTGCGCTCAAAGTCGGCATGGCCGCCGGCAAGCTGTTCTCCAACGGCGCCCGGCGTCATCGCGTCGTCATCGGCAAGGACACGCGGCTCTCGGGCTACATGATCGAGAGCGCGCTGATGTCCGGGTTCACGGCCGTCGGCATGGACGTGTTCCTGCTCGGCCCGATGCCGACGCCCGCCGTCGCCATGCTCACGCGATCCCTGCGGGCCGACCTCGGCGTGATGATCTCGGCCTCGCACAATCCCTACCACGACAACGGCATCAAGTTCTTCGATCCCGACGGCTACAAGCTCTCCGACGAGATGGAGCACCAGATCGAAGAACTGATGGAGAAATCGAGCACCGACCTACTGGTGCAGGCGGACCGCATCGGTCGCGCCAAGCGCGTGGAAAGCGCGCAGGAGCGCTACATCGAATTCGCCAAGCGCACGCTGCCGCGCAACATCCGACTCAACGACCTGCGCGTCGTCATCGATTGCGCCAACGGGGCGGGATACCAGGTGGCGCCGAACGCGCTTTGGGAACTCGGCGCCGAGGTGATCAAGATCGGCGTCGAGCCCGATGGCCGCAACATCAACTTGAAGTGCGGCTCCACCGCGCCGCAGGCCCTGTGCGAGAAGGTGCGGGAGCTGCGCGCCGACATCGGCATCGCACTCGACGGCGATGCGGACCGCGTGGTGATCGTGGACGAGAAGGGCTGCATCGTCGACGGCGACCAGATCATGGCCGTGATCGCCGAAAGCTGGCATCGCCGCGGCAAACTCGCCGCCGGTGGTATCGTCGCGACCGTGATGTCGAACCTCGGCCTCGAACACTACCTCAAGGATCTCGGGCTCTCGCTCGCGCGCACCGCGGTGGGCGATCGCTACGTCGTCGATCACATGCGCAAGCACGGCTACAACGTCGGCGGCGAGCAGTCGGGGCACATCGTGCTGTCCGACTTCACGACGACGGGCGACGGCCTCGTCTCGGCGCTGCAGGTGCTGTCGGTCGTCATCGGCACGGGCAAGCCCGTCAGCGAAGTCTGCAAGCGCTTCGAGCCGCTGCCGCAACTGTTGCGCAACGTCACCTACAAGGACGGCGCGCCGCTGGAGCAGGACGCCGTGCGGCTTGCCATCGACAACGGCCGCAAGCGGTTGGGGTCACGCGGGCGGCTCGTCATCCGCCCCTCCGGCACCGAGCCCGTGATCCGGGTGATGGCGGAAGGGGACGACCAGACCCTGGTGCAGGAGGTCGTGGGCGATATCGTCCTCGCGGTCGAGAGGGCCACGCAGGCCGCCTGACCGGCCAAGCCCAAGCGCCGCTTCCGCTCGCGAAAAATTTGCTGCCCGTCCGCCGCGATGTGCGGGTATTCTCCGCCCGACCCAGATCAGGTGTTTGAGAGAAGATCCCACATGGCAATCAAGCGGACCGCAAGCGCGGAATGGCAGGGCACGGGCAAGGAAGGCAAGGGCACGCTCACGACGCAGAGCGGCGTGCTGTCCGGCACGGCCTACGGCTTCAACACGCGTTTCGGCGACGTGAAGGGCACCAACCCCGAGGAACTGATCGCCGCGTCGCATGCCGGCTGCTTCTCCATGGCGCTGGCGTTCGCGCTGACCAACGCGGGCTTCACGCCGACCAAGATTTCGACCTCCGCCGCCGTCTCGCTCGAGCAGGACAATCCGGGCTTCAAGGTGACGCGGTCTGACCTCAAGCTCGAGGCGAGCGTGCCCGGCATCTCGCAGGAGAAGTTCAAGGAGATCGCCGAGGGCGCCAAGGCCGGCTGCCCGATCTCCAAGGTGCTGAACGCCGAGATCAGCCTCGACTGGAAGTTGCTTTAAGCGCTGTCGATTGGCCCTGGGTCCCGGCTCTCCGCTTCGCTCCGGCCGGGATGACAAGCAACACGTGTCATCCCGGAATGCGCGCAAGCGCATATCCGGGACCCAGGGCGGCAGACACGGCGCCGTTGGCCGCCGGAGTGGCGCTTTGCCCGCCCGCCGGTCGATTGACCTCCAGGGCGCGAGCACTTATTTCAGCGCCATGGCGAAGCTAGAAATCATTACCCTTCCGGACCCCAAGCTCAGGCAGGTGAGTGCTCCGATCGAGCGCGTCGACGACGAGCTGCGCAAGCTCGCCGACGACATGCTGGAGACGATGTACGACGCCCCGGGCGTCGGCCTCGCCGCGGTCCAGGTCGGCATCCTGAAGCGCCTCATCGTCCTCGACACGGCGAAAGAGGAAGAGCCGCCGTCGCCGCTCGTCATGATCAATCCCGAGATCCGCCACCTGGGCAGCGAGATGCGGACCTACGAGGAAGGCTGCCTCTCGATCCCCGAAGTGCGGGTCGATATCGAGCGGCCGGCCGACATCGTGGTCGGCTACATCGACAAGGACGGCAAGCCGCAGGAGCTGAAGGCCGATGGGCTGCTTGCCACTGCAGTCCAGCACGAGGTCGACCATCTCAACGGCCGCCTGATCATCGATTTTCTCTCGCGCCTCAAGCGCGACATGGTCGTCAAGCGGTTCAAGAAGCAGGCCAAGGGCGACGTCGAGGCCTGATCGCCCGGCGCTTGCCCCGCGATGGAGAAAGAGCGGCCGATGCTTCGCGTCGTGTTCATGGGAACGCCGGATTTCTCGGTGCCGACGCTGGCGGCCGTTGCAGGTGCCGGGCACGAGATCGTCGCCGTCTACACGCAGCCGCCGAGGCCGGCCGGCCGCGGCATGAGCGAGCGCAAGTCGCCCGTGCACGCCCACGCCGAGGCGCAGGGGTTCACTGTCTTCACGCCCAAGAACTTCAAGGACGAAGCGGACCGGCAAGCTTTCGCTGCGCACAGGGCGGACGTCGCGGTCGTCGTCGCCTACGGCCTCATCCTGCCGCAGGCGGTGCTCGATGCGCCGAAACACGGCTGCCTCAACCTGCATGCTTCCGCCCTGCCGCGCTGGCGCGGCGCGGCGCCGATCCAACGTGCGGTCATGGCCGGAGATACCGCCACGGCGGCCGCCATCATGAAGATGGAGGCGGGGCTCGATACGGGGCCGGTGTGTCTCTCCGTGCCGATCGAGATCGGGCCCGAGACGACGGCCGGCGAACTGCATGATGCCCTCGCGGCCAAAGGCGCCCGCGCGATGGTCGAGGCGCTGGCCCAGATCGAAACCGGCACGCTCCGCTGCACGACGCAGGCGACCGACGGCGTCACCTACGCCAGCAAGATCAGCAAGGACGAGACGCGGATCGATTTCGACAAGCCCGCCGCCGAGGTCCACAACCACATCCGCGGCCTTTCGCCGTTTCCCGGGGCCTGGTTCGAGGTGAAGGTCGAGGGCAAGGTCGAGCGCGTGCGGGTACTGCGCACGCGGGTTGAGCAAGGCGCCGGCTCGTCCGGCAGCATCATCGCGAGCCC
>RXJK01000191.1:0-1014 GCA_003963125.1 Hyphomicrobiales bacterium
TGTGGAAATCTCCGAATCAACTCAGAGCTACTTGACTAGCCGATACCGACGCCGAACGCTATGGCCCGACATGCGCCTCGTCCGTGCGGACTGCGCCGTACCGTTGTCACCCCGTTCAGCAGTGTCGATGTGGTCTAGCAGGCTGTTGAATTTCTCGGCATGGCAACCTCGAGAGAGAACAAAAATGCGGTCTGTCGTCGAGCTGAGCGTATCGGAACTCGTTCATCCCGATTCTGCTCGACGTAGGAGGCCATCGCATGCTCTCGAAAATCGCATTTCAAAAGCCTGCTAGAGCCTCTATCCAGTCGTGTCCGTTCATCGAGGTATCGCGGCCGCGCATCGATACCGTTCTTTGAACTGAGTATCGCACGCGCTCAAGGTCCGGAATCTCTGCCTCGCGCGGAATCTAGTGCTCTCCCAATTCCCACTCCGGGCCGAACTCGCCGAGAGTGGGATGATACATCTCGTCGCCGGAGTGCTGCGTGAACTCAACGTTGAGTCGATCCTCACTGTCTCCAGCCAGAGCGAGACCTGCACGACGATCAATTGAACTCACGCTGCCGAAAAGCATGCGGTGAGCAGCACATCGGGAAGTGCGAACGTGATCCCTTTTGTGCACGTCGGACGGGCGTGTCTCGGTCGCTCGAACGGCTACAGATCCTTTCGAAACTCCTTGCGATCGGTTCCCGCGTAGAGGATGCGTCGCTGGGCATCTGCCGCCTGCCTCTGCAGCTCGGCTCCGATCGGGTCGCGGTCCGAGGTCGGTCGTCGCTCCTCGTTGAAGTGCTTGAACGTATCGACGCCCCTGACGAGCGCCGCGCTATCGTCCGATATGGCGATCTGGCGGACGTGCGTGGGGATATACCTGATCGCCAAGCCAATTCGACGGTCATTCGACTTATTCGCGTGCGATGCATGAAATATTTTGTGGTGGTGGAGAGACATCTCGCCGGGTTTCAGCACAACGTCGACAGCATCCGCCTCGTTGACTTCGACCGCAATCTCTTGACCGCG
>RXJK01000191.1:1142-3355 GCA_003963125.1 Hyphomicrobiales bacterium
CATCGTCTGGCGTCAGGTTCCAGTAGGTTGTGTCCTGGTGCCAGCCGACATAACGACCGTCATTTGGTTCCTTGATGAACCAATGGCTGTTCCAGGCGAGAAGATTAGGACCGAGAATATCTTCGACGGCGTCGAGCACCCTAGGATGTCTGATTAACTCGTCGACCCAGCGGAACATGAGATGCGTCTTGAACATCAACGTTCCGCGCATAGGCCCACCCTGAAAACGTTCTTGCTCCTCGAGCTTGCCTCGAAAATAAGCGACTTCCGTCGGTGACAAGACGGGGACCGGCCAGAAAACACCGTCGCGCTCGTAGCGCGCGACATCAGCTGCAGACAGAACTTTTCCCATGGTTTGATCCTCCCAGATCGCTGTTGATATCCGTTGGCCTCGGCCGCCTTCTGCATGCGATCGCGGATGCAATGGACAGAAGTCCAAGCATCGATCTCGGCTCAATTGCTGACGATGAGATCGGATCCTTTCTCGGCAATCATGAGAGTCGCCGCGTTCGTGTTGGCCGATGGCATCGTAGGCATCACGGACGCGTCGACGACCCGAAGGCCGATGATCCCGTGAACCTTCAAATCAAAGCCTACGACGGCTCGAGGATCTTGGCCCATACGGCACGTGCTGACGGCATGATACACGGTCGCGCCGTGTAGTCGGGCATAGTCCAGCAATTCCTCGTCCGTCGACACCTTACTCCCGGGTACAGTCTCGGGCCCGCAGTAGGATCGTAGCGCGTCAGTCGCGAGAAGGCGCCGGCACCACCGCAGACCATCAACGATAGCCCGCTGGTCGGCCACGGCTGAAAGATAATTGGGTTGAATGGCTGGGGCATCCTCCGGATTGGCGGTACGTGCGCGGACGTAGCCCTTGCTCTCCGGCCGCATCTGCCACACGCCCAGGGTCATGCCGGGAAAGGGCTGGAGTTGGCCGACCACGCCGGTGCTATAACTCGCGGGCGTGAATACGAACTGCAGATCCGGAGATTCAAGCCCCTCCCGGGAGCGTACGAAGGCGCCGACATGGGCGGGGCTGAACGCAAGAAGCCCGTGACCGGTAGCAACCCATCTCGCGATCTCCCAATATAGGCGCATGCCCCGCGCGCGCTCGTTCAGAGTGATCGGCCGCGTGACACGGTGGGCAACGCGTACCGCGTAGTGGTCTTGAAGCCCTTCGCCGACACCGGGTAGTGCATGTCGGACTTCAACGCCAATTTGACTCAGCAGCTCAGGAGCGCCAATGCCTGAGATCTGCAGGAGATGCGGCGAGCCAATCACGCCGGCGCTCAGGATGACTTCGCGCCCTGCACATGCGCGGATCGTCTCGCCGCGCCAGCGATAGTCGATCCCGGTTACCCTCCTGCCGTCAAAAGTGAGCTGCCTGGCGACAGCGTTGGTCACCACGTGCAGATTTGGGCGGCGCATGACAGGGCGCAGGAAACTGTGAGCCGCGCTGGCGCGGCGGCCGTTTCTGATCGTGCGCTGGTAATAGCCGACGCCCTCTTGCGTCTCGCCGTTATAGTCGGGGTTGTGGGGCACGCCGATCTCCTCGGCGCCGCAGATGAACGCCTCACAAATCGGATGCCGCTCGTGGATGTCGGAAACGTGCTGAGGGCCCCCGTGCCCGTGGAGGCGATCCGCGCCAGTGGAACGATCTTCGGACTTCCGGAAGTAAGGCAACACGTCCTCGTAAGACCAGCCGCGATTGCCGAGCTGCGCCCAAATATCGTAATCGCGAGCCTGTCCCCGGACGTAGAGATGCCCATTGATGGCGCTTGACCCACCGAGCACTTTGCCGCGAGGGAAATGGATCGCGCGCCCCCCGATGGCAGCGCCCGGCTCAGTGGTGAAACACCAATTAAAGCGGGGATCTGCGAAGGTTTTGAGAAAGCCCGCGGGTACAGCGATATAGGGGTGCCGCTCACTGCCGCCCGCCTCGATAAGCAGGACGGAAATGCGCGGGTTTTCGCTGAGCCGGTTGGCCAACACGCATCCCGCTGAGCCCGCACCGACGATGATGTAGTCAACAATGCGTGCAGCCATTTGGACCAATCAGGCCGTGCGCCGATCCTGGACAGCCGGATCGAGATCCGACACCGTTGCTCGCCGCATGTCGCGGCGGTGGTTGGCTTCGTCATACGGACGACCGCGATGCATGGTGCATCGGTTATCCCAGATCACGAGATCGCCAGGCGCCCATTTGTGCG
>RXJK01000215.1:0-160 GCA_003963125.1 Hyphomicrobiales bacterium
GGAGCATCTGTCCAAAGCGGCGGATCTTGCCGTGGCGTGCGCCGTGCGCTTCCTCTTCCGGCAGGCGGCCAAGCGCGGCGAATGGCTCACCCCCGATCCCGACGGCTACATCGTGCTCGCCATGGGCAAGCACGGCGCCTATGAGCTCAACTACTCCTCC
>RXJK01000215.1:210-18357 GCA_003963125.1 Hyphomicrobiales bacterium
GTCCCACGCCGACGTGCAAACGAGCCTCGTGCGCCTCACACGCGCGCTGGTGAAGCTGTTGCACGAGCGCACCGAGCACGGCTACGTCTTCCGCACGGACCTTCGTCTGCGGCCGGACCCCGGTTCGACGCCGCTCGCCATCTCGACGGGCGCGGCGCTCAACTACTACGAGACCGTCGGGCAGAACTGGGAGCGGGCCGCACTCATCAAGGCGCGACCGATCGCGGGCGACATCGAAGCGGGCGCCGAGTTCCTGACGCAGCTCTCGCCCTTCATCTGGCGCAAGTATCTCGACTTCGCCGCCATCGCCGACATCCACGCGATGAAACGGCAGATCCACGCCTTCCGCGGCTTCGGCGACATCCGCGTTGCGGGCCACAACATCAAGGTCGGCCGCGGCGGCATCCGCGAGATCGAGTTCTTCGTGCAGACGCAACAGCTCATCGCCGGCGGACGCCAGCAGGCGCTGCGGGTGAGGGATACGCTTTCGGGCCTTTCGGCGCTGGAAACCCACGGCTGGATCACGGCGCAGGCGCGCGACCAGCTCGGCGAAGCCTACACCTTCCTCCGCATCGTGGAACACCGCCTGCAGATGGTTGCCGACGAGCAGACGCAGACCCTTCCGGCCGAAGCGGACAAGCTGCGTAGCCTCGCGCGCTTCCTCGGTTATCCGGACGAAGCGCCGTTCGCGGCGGATCTCACGCGGAGGCTGGAGACGGTGCAGCGCCACTACGCGCGCCTCTTCGAGCATTCGCCGGAACTCACGGCAGGCGGCTCCAACATGGTGTTCGCCGGCGAGGAGGACGATCCCGGCACGCTGGCGGCACTCGCCGACATGGGCTTCAAGGAGCCCGGCCGCGTCATCGCTCTTGTTCGCAGCTGGCATCACGGGCGCTCCCCGGCCGTCCGCACGCCGCGCGCCCGCGAGCTTCTCACAGAGATGCAGCCCGTCCTGATCGAAGCGCTCTCGAAGACGGTCGACCCGGACCTCGCCATCCTCAGCTTCGACAAGTTCCTGTCGGACCTGCCGTCCGGCGTGCAGCTGTTCTCGCTTCTTAAGCAGAACCCCAACCTGCTCGACCTGATCGCGGCCATCATGGGCACGGCACCGCGGCTCGCTCGCATCCTGTCGCATCGCCGCCGCGTGTTCGATGCCGTGCTGGCCCCGGGCTTTTTCGGCGCGCGCGCCTCGCGCGAGAGCGTGGCCGGGATCATACGTGCCGACGTCGGCGGGGCGCTGGACTTCCAGGAGAAGCTCGATCGCGCCCGCGTCGTCGTCAACGAGCAGGCGTTCCTCATCGGCGTGCGGGTCCTCACGGGCACGATCAGCGCCGGGGAGGCGGGCGGCGCCTATGCGCTTCTTGCCGAAGAGACCAT
This sequence comes from Hyphomicrobiales bacterium, assembly GCA_003963125.1. Taxonomy (GTDB): domain Bacteria; phylum Pseudomonadota; class Alphaproteobacteria; order Rhizobiales; family Hyphomicrobiaceae; genus AWTP1-13. The sequence continues at coordinate 1,588 of RXJK01000215.1, forward strand.
CAAGGCCATGCACGCCGAAGTCGTTCGCGAGATGGAGCGCGTGCACGGCACGGTGCCGGGCGGTGCTTCGGCCGTCATCGCCATGGGCAAGCTCGGCGGGCGCGAGATGACGGCTGCGTCCGATCTCGACCTCATCGTCGTCTACGACTTCGACGAGGCGGCCTCGCTGTCGAGCGGCCTCAAGCCCCTGGCGCCGACGCAATACTTCTCCCGCCTCACGCAGCGCCTGATCAGCGCCTTCACGGCGCAGACCAGCGAAGGCAAGCTCTACGACGTCGACATGCGCCTGCGCCCTTCGGGGCAGAAGGGCCCCGTCGCCACGCAGCTTTCGAGCTTCAAGTCCTACCAGCACACGGAAGCCTGGACCTGGGAGCACATGGCGCTGACGCGGGCGCGTACCGTCTCCGGCCCGCCGCCCCTGTGTACGGCCGTCGAGGGCGTGATCCGCGATGTGCTCGCCAAGCGGCGCGACCGGGCCCGCATCGCCGCCGACGTGCGCGACATGCGCGCCCGCATCGAGAAGGAGAAGGGCACGCGCGACGTCTGGGAGCTCAAGCAGGTTCGCGGCGGCCTCGTGGATCTGGAATTCATCGCCCAGCATTTGCAGCTCGTGCACGCGCATGCCGACCCGCACGTGCTCAGCCAGAACACGCTCGAAGCCTTCCGCAACCTGCACAAGCTGCGTCTCATCGACGATGCGGCAGCCGACGTGCTGGTGCCGGCCGCGCAACTCCTGAGCGATCTCACCCAGGTGCTGCGCCTGTGCATGGACGGGCCCTTCGAGCCGCAGTCGGCGCCGCATGGGCTGAAGGCGCTGCTCGCCCGCAGCGTCGGACTGCCGGATTTCGACAGGCTCTGCGCAGAACTTGCTGCCACCCAGGCGGCTGTGCTCGCGGCGTTCGACCGGCTGGTCGCCTAAGCCGGCAGGCACCGGCAATTCCTCGCATTGTTGCAACAGGGCGGCAGCACTTTCGCGCGAGTCGCGTGCGGGATGGCTTCGGGCACGCTTTGCCGCTATCAAACATCACGGCAGCCGCACGCAGATGCGGGCCAAGAGAAACGCAGGGAGGACGAGTATGAAGCTCCGCACGTTCGCGGTGGCCATCGCAGCATTGGTTTTGGCAGGGGGCTTGGCGGTCACACCTGCGGTCGCCGATGACGCCTACCCGACGCGCCCCGTCACCGTCATCGTCACGTTCGCCGCCGGCGGCAACGCCGATACGCTAGCGCGCATCTTCGCCGAGCGCATGTCACAGCGTCTCGGGCAGCAGTTCGTGATCGAAAACCGGGCTGGTGCCGGCGGCACGACGGGCATTACCGCCATGACGCGCGCGCCGGCCGACGGCTATACGGTCGCCGTCGCCACGGCCTCGGGCTATTCCTATAACGCGGTCATCATGAAGGATAAGCTGCCCTATACGGCGGAGAAGGACATCGCCTTCCTGCACCTCATGGCCACGCAGCCGAACCTTCTGGTCGTACATCCCTCGGTTCCCGCCAAGAACCTTCCCGAGTTCATCGAATGGCTGAAGGCCAATCCCGACCAGGCGTATGCCACCTCGGGCATCGGCTCGAGCCAACATCTGTGCGGCGAGATGCTGGTGCAGCGCGCGGGCGTGAAAATGGCGGCTGTTGCCTATCGCGCCTCCAACCAGACCATGCAGGACCTCGTCGCCGGCCAGATCAAGATCGCCTGCGACAACTTCTCGACGGCGTGGGAGCAGGCGAAGGCCGGCAACGTGCGGGCCATCGCCGTCACGTCGCCCGCCCGCTATCCGGTGGCCCCCGATGTGCAGACCTTCGCCGAGACCCTGCCGGGCTTCGAGGTGCAGGCGACCTTTGGCTGGATTGCGCCGGCCGGCGTGCCGAAACCGATCCTGGAGAAGCTGATCGCGGCGCTCAACGCCGTGGGGCAGGAGCCCGAGGTCCGTAAGCGCCTGGAGGCTCTCAGCGTCCAGCCCAGCGGGCTTTCTGGCGAGGCCTATGCCCAGCAGGCCCGGGACGAGCGCCTCGCCATCACCCCGGTGATCGAGAAGGCCGGCATCAAGGCGCCTTAACCATCTTCCCGCTAAAGGGGCGGGTTCGACCCATTTTCCCTCCGGGCTGGCGTCCTGCAGGGCTTGACACCCTTTTGAGGCGATGATGTTTTGTCGTTCTCCCTGAGTTACTTGGAGAACTTGCCTTGATTCGGAAATTAACTTTGGCGTCCGTCGCGCTCGCGGCCAGCACCCCGTCCGCCTTTGCGGCGTCGCGGGTGATGGCTCCCGAAATCGACGGGGCTGCCAGTGTTTCAGCGATCGCCCTGCTGGTCGCCATGGGCCTTGCGGCCTACGACCGACTGAAGGGCTGATACGACAGGAATGGGGGCGCCGGTCGCTTGACCCGCGCCCTCATTCGTTTCCAGGGAGAGGTTCCTTCAGCGCTTACGCAGCGCGCCGGTTTCATCGACCTTGCGCAGGGCTGCGATTTCCGCAGGGCTCGGGGCGTCGATCACGTGGGCCGACGGCGACACCTTCAGGGCCCAGGCCGTATTGGCCACGATCTCCTCGGGGCTCGAGAACGGAAACCAGCCGGCGAGCTCGAATTCCTTGGTCTCGGGGTGGGGACGCAGGACACCCAGCGTCGTGATGATGGCGGATGGCCCGCCGCCGACGAAGCCGTGCCGCGCGCGGGCATCGCCCCCATCGAGATAGCCCGGCGAACTGACGTAGGTGACCTTCTCGACGAAGCGCTTCGGCTCGTGCGCCACCATGATGAGATAGCGCTTGGCACCGCAGGCGATGTCGTTGGCGCCACCGGCACCCGTCAGTCGCGTCTTCGGCAGCCGGTAGGTGTCGCCGATCTCGCCGTCCCAGATGCCCGTCGTATTGACGTTCCCGAACTTGTCGACCTGCGCCGCGCCGATGATCCCGACGTCGCAGCGCCCCGACGCGACGAGGCAGCCCAGCGCGTCGAGTGCGGAGGTGAAACTCGTGGCGTTGGTCGAGATGCGATTGCACTCGATGCCCCAGGGCAGACCACCGACAGGGGAGGATCCGTAGACGCCGCCTTCGGTCATGGCGCGCACGTGCGGCGCGTGATGGGCCTGGGCGAAGAAGCCCGCCAGCATCGACAGCCCGACGCCGAAGATGGCGAGTTCGCCGTCGCGGATCTCGCGCCCCGTCGCGATCGCCATCATTTCCTGCCGCGTGTAGGCGTCCGGCTCTTTCCCCGCCTGCGGTTTGCTCATGCGGCTTGGCTCCCCGCCTGGATCTTCGCGACCTCTTCCGCGGGCAGGACCCATTTGCGGTAAGGGTCCATCAGGAAGGCCGTTGCCGTGGCGGAGAGCTTCGCCAGCCGCTCGCGGCCGATCATCTCCAGGTAGCTCTCGACGCCGTCATAGGCCGATACGAATTTGGCGACGTACTCCGCCGTGCCCTCGGCGGTCGCGAGTGCCGCATTCATGGCGCGCATGTGCTCCTCGTCGACGTCGTACATGCCGGGCGAGCTTTGCGGCCACGCGCCGTGCGGCCAGTACACGACCGCTTCCACCACCATCTCGGGGATGCGGACGAGGTTCGGGAACTGGCGCATGCACGCGGGATCGACGATGGCATCGGCGATAAGCACTACACGCTTGGCCGCGCGGGAGAGTTCGAAACGGCTCCATTCGGTGCCCAGCATGATGGCATTGCCGGTCGGATCGGCCATCGTCACATGGATCGCCGCCAGGTCGGGCTTGAGCGGCTTGAACGCGCCTACCTGCTGGCCCGTAAAGGGGTCGGTCACCATGCCGATCTTGCCGCGGCTCGGATAGTCCTCCGGCGCGAAGGCGCTGCGGTCCTGCAGGTCGGAGCCGATGTTGACGGTCGCAGGGACGAACGGCCAGTTCAGCGCGCCCCCAAGCAGACGCAGGGGGATGGACAGGTTCGAATAGTCCTCGAGCGCCATGCGCCCGCTTTCAACGGCGCGCCGCAGGCCGTTGGCGAAGCCGAACACCTCGAGCCCGCTGAAGCCGCATTCGGCCTTCGTCGCAGCACCTACGGCCGCCAGCAGGTTGAGCTGCTGGCTGTTGCAATGGAAGACCGTATGCAGATCTTTCCGCCCTTGCCGCAGAAGCTCGCGGCCGAAGACGACGGCGTCGGAACCGATCGGGAGGGCTGCACCACTCGCGTACAGCATGCCGTCCCACGTGTAGCGGCGGACGGCTTCGGGCAGGGAGATCAATTTGGCAGGCGGCATCGCGGCGTCGGAGTGGATGGCAGGGGCGCTTGTCATAGCCCGCTGCCACCCGAGTGTCGCCTCAAAACTTGCCTTCGCTCGCGATCTTCGAAAGCGGCTCGCGGCCGTTCGGGGTCTCGCGGGCGCGCAGGGCTTCGGGAAGCGTCGACGGATCGCCCGGCTTGCCGACGGCGATGGCCGCTTCTACGTGGTAGCCCGCCGGGATGCCGAGTTCCGTCGGCGTGCGAGCCATGTCGAAACCGACCATGGCATGCGCTGCGAGGCCGAGCTTCGTCGCCTGCAGGGCGAGGTTGCCCCAGGCGGCGCCGGCATCGAGCGAGTGGCTGTAGGCCGGAATTTCCTTGTCGGCGCCCGGCGGCAGCATGGTGGTTTTCGAAACCAGGATGATCAGGGCACCGGCGTTCTGCGCCCAGGAGCGGTTGAACTCGTTGAGGAGGCCCAGGAAGCGGGGCCATGCCTCCGTGCCCTTGCGCGCGTAGATGAAGCGCCACGGCTGGGAGTTGTAGGACGAGGGCGCCCAGCGCGCGGCCTCCAGCAGGGTCAGCAGGTCACGCTCGGAGGTCGCCTCGCCCGTGAAGGCGCGCGGGGACCAGCGCTCCAGGAACAGCGGGTCGATCGGGTATTCGGCAGTGCGCTTGTTGGCAGTCGTCATGAAAATCCTCGCTCGTCATAGCTCGCATTCGAACTTGAGCGTATCTGAAGACAGCGAAGGCGTTTTTCCAATCAATCAATGTTGATAAGCATCTGAGTGCATGGGTGCCGGTCGGTTCGGCAGGCGCGGATGACATACAACAACACAGGTTCGGTCGATTGCTCCGCCATCAGCGGGCGGCTGCGATGGCCGCTTCGACCGTCGCGCGATCGACGGGTGACCCCACGCAGATCACAACCAGGCGGCCCTTCGTCCCGATCGTCTCGGGCGCGGGTTCGATGACGGGCCGGCGTCCGACGATCTGCAGGGCCACGGGGCCTGCGCGCGTTGCCACGAACCCCTTGGCACGGACCAGCCCCGCAACGCGGTCGATCAGTTCGCGGGCCAGACGATCCGCATCAACCGTGTCCACGATGGCGAACGCTTCGCTCGCGTGCAGGCCGGCATCGTGGACGTGGTGGTGCGCATGCGTTGCAGCGACCGTGCCGCGCACAGGGCCCGGGCCATCGAGGAGCAAGACATCGGCTGGCACGCGCGCCTGCGACGTCGGCAGGATCCGGGCCTGCGGCGCGACCGTCTGCATCCACGCGAGCCTCTCCGCGCGCGCCTCGTTCGACAGAAGGTCGGTCTTGTTGAGGACCACGATGTCTGCATCCGCGAGCTGGCGCGTAATGGTATCGGCCGTGTAGCGGTCCTCGGCCCGCTCGCGCACGGTTTCGGCGTCGGCCAGGACGAGCACGGCGTCGAGGCGCAGGCCTGCAACGATCGACAGTGCGCTGGCAACGCCACCCGGCAAGGCGACGCCGCTCGTCTCCACCAGGATCTGGTCAGGCTTCGGCGTGCGGCGGCCCATGTCGATCAGGGCCGCGACGAGGTCGCTGCCATAGCTGCAGCAGATGCAGCCGCCCGTGATGGCGATCATGCGGTCGTCCTGCGCCTCGATCAGATCGGCATCGATCGGCAGCGCGCCGAACTCGTTGACGAGCACGGCCAGACGGCGGCCCGCTGCCGCGCGCAGCAGGTTGTTGACCAGCGTCGTCTTGCCGGCGCCGAGATAGCCGCCGACCACCGTCACGGGAATGGGCGCCTCGTGCTGCGAGACCATCAACGCCCGAACCTCCGCGAAGGACGCTTCACGCTTCGGCCGCCGGATAGACCTTGCCGCCGTGCACCGTGCCCCAGACGCGCACGTCCTTCAGGTTTTCGGGCGCGATCGTCGTGGGATCGTCCTCCAGCACGGCGAAGTCGGCGCGCTTGCCCGTTTCGATCGAGCCGATCTCGCCGTCGAGCTTCAAGGTGTAGGCCGCCCCCAGCGTGATGGTGCGCAAGGCGTCCGCAACCGAGATCTTCTCGGCCTCGCCGAGCACGCGCCCGCTCTGCGTCCGACGGTTGACGGCGCACCACGCCGTGAACAGGGGCCCGAGTGGCGTGACCGGTGCGTCCGAGTGGATCGCCATGGGCACGCCGTTCGCCAAGGCCGTCGCGCACGGGTTCATGCGCTCCGCCCGCTCGGGGCCGACGGTCAGCGCATAATGCTGGTCGCCCCAGTGATAATGGTGGTTGGGGAACAGGTTCACGCACATGCCGAGCTTGCGCATGCGGCGATACTGGGCGGCATCGGCGAGCTGGCAATGCTGCAGCGTGAAACGATGGTCCGGTGTCGGATATTTGCGCAAGGCGTCCTCGATGCAGTCGAGCACGAGCTCCGTCGCCTCGTCGCCGTTGGTGTGGGTGTGGATCTGCACGCCGGCGTCGAGGGCAAGCCGAAAAGCCTCGCGCAAATGCTCGGGCGGCACGTACCACAGGCCGTTGGGCGCGCCGTTGTAATACCCCGGCCACTTCAAGCGCGCTGAAAATCCCTGGATCGACCCGTCGGCGACGATCTTCACGATCCCGAGCCGCAGCCGATCGGTGCTGCGCTTCTTCAGGCGCACGGCGTGGTCGATCAGTCCCGCAACGGTCGTGTTGCGAAACACGCGAAGGGACACGAGACGCAGGGGGAACGTCTCTTCGCCCGACACGCGCAGCATCATGTCGACGGCCTCGTCCTCCAGCAAGTTCGCCAGATCCGTCGCCGTCGTCACGCCGGTGCGGACGCACAGCCGTGCGAATTGGCGCAGGCCCCACTCGTCGGTCGCCAGCAGCCCCCGGTCGAGCCCCACGAGGGGCGATACCGGCGTCATGGCGTCGGGCCCCTTCAGTTCTCCGAGCGGAAGTCCTTCCGCGTCGAGGGGCACGCCCGGATGATTGATGCCGGTCCGGAGCATGCCGGCCATCTCCAGAGCCTTGGAGTTGACCTGCAGGATGTGGCCGCTGGCGTGAATGATCCCGATGGGGCGCGTCGTCGACACGCGGTCGAGATCCGCGCGCGTCATGCGGCGGCTGTTCTCGTAATATATGGGATCGAGCCCCCATCCCGACAGGGGCTTGCCCGCCTCGAGCTTGGCATCGGCCTCCTTGAGACGCTCGACAACGGCGTCGATGGAGCATGCGCCCGGCCACACCTTCCCGCCCGGGTCCATGCGGTCGAGGAAGCCGCAATACGTGAAACGCCACATGGCCCCTTCGGAGGCGTGGCTGTGGCCTTCCACGAAGCCCGGCGTGAGGACCTTGTCGGCGAGGCGTTCGTCGAGGTCATAGGGGCCCCAGCCCTCCAGTTCCGGGAGCGCGCCGGCGCCCAGGATGCGTCCGTCCCGCACCGCTACGTGCGTAGCCTCCGGCCGCGACGGGTTCATGGTGATGATGCGCTTGGCCCGGAAAATCGTCGTCATGCTGCCGCTCGGCTTCGTCCTGTGGCTGGGATGGACACTCCTAGGACGATGCCGGCGGCAAGGCTACCGTCAGCTTGAGCGGCGCGGCGAAATTATCCTCATCCCCGGGGGTGGGATCGCTTCGTTCGACGTTGGCGGCGCTGCCGCTTCTGCGAAAGCATTTTAGATATAACAAAATTACGACTTCCAGCTCGAGCGTCAGCCAACGCCGGCTGATCCAAAATGATTGCGACGATCGCGTATCGTGGCAACGGATTATAGTTTTGTTTAGCATGTTTTAATAAGTACCCGGAAAGTCGGTATTTTGTGCGGTTGTGGGCTTTGGTTCTTGTGGAAAGCCTGCTGCCAGCGCCTATAATTCGTTATGTGCTGTCCCTCACGGCACATCCGGCTCCCTCCCCTGGAGCCCGATCCCGGAGAGCGCCGTGCCCCCGCGGCGCTCTCCCCCTTCCGCATCAAGGCGTGATCTCGACGCGCGGCACCGCCTCCGTGCGTAGGCGTGGCCGCCCGCGAGCACAAAGCGCGTCTCGCACTTCCTCTGCAATTCGTTGCCGGGCTTGGTTCTCGGCGGAACCCGATGGTGAGGACCGCGTTCGGAAAACGAGGATCCCTGGAGTTGGCGTCGTCGCGGACGCATCGCTTCGGGGGCGCGGGCGGACCCAGTTCGAGACATCATTCCACATGCAAGATCGCTCAGAGCCTGCGCCGTCGGCTCGACTTGGCGAGGCCGATGCGCTTCAGGTTGGCGAATGGGGCCGGCTGTCGCGTGTCGTCATCGAGCACGTGGCGCCCTCGATCGACGGCGGCCGCTTCATGGCCAAGCGCGTCGTCGGCGACGTCCTCGCCCTCGAAGCGGATATCTACGCGGACGGGCACGACGTCATTGGTGCGCAACTCGCCGCCCGGTCGCCCGGCGGCCGTTGGCACGACGTTGCGATGCAGCCGCTCGGCAACGACCGATGGCGCGCGGACGTCGAACTGACTGAGATTGGCGCGTGGACGTTCACGATCGAGGCGTGGCGCGATCCATTCGGTACATGGCTGCGCGATGTCGCGAAGAAGCAGGCGGCTGGGCAGGCGGTCGATCTCGAACTCATCGAGGGCCTTGCCTTGGCGCATCAAGCGCTCCGCCATCTCGGCAGCAGTCATCCCAATGCGGACGCTCTATCCAGTCGCCTGGACGAGGCCTATCCCGCCTCCGGGCAAGCTTCGACGGCGCAGCGCTTGGCGGTCCTGCAGCGCCCCGAGGTCGTGAACGCTCTTGCCGGCGTGCTGCGCGACAGCATGGCCCGCCACACGGACATCGGCGTCTGGGTGGACCGCAAGAGAGCGGCCTTCAGCACCTGGTACGAACTCATGCCGCGGTCGCAATCGCGCATTCCGGGCCGGCACGGCACCTTCGACGATGTGGTCGCGCGACTGCCGGAGATCCGCGATCTCGGGTTCGATGTTCTTTATCTCACGCCCATCCACCCGATCGGGCGCGTCAATCGCAAGGGACGCAACAACAGCCTGCAGGCCGAGGAGGGGGCGCCCGGAAGCCCCTACGCGATCGGCAGCGCCGAGGGCGGACACGACGCGATCCATCCCGAACTCGGTGGCATCGAAGGCTTCGCCCGCCTCGTGCAGGCCGCGCGTGCCCACGGCATGGAGATCGCGCTCGACTTTGCCGTGCAATGCGCACCAGACCATCCTTGGCTCGCCCAGCATCCCGATTGGTTCGAGCGCCGCCCCGACGGCACCATCAAGTTCGCCGAGAACCCGCCGAAGAAATACGAGGATATCGTCAACGTCGCGTTCTACGGCCCGTCGTTTCCCGAGGTTTGGGTCGCGCTCCGCGACGTCGTGTTGTTCTGGATCGGGCAGGGTGTCCGCATCTTCCGCGTCGACAATCCGCACACGAAGCCGTTCCCGTTCTGGGAGTGGCTGATCCGGGAGGTGCGCGAGGCTCACCCAGACGTGATCTTTCTGTCCGAGGCCTTCACGCGGCCGAAGGTCATGCACTATCTGGCGAAGCTCGGCTTCACGCAGTCCTACTCCTACTTCACGTGGCGCAACACGAAGGCGGAGCTGACGGACTACATTGAGGAACTGACATCGGCGCCTTCGCGCGACGTCATGCGCCCGAATTTCTTCGCCAATACGCCGGACATCCTTCCCTTCTTCCTCCAGACCGGCGGACGGGCGGCATTCCAGATCCGCCTGTTCCTCGCGGCGACGCTCGGCACCAGCTACGGGATCTACAGCGGCTTCGAACTGTGCGAGGCGACGCCCGTGCCCGGGAAGGAGGAGTACCTCAACTCCGAGAAATACGAGCTCAAGGTGTGGGACTGGAACCGTCCCGGCCACATCAAGGAAGACGTCCGGCGTCTCAACATGCTGCGCCAATCGTCGCCGGCGCTGCAGAGCTTCGCCAACGTCACCTTCTACAACGCCTGGAACGACCACGTGCTCTACTTCGGCAAGGCGACGCCCGATAAGCGCGATTTTCTGCTGTTTGCCGTCAATCTCGACCCGCACACGCCGCAGGGCGCTCATTTCGAGGTGCCGTTGTGGGAGTTCGATCTTCCCGACGACGCGAAGATCCAAGCGGAGGATCTCGTGACCGGGCAGCCCTTCGCCTGGACCGGCAAGGTCCAGCACATGTGGCTCGATCCGAAAGAGCGCCCGTACATGATCTGGCGGCTCATCGCGCCATCGAGGGCGCAATAGGTGGGGAACATGCTCGAGAGTACCGACAGCGCGTGGGCGATCGACACGGGCACCGATGAAGCGGGCGATGGCGTCGATCGGCGCGACTTCTCCTGGTACAAGGACGCTGTCATCTACCAGCTCCACATCAAGGCGTTCCGCGACGCCAACGGAGATGGGATCGGCGACTTCCAGGGGCTGCTGCAGAAGCTCGATTATGTGCAGCAGCTCGGCGTCAACACGATCTGGCTGCTTCCCTTCTATCCCTCGCCGCTCAAGGACGACGGATATGACATCGCCGATTATACTGCGGTCAACAGTTCGTACGGCACACTCACCGACTTCAAGGCGCTCGTTGCGGCGGCGCATGCGCGCGGAATTCGCGTCATCACCGAACTCGTCATCAACCACACGTCCGACCAGCATCCCTGGTTCCAGCGTGCGCGCCGCGCGCTGCCCGGCACGCCCGAACGGGAGTTCTATGTCTGGAGCGACACGGAGGACCGGTATCGCGGCACCCGGATCATCTTCATCGATACGGAGAGCTCAAACTGGACCTGGGATCCGGTCGCGAAGGCCTATTTCTGGCACCGCTTCTATTCGCATCAGCCGGATCTGAACTTCGAGAACCCGGCCGTGTTCGCGGAGGTGGTGAAGGCGCTGCGCTTCTGGCTCGACATCGGCGTCGACGGCCTGCGCCTCGATGCAGTTCCGTACCTGTGCGAGCGGGAAGGCACAAGCAGCGAGAACCTGCCCGAGACGCACGAGGTCCTGCGGCGCATCCGGAGCGAGATCGATGCGCGTTATCCCGATCGCATGCTGCTGGCGGAAGCCAACCAGTGGCCCGAGGACACGCGGGCCTACTTCGGCGATGGCGACGAATGCCATATGGCGTTTCACTTTCCCCTGATGCCGCGCATGTACATGGCGCTTGCGCAGGAGGACCGGCATCCGATCACGGATATCATGCGGCAGACGCCCGAGGTGCCCGAGAGCTGCCAGTGGGCGCTGTTCCTGCGCAACCACGACGAGCTGACGCTCGAGATGGTGACCGACGAGGAGCGCGATTATCTCTGGCGCACGTACGCCGCCGATCCCCGTGCGCGGCTGAACCTCGGCATCCGGCGCCGGCTCTCCGCGCTCATGGACAACGACCGGCGCAAGATCGAGCTGATGAACGCGCTGCTGCTGTCGATGCCGGGGACGCCTGTCATCTACTACGGCGACGAAATCGGCATGGGCGACAACTACTATCTCGGCGACCGCGACGGCGTCCGCACTCCCATGCAGTGGTCGATCGACCGCAACGCTGGCTTTTCCAACGCCGATCCGCAGCGCCTCTACCTGCCCGTCCTGATGGATCCGATCTACGGCTACCAGGCCGTCAACGTGGAGTCGCAGGACAAGGACCCTTCGTCTCTCCTCAACTGGATGCGGCGGATGATTGCCATCCGCAAGGGCCACCGCGCGTTCGGCCGCGGCAGCCTCACCTTCCTCTATCCGCGCAACCGGCGGGTGCTCGCTTACCTGCGCGAGCACGAAGGCCAGCGCATCCTGTGCGCGGCAAACCTGTCGCGCTCGGCGCAGGCGGTCGAACTCGATCTCGGCAACTTTCGCGGCCTTACGCCATTAGAGCTGGGTGGACGGTCGGTGTTCCCGACCATCACATCGAGCCCGTACGTGCTGACGCTGCCAGCGTACGGTTTCTTCTGGTTCGTACTGTGCGAGGAGGCGGACGTGGTGAATGGGCCTGCGGCTGCCCCGGAGCCTTTGCCGGAGCTGGTCACGCTCGTCCTCGCCAACGGCGGCGGCTCGAGCAGTGCCTTGCAGGCGCGCGAGCGGCGCTATCTGACCGAGAGCGTGCTCCCGAGCTTCCTGCCGCGGCAACGCTGGTTCGGCGACAAGAACCAGGCGATCACCAGCGTCAGCATGGAGCCGCTCGGGGCCCTCGACGCCGAATCCAATCATGTACTCGTGGCCGTACGCGCGCGGCAAGGCGAGGGCGAGAAGCGCTATTTCCTTCCTCTGGCGGTCAATTGGGATCTGCAGGATGCGGCGCAGCTTCCCTACACAATCGCTCGCGTTCGCCGCGGCGCGCGCCTCGGCATCCTGATGGATGCTGTGCATGATGCGGGCTTTGCGCTCGCCTTTCTGGCCAAGCTGCAGGCGAGTGCCGTTGTCACCGGCTCCGAGGGCGAAGTCGTGTTCGAGGGTACGCCCACGCTCGCCGCACTCGATCCGCCGAAGACGGTGAAGGACATCGGCGCGGAGCAGAGCAACGCTTCCCTCATCATCGGCGACGCGCTCATGCTGAAGTTCTACCGGCGCCTGATGCCGGGCATCCATCCCGACGTCGAGATCACGCGCTTTCTTACGGAGGTTGCGGGCTTCCCAAACACGCCCGCCTATCTCGGCAGCGTTCGCCATAACGCGGCCGATGGGACGTCGACCACGCTCGCCGTGGCCTTCCGCTTCGTGCAGAACCAGGGCGATGCGTGGGGCGCCGTCACGGACGCGCTCGACCGCCTGCTCGAAGGCTACCGGCTCGCGGAGGGCGCGTCGGACGATGCGTTAAGCGCGTTTCCACTCGATATCGGCGGCAAGATCGGGCGGCGCACCGCTGAGATGCATCGCGCCCTCCTCACACACGCACGCGATCCCGCGTTCGAGCCGGAGGCAATCGCCGCTGCCGACATCAAGCGCTGGAGCGACGATCTCCACACGACGCTGGAGGAGACCTTCCATGCGCTCGATGGCCTCTCCGCCGACAGCCTCGGCGAGCAGGCGAAAAACCATCTGCAAGCGTTCCGGCAGAAGCGTCCGCAGATGGAGGCGCTCGTGGGCAACTTCGAAAGCCTCGCACCATCCGGCGCCAAGTGCCGGATTCACGGCGATTACCACCTCGGCCAGCTGCTCATGGTCAAGGACGACGTATTCATCGTCGACTTCGAGGGCGAGCCGCGGCGCAGCATGGACGAGCGGCGCGCGAAGACATCTCCGCTGCGCGATGTTGCCGGCATGCTGCGGTCGTTCGATTACGCGGCGTGGGCGGCGCTCGACAAGCTCGCGCAGCGCGGCGTGCAACTCACCGAGGAGCGCCAGGCGCTCGCATTCAGGTGGCGCGCTGCTGCGGCGAAGGTCTTCCTCACCGAGTACATGGCGCTCGCCAAGCCCACGCCGGCCTATCCGCGGGACGAGGTTTCCGCGCGCGGACAGCTCAGCCTGTTTCTCCTGCAGAAGGCGCTTTACGAGGTGCAATACGAGGTGGGCAGCCGCCCGGCCTGGGTTTCGATCGCGCTTCGCGGCGTTCTCGATCTGCTGCAGCAGATCGGAGGCGAGGTGTAATGACTGACCTCGCCCAGCTCGGAGGAAACCGGCTCGCACCGCCAGCCGATGCGGTGCAGGCGATCGCAGATGGCCGCCACGGCGCGCCATTCGACGTTCTGGGACCGCACGAGGGACCAGGCGGGACGACGACGATCGGCACGTTCCAGCCCGAAGCCGATGACGTCGACGTGCTGGATGCCGACAGCGGCAGGGTTCTGGCGCACCTTAATCGAATTCATTCGGCAGGCTTCTTCTTCGGCTACGTGGCAGACCGCGAGCTTGCAAAGTATCGGCTCCGCCTGCGACGTCTCGGCGCCACCTGGGAGATCGAGGATGCCTATTGCTTTCCGCCCTCTCTCGGTGAACTCGATCTGCATCTCATCGCGGAAGGCACCCACCGCAAACTTTTCGAAAAGCTCGGCGCCCATCCGACCCTCCTCGAGGGCGTGCCAGGCGTCCGTTTTGCCGTCTGGGCGCCCAATGCCGCCCGCGTCAGCGTCGTCGGCCCCTTCAACAACTGGGATGGGCGCTGTCACCCGATGTGGCGCCACGGCACCGGCGTCTGGGAACTCTTCATCCCCGGCATTCAACGTGACGCGCTTTACAAATACGAACTCCTGTCTTCACGTGGCCGGCTCCTGCCGCTCAAGGCCGACCCTTTTGCGTTTGCCCAGGAGCTGCCGCCCGCGACCGCCTCCAAGGTGCACGGCCTGCCGTCTCCCCCGCGCCACGATGCACCGTGGCTGGCGCACCGCCGCGGCGCAAACGACAAAAGCGCGCCGATTTCCATCTACGAAGTGCACCTAGGTTCATGGCGCCGCGGCGGAGGGGAATCCTATCTCGACTACGATCGCCTCGCGGAAGAACTGGTCGCCTACGTCAAGGATCTCGGCTTCACGCACGTCGAGCTTCTGCCCGTGATGGAGCATCCCTTCAGCGGCTCGTGGGGCTATCAGCCAATCGGGCTGTTCGCGCCGACATCGCGGTTCGGCACCCCCGAACAGTTCACGCGCTTCGTCGAGAAGATGCACGAGGCCGGCATCGGGGTCATCCTCGATTGGGTGCCCGCGCACTTTCCGAGCGATGCCTTCGGTCTCGCGCGGTTCGACGGCACGGCGCTCTACGAGCATCAGGATCCCCGCCGCGGCTTCCACAACGATTGGAACACGCTGATCTACAACCTCGGCCGGCACGAGGTTGCCAATTTCCTGTCGGCCAACGCGCTGTTCTGGCTCGAGCAGTATCACGTCGACGGGCTGCGCGTGGATGCCGTCGCCTCCATGCTCTACCTCGATTACAGCCGCAAGGCCGGCGAGTGGATCCCCAACGAATACGGCGGCCGCGAAAACCTCGAAGCGGTCCGGTTCCTGCGCGACGTGAACACGAACGTCTCCGCGGCCCATCCTGAGGCCGTGACCATTGCCGAGGAATCGACCGCATGGCCGAAAGTGTCGCGCCCTGTCGATAGCGGCGGCCTCGGCTTCGCCTTCAAATGGAACATGGGGTGGATGCACGACACGCTCGCCTACATGCGCGAGGACCCGGTGCATCGGCGCTACCACCAAGGCAGGCTCACGTTCGGCCTGCTCTATGCCTACGACGAGAACTTCATCCTGCCGCTGAGCCACGACGAGGTCGTGCACGGGAAGGGCTCGCTGCTGCAGAAAATGCCCGGCGACCGCTGGCAGAAGTTCGCGAACCTGCGCGCCTACTTCGGCTTCATGTGGACGCACCCAGGCAAGAAGCTGCTCTTCATGGGTGGCGAGTTCGCGCAGGATCGCGAGTGGCGACACGACCATTCGCTCGACTGGCATCTACTTTCCGACGATTTGCATCGCGGCGTCCAGAATCTGGTGCGCGACCTCAACCGGCTCTATCGCGAGATGCCAGCGCTGCACGAACGGGACTGCGAGCCTGAAGGCTTTTCCTGGGTCGACACGGCCAACGCGGCCGAGAGCGTGCTCGCGTATCTGCGCTGGGGCGCAACCGGTAGCCCGGCACTCGTCGTGTGCAACTTCACGCCCGTGGTCCGTGGCAACTACCGATTGGGGATCCCGCGCGGCGGACGCTGGACGGAGCGGCTCAACACGGATTCCGCCTTCTACGGTGGCTCCAACGTCGGCAACGGCGGTGCTGTCGAAGCCGAAAACGTGGCGAGCCACGGGCATCCCTTCAGCCTTTCCCTGACGCTCCCGCCGCTGGCGGTTGTCGTGTTCACACCCCTGGAAGGAGAGCGTCCATGAGCCGAGCTCGCTTGCGCGTCACGCCGGGCTCGCCCCATCCCCTCGGCGCGACCCACGACGGACGCGGCGTGAACTTCGCCGTGTTCTCGGAGCACGCCACGCGCATCGAGGTCTGCCTGTTCGAGGACGACGGTTCGAAAGAGACTGCACGCATTCCGCTGCCCGAGCGCACCGACGAGGTGTGGCACGGCTATTTTCCCGGCATGAAAGCCGGGCAGGTCTATGGGCTCAGGGCGCACGGGCCCTACGCGCCGCTCGAGGGCCACCGCTTCAATGCCAACAAGCTTCTGATCGACCCTTACGCACGCCTCGTGCAAGGCGCGATGAACTGGAACGACGCCCATTTCGGATACATTGTCGGCGATGCGAACAAAGACCTCTCCTTTGACGAACGCGATTCCGCGCCTTTCATGCCGAAGTGCGTCGTGGTGGGACCGAACAAGGTGAAGTCCCGCTTCAACCTCGGCATGCGGCGGAAGCCTGCGCGGCTCGCCAGTTGGGCCGACACCATCGTCTACGAGGCGCACGTCAAGGGCTTCACCGCGCTCAATACGCACCTTCCCGAGCCAATGCGGGGCACGTTCGCGGGCCTCGGGCACGGCAAGGCCATCGATCACCTGGTGCGTCTCGGCGTGACGGCCATCGAACTCCTGCCTGTGCACTGCTTCTACGACGACCGCTATCTCGTCGAAAAAGGCCTCGCCAACTACTGGGGCTACAGCACGACGAATTTCTTCGCGCCGGCCGAGCGCTACATGCGGCATCCGGGCGATCTCACCGAAATCCGCACGACCGTGGAGCGGCTGCACGAGGCCGGCATCCAGGTGATCCTCGATGTGGTCTACAACCACACCTCAGAGGGCAA
>RXJK01000314.1:0-369 GCA_003963125.1 Hyphomicrobiales bacterium
GGTGGCAACTGCTGCGCGGATCTGGAAGAGCGCGTGGCTGAGCTCGAAGCGACGACCGTCCGGAAGGGCAATCGGAAAGTCAGCCTGACCCTCACGGGCCAGATCGACAAGGAAATCATGTACTACCGCGACGACGTTCGTAGCAAAACGATCGCGGGCGCCGACAACATCAACGCATCGAGCCGCTTCTGGTTTGCGGGCGACGCGAAGATCACGTCGTCGGTCAAGGCCGGCTTCGAGATGATGGTCGAGTGGGCCGGCGCGACCCGTTCCGACATCATGAACCAGCTCGGAACGACGACCAACCAGTACTACGGCGCTTCCGGTACGACCGGCTCTACGGCGCTCAAGATCCCGACGATCACCGAA
>RXJK01000314.1:419-18088 GCA_003963125.1 Hyphomicrobiales bacterium
GCGACGGCGCGCTCGCCGTGCGTACCGCCAACTGGTGGTTGGAGGACAGCCGTCTGGGTCGCGTGACCGTCGGTCGCGTGAACATCCAGGGTCCGGCTTCGACGATCGACATCTCGGGTGGCGATCTGGGCGTTGCGGCTTGGAACAACATTTACCTGCAGGGCGGTGGGTTCTACCTGCAGCGTAAAGACCAAGCCAACATGAGCACGACGACCTTCAAGGCGATCTCGAACTTCTGCTACGGGTGCTCCCGTGAAGAAGGTATCCGGTACGACTCCGCGAGCATCGGTGGTCTACTGCTTGGCGCCTTCTGGGGTCAGCAGGACCGCATGACGATCCAGGCTCGTTACGCCAACGAGTTCAATGGCGTGCAGGTGGCGGCCGGTGCCGGCTATCAGCATGACAACGTGCTGGGCTACGAGGATCCGACTCTGACAGCCCCGACGCGGAACGACACCGAGCTCCAGGGTTACGCGCTCTCTCTAAAGCACGTCGCCTCGGGCCTCTTCATCCAAGGCCAGTACGGCATCACCCATTACAAGGTGGTCAGCGGTGCCGTGCTGCCGGCTAAGACGGACGGCAAGTCCTGGCACATCCAAGGCGGTTGGGCCAAGAATGCCTTCGGCCCTGGCATGACGACCCTGTACGGTGAATTCGGTCATGGTGAGGGCTATGCGACGGGTCTTACGACCCCCCTCGCAGCCAGCTCGGCCAGCAACGCCAACTTCACTGCACTCGGCTCCGGTACCATCACGTCCGACTCGTACGACTGGTATGGTCTCGGCATGACGCAGAAGTTCGACTCGGCCGCGATGACGATGTACCTCGGCTGGCGTCACGTCGATCCAAAGATGACGACGTCGGTTGACGGCTCGAT
Organism: Hyphomicrobiales bacterium; assembly: GCA_003963125.1. Lineage (GTDB taxonomy): Bacteria > Pseudomonadota > Alphaproteobacteria > Rhizobiales > Hyphomicrobiaceae > AWTP1-13. The sequence goes on from RXJK01000314.1 coordinate 1,297, forward strand.
CCCGCTCTCGTCGTTCGACATGGTCACCGGCGGCGCGATCATCCGCTTCTGATCGCACGCAGCTTGAATACGGAAGGGCCGCTCTCGAGCGGCCCTTTTCGTTTGAGGACCAAGTGCATTCCGAAATTGTTGCGCTTTCGCAACATGGCGCATAAGGCACACATGTCGTTCGAATCGTTCGGGCTCGCTTAACCCGCATGTGGAAATGTCGACTCCAGTGTATACATGAGCGTGGTGTTCCGTGAGCGTATGGGCGTTCGATCGCGGAACGTGCGGGGCTAGTATGGCGAACCTTATGCGGTTGATCAGTGGAGCGCTGGCGTTAGGGCTGTTGGCCCTGCCGGCACAGGCATTCCAGGACACGACGGTCGGTGGCAAGCCCGCCGAGGGCGCCGCTGTGGCCCCTGCCGTTCCTGATCTCCCGAAGTCGCCCCCGCCGGCGAAGGGCATGCAACTCAACGTGCCCGAGTTGAGCCTCGGAGGTAATTCCGGCACGGAAGTCAAGATCCCTGGCCTCGGCACCATCGGCAAGATCCCGAAGCTCGATTTCGGCCTCGAGCTGCTCTACGGTGCCTCGGATCAGAAGTCTGCGGCCCCCGACGCCAAGGAAGATCCGAACGACGTGCGGATCCGGGGCACGCTCAAGCACCGCTTCTGAGCTGTGCAGGCATCGACTAAGGTAAGGGAGCGCTGAGGCGCTCCTTTTTCGTTTGGCCTCAAGCCATTGGCTTTGCTTTCAAATCTGCGGGCAGCATGCGATCCGTCCTTCCGGCCGCTCTGGTCCACGTCTTTACGGCTTCGGGCGCCGTCTGCGCCTTTTTCGCGATCCGCGCCACCGTCGAGGCCCGCTGGGAAGTCGCGTTTTTGTGGCTCGGCCTGGCCCTGGTCATCGACGGGATCGACGGGACATTCGCGCGGATGGCGGACGTGCAGACCCGACTGCCGCGCTTCTCCGGAGAGCGGCTAGACCTGGTCGTGGACTACCTGACTTACGTCCTCGTCCCGGCCCTCATGCTCTGGCAGGCCGGGTTCGTCACCGGCGCATGGGCCTGGATTGTCCCCAGCTTGGTCCTGCTCTCGTCGCTGTTCCACTTCTCGGATGTGGAGAGCAAGGCCGACGACTATGCCTTCGTCGGCTTCCCCGCGATCTGGAACGTGGTGGCGTTCTACGTGTTTGCGCTGGGGCTGACGCAAGTTGCAACCGTCGTTCTTGTGCTCGTTCTGGTTGGATTAACCTTCGTCCCGCTGAAGTGGGTGCATCCCCTGCGCACCCCGTTCGCACGGCCGCTGACGCTGATTGTCTGCCTGCTTTGGGGCGCTGCGGCTTCGTGGATACTCTACCGTGGCTTTCCTGCAACGACGCTGTCCGCGTCGATCCTGGTGCTTGCGGCGTTGTACGCTGGGATCATCACGCTGATCGAGGGCCGCGCGCGTTGACGAACGAACGGGATGGGACTTGGGCCTGCCGGAGGACCGCATGAAAGCCCTGTGCATCGGTGGTGCCATGATCGACACCATCGCCATCGTCGACAGCGAGCGCATCGAGCGCATGCGCATGACCAACGCCGACAAGGACTTCCTGCTGATCGAGGAGGGGCGGAAGGTGGAGGCGCACGAGATCTCGACCCACGTGGGCGGGGGCGCCGTCAATGCGGCGGTCGCCATGGCGCGGCAAGGGCTGGATGTGTCCGTCCTCGTCAAGCTCGGCCGGGATGCCCGCGCGGAGACGGTCTACAAGGTCCTGATGGAGGAGGGGGTGTCGACCCGGTGGGTTGTACGGGACGGCCGGGCGCCGACGGGGGCCTCCGTGATGCTCTCGTCGCATGATCGCAACGCGGCCATTTTCACCTTCCGCGGGGCGAACACGCTTCTGCAGGAGGCGGACCTCAAGGCCGAGGCTTTCGCGATCGATCTCGTCTACGTCTCCTCGCTCAGCAACGAATCTGCCGATGCCTTTCCTGCGATAATGGCGCAGGCGAAGCAGGCGGGTGCCATGGTCGCGACAAACCCGGGCATCCGCCAGCTCGCCTCCCGCGGCGGGGCCTTGCAGGAGCATCTCAAGGACATCGATATCCTGGCGATCAACGCGACTGAGGCCGGCGCGATGGTGCCCGCGCTCGTCGCGCGGTTCGGGGAAGGCCGTGCGGGCCTGCGCCAGGAGACGGGCGCGCAGACCCCGCGGCTCGTACAACTCGGCTTTACGAGCGGCACCCACGACATGAGCTTCGCGAGCTTCTTCGCGGCCATGCGGGAATTGGGAACGCGATACACGGTCGTGACCGACGGCCGGCACGGCGCCTACGTCGGCTCGGCCGAGGCAATTTTCCATTGCCCCTCGCTCGAAGCGCGCGTCGCGGGTACGGCCGGCGCCGGAGACGCCTTCAATTCCACCTTCGCGGCCCAGATTGCGAGTGGCGCGGCGCCGGGCGATGCCCTGCGCGCGGGCATCATCAACGCATCGAGCGTGGTCGGCTACATCGACACGCAGTCGGGCCTGCTGAAGGCGGACGAACTCGCCCGCCGCCGCACCGAAGCGGCGTCCCGATTGCCGATCCTGGAGTGGCGGCAGGCCGCCTGAGCCGACGCGGCGCTACGGCCGCACGGGCTCGCCGGGCATGGGGCCCGGTCCTGCGTCCGGCGCTGGGGGAGGGGGCGCAGCCGTATCCGACTTGCGGCTTTCGCAGGCCGCGCGCATCGCACCGCGCCCCATCTTGCCGAGCGTGCGCATCATCCCGCCGACGCGGTTACAGGTCTCCTCGACGGACAGCATCGCGTTTTCACCGCGCCGCAACACCCGGTCGAGCGCGGCCATGGTCTTGCCGAGGCCCGGATCGTCATCGCCGAGCCACACCCGGTAGGTCTGCGCGTAGGCAACGGCAAGGCCGGCAATGCGCGCTCTGCCGAGTGGCCCCTCCGTGCCGATGCCGGCTGTCTGCAGCATCCAGTGCTGGGATGCGAGGTAGGGCGCTGCCAGCGAGAAATCCGCAGCTCCCGATTTATCGATCGAGCGCAGCGCCGCCTTGTAGGGTTGCAGCAGGTCGAAGCGCACCATGATCACCTCGAAAAGTGCGTCGCGCCGCGATGCACCTGGCTGGGGCTTCGGCGCCGCGCGCAGCACTTCGTCGTCCACCGCCCGCAGGAGCTTCGCCAACACATGCGTCTTGCTCACGGCATGCGCCCGCACATCGGCGAGCGTGAGCCCGGCCCGCTCCGCGATCTGGACGAGCGTCACGTCCTGCCACGGCATCTCCGCGGCGAGATCCAAGGCGGCTTTGAGAATTTTTCCGAGCGGCGTCGCGAAGTCGAGCATCATGGCCTCCGTCATGCCCCATCCAACACCCTAGATGGGGATGCGGGCCACCGCTGCAAAGAATATATTGACATTCTGCCGCAAGCGCATAGCACAAGACGCAATGAACACGGCAAATCCGCGAGACTTCAAGGCCGCGACCGACACCCGTGTGCTCGAGGCGATTAACCCGAGCAGCGAATACTTCGACATACCCGAGCATGAGCCGCTGCGCCTCGACGGCAACCAGCTGCTGGGCCCGGTGCGTGTGGCCTACCAGACCTACGGCACGCTCAACGCCGCCAAGTCGAACGCCATCCTCATCTGTCATGCGCTGACCGGCGACCAGTACGTCGCGAGCCCGCATCCGCTCACCAAGAAGCCCGGCTGGTGGGAGGTCATGGTCGGGCCGGGCAAGCCGATCGACACCAACCGTTTCTTCATCATCTGCACGAATATCCTGGGCGGATGCATGGGCTCCACCGGCCCCGCCAGCATCAACCCGAAGACGGGCAAGCACTGGGGCCTCGATTTCCCCGTCTTCACCATCGGCGACATGGTGAAGGCACAGGTGCGCCTGATCGATCACCTGGGGATTGACCAGCTTTTTGCCGTGGTCGGCGGCTCCATGGGCGGCATGCAGGTGCTCGAGTGGGCGGCCCGCTACAAGGACCGCGTGTTCGCCGCCGTGCCGATCGCGACGGCCGCGTGGCACTCGTCGCAGAACATCGCCTTCCATGAGGTCGGCCGCCAGGCTGTGATGGCCGATCCCGAGTGGGCAGGCGGACGCTATCTCGAGCTCGGCAAGGTGCCGCGCAACGGCTTGGCCGTGGCGCGCATGGCCGCGCACATCACGTACCTGTCCGAAGAGGCGCTGCATCGCAAGTTCGGCCGCAACCTGCAGGAGATCTCGGCGAAGAGCTTCTCCTTCAATGCCGACTTCCAGGTCGAGAGCTACCTGCGCTACCAGGGCTCCACCTTCGTCGACCGCTTCGACGCCAACAGCTATCTCTTCATCACCCGCGCCATGGACTACTTCGACCTCGCCGCGGAATACGGCGACGTCCTTGCCAACGCCTTCAAGGGCACGAAGACGCGCTTCTGCGTCGTCTCGTTCACGAGCGACTGGCTGTACCCGACGCGCGAGAGCCGCGAGATCGTGCACGCGCTCAATGCGGTGGCCGCCAACGTCTCTTTCGTCGAGATCGAGAGCGACAAGGGCCATGACGCGTTTCTGCTCGACGAGCCCGAGCTCTTCGCCACCGTGCGTGGCTTCCTCAACGCGGCCGCCGAGCGCCGCGGCCTGAAGCGGTGAGCCGGCCGTCCGATGTTAGCTCCCAACGCGCAGGGCCAACCCCGCTTTGACCATCTCCTAATCGCCGAGATGGTGCAGCACGGCTCGCGCGTGCTCGACGTCGGCTGCGGCGACGGTGCGCTGCTGCAACTTCTCGCCGACACCAAGAACGTCGATGCGCGCGGCGTGGAAGTGACGCGCGAGAAGGTCAACGCCTGCGTGGCGCGCGGCCTGTCCGTCATCCAGGGCGACGCCGATCGCGATCTCGCCGATTACCCTGACGACGCCTTCGACTACGCGATCCTGAGCCTGACGATTCAGGCGACGCGCCAGCCGCGCCGCGTGCTGCAGGAACTCCTGCGCATCGGCCGCAGCGCCATCGTCTCGTTCCCGAACTTCGGGCACTGGCAGGTGCGCGCGCAGCTCATGTTCACGGGCCGCATGCCGGTGACGGAGAACCTGCCGGACGCCTGGTACGAAAGCCCCAACGCGCATCTGTGCACGATCAAGGATTTTGCCGATCTCTGCCGCACCGCCAACGCGCGCGTGGAACGGGCCGTAGCCTTCAACGCCTCGGGCCAGAAGCTCGGCACCTGGATGCCGCTGACGATGCACAACGTGCTGGGCGAGCGCGCGGTGTTCATGCTCACGCGCAAGTGGGCCGGCTAGGGGACGCGCATGTCGGACAGCGCGCACGGCAAGGGCGGCCTCGCGCCGCAAATCGCCTTCGACGATTTCATGAAGGTCGACATCCGCGTCGGCACGGTCGTGACGGCACAATATCTCGAAGGTGCACGCAAGCCAGCCATCCGCCTTGAGATCGATTTCGGGCCCGAGATCGGCATGAAGAAGAGCAGTGCGCAGATCACCGTGCACTACAAGCCCGAGGAGCTGATCGGCCGGCAGGTTGCAGCCGTGGTGAACTTCCCGCCCCGCCAGATCGGCAAGTTCATGAGCCAGGTGCTGACGTTGGGCTTCCCAGACGAAAAGGGCGAGGTCGTGCTGATCGCCCCGAGCCGCAAAGTGCCCAACGGCGGCCGGCTGTTCTGAAAGGCTTCCCGTCATCTTCATGAGGTAAACTTCGGCACAAATAAACTTACCCCAACCAGTCATACTGTTCTAAAATTTTTTGAAGACGTTCTTGATGAGCACGTCGATGTGATGGACGACCGAGGGGCCGCCAAATTCGAGCGAGTTTGGGTGACCAGCGCTATTTCGGAGGTTCAGGCAAGCCTGAAGCTGGTCTTTCACATTCTTGCCAAGCATCGATATCGCTGCGAGCCTTTCAAGAAACTCCGACTCCTTCATGCGACCAAGGTCGTCGGCCGTCTTTGCAGCTTTCCATTTCGGGTTGACCCGAATTGCCTCCTGATTGAATTCCGCGAGCCGATTGTTAACTACATGCGTCTGCAGCACATGCACTGCAGCCAGCCACGACATCACTACTGCAGAACGATGCAGCTCAGCTTCATGGCACTTTATGGCCTCTTCTACAAACGCACGTGTGCTTTCGTCCGATACGTTTGAGAGTGCTTCGCGCAGCTCTATCGAGACTTGTACCGCTGCCGGGCTGGTCATCGACACGCCGATATTGTGCAGATGCTGTTTGCCTGAGTCGGTTATCTCCCAGCCTGCGCCACGATTGATTGCGAGGCCGTGCGATTTGCTGAGGACGTCCGTGATGTTCCAAACCTCAGGGATCTTGAAACCCACTTCCTTTGCTCGCGACCTAATCTCTTTGGGCTGCATCGGTTCAGATGCGCTGGCAAGGACGATGAGCATCTTGTCCAGGCGCTCAACGTCCTTCTGATGAAGCCAGAATGTAAGATCACTTAATTTCAGCAAGCGCGGCGCTCAACTTGATCTTTGCGTCATTTGGTAATGCGTATAGATCGGCGCTCATCTGGTGAAGTTTCTTGGCTTTTGTGAGGTTCACCAGAGTTTGTCCATGGTTCTTATGCATATTCTTCATATAGAACCCTGTTGCGCTCTTCATCTCATCAAGGATGTCCTTGCCCGTAAATGTCGACTTCCCTTTCACCAACGCTAGGTGTGCGCATGCGGCCATGGCGAGTTCAGGAGCGTTGCTGACCTTCATCGATGCAGCAATGGTGTTCGTGGAATGACCGGACAATCCCGCAGCGTCCTGACTGGGACGCTTTTCCGCTACATCATCGGGCGGCAACGAAACGGCCTCTATTTGCCTTGGTGCGGGCGCTTGCTGCAGGCTCGCATGCGTATCCACCATGGAGATCATGCGGTCAGCGACCGGCATAATCGTGCTCTTAAGAATATCGGCACCGCCGATGAACTCAAGTTCAGCTCCGCCCATCTTTAAGCGAAAGCGCGTCTGGCCGTCCTCGCTCGCATCAGCATTTTCATCCATCACAACCTCGCTTCGATGTTCTTCAACTCGTCATCAGGGACGCTGAAGACATCCTTGGCCGTCTCATTGACAAATCCCGCGATGAGCAACCGGCCGATTGCTGTGGCGGTTTGGACGGAATAGTCCACCTTCCATTGCTTTGCCTCTTTCGCGCAGGCCACCCAATCGGTTCGAGAAAATCTTTCCTTGCCCTGGTAGAGGCTCAGGTGAATTGCGGCCGCCACCATCAGATCGCGACAGGACTTCACCGCCAGTCTGGCCGCAACTGTTGTGACTGTTCCTTCGCGCTGCGGGCCGGTGAATTTCAGAACCGCAGAGCCGGCCGTCATCGTGAGCTGTTCGGAATCATCAATTCCAAGGCGAAGCGAAACCCATCGCAGCACGCGGGCCTGCGCCTCTCTATCAAGGGCACTCAACTTCGCCAGCACTGAAGACATTGCCTCAAGTTCGGGATCAGTTTCGCCGGCAACCATGCCATCTCCAATGAAAGCGAGAATTACCCACACCGAATTTATCTAGCACGCCAATATGCGGTTAACAAGATCCATCTTGTTGTAAAAACGAGTTATTTTGCGAGTACTTTTGGTGTATGTACTTGCCGCGCGTCGCGAACATAGCATGAACTTTTGAATGCTTCCTGATTTCGACTAGTGTTTGCAATCGAGGCGTCATTGTAACGCGTTGATAAAACGATGTTTTGGGAAAAACACGTTGCGCCGGCTACACAGCATATTTTGCAACGAACTGAGTTCTTTAGGAGGGTCGCAGTTACGGTCCAAGCGCACGGATTTGAGTTGGCCGTGTTCTTCCACGAATAGGAAGGCCCGGCTGTCGAGTTGTGAAATACGGAGATTGATGTAAGGGGAAGTCCGGGGCACTGGCGGAGTGCGGTGCCGTCGATCAGTCGCAGTGGCCCTGAGCTGGGTCTGTTCGAAACGGCTGTGGAGCGGCTCTATCGGAAGGGCATCAAGAGCCCTCAATCCCCGGCGATGCATCGCCCGTTATTTGCGAACCTTGCGGGGCGCAAGTCGCCACCTGGTGCGCGCTCAAAAAGACAGCGACATTCCTCGCTGCACAAAAGGCGCGAAGATTTTTTAGGACGTTGAGGACGACCAGCGCGGGGCGGATCAGCATTACCTCGCCCTTATCGTCGGGGAAGCCGAGGATCAGCACTTGGCTCGGCGGCCGGCTGTTCTAGGCGCGCCGCATCTGCAACTCGGGCATCAATCGAGCCAGCATGCCAGGGGCTCGCCGCCACTGGCCATGTGGCATGAGACGTGCAACTGTGCAGCCCGAAATTGGTTCGGGGGAACAAGCACATGCTGCGCAAAAGTCTGGACGGGCTCTATCTCCTCGCGGGGTGGTTGGCGGGCCTGTTCCTGATCGCCATCCTGGTCCTGATGATGGCGCTGTCGATCGGGCGCGAGATCGGCATCAACGTGAAGTCGGGCGATGATCTGACCGCCTGGTGCATGGCCTCGATGGCCTTCCTCGGCCTCGCCCACACGTTCAAGTCGGGCGAGATGATCCGCGTCGGGCTGCTCACCGACAAGCTCACCGGGAAGGCGAAGTACGTCGCCGAGCTGTTCTCTCTCGTCATGGCCGCCGTGATCATCGGCTACTTCGCCTGGCAGGTGGTGCTGATGACCTACACATCTTACGTCATCGACGACATGTCGACGGGCGTGCTCGTCATCCCGCTGTGGATCCCGCAGACGGGCTTCGCGGCTGGCCTCGTCATCCTCTTCATCGCCGTCGTCGACGAACTGGTGCACGTGCTCGGCGGCAACAAGCCCCGTTACGAGAGAGAGCCGCCCAAGACCGCCGAAGAGGCGATCGAACGCGCCGCGGCAAGCGGCGTCTGAGGCGGGGCGACCATGGACCTGATTTCCATCTCCATCCTCATCTCGGTTCTGCTCGTCGTGCTGCTGGGCTCGGGCGTCTGGATCGCCATCGCGCTGCTCGCCTGCGGTTGGGTCGGCATGCAGTTCGCGCCAGGCGCCATTCCGGCAGGCTCCGTGCTCGCCACCAAGATCTGGGGCAACGCCGCCTCATGGGAACTCGCGGCCCTGCCACTGTTCGTGTGGATGGGCGAGATCCTTTTCCGCACGAAGCTCTCGGAAGAGATGTTCCGCGGTCTCTCCCCGTGGCTCGGCCGCATTCCGGGGCGCCTCCTGCACGTCAACGTGCTGGGTTGCGGCATCTTCGGCTCGGTGTCGGGCTCGTCCGCTGCGACCTGCGCCACGATCGCCAAGATCGCGCTGCCGGAATTGAAGCGGCGCGGCTATCCCGAGATGGTGGCGCTCGGCTCGCTCGCGGGCGCCGGAACGCTCGGCATCCTCATCCCGCCGTCGATCACCATGGTCGTCTACGCGGTGGCAGCCGAAGTCTCGATCCTGCAGGTGTTCCTCGCGGGCTTCCTGCCGGGGCTGCTCGTTATGGTGCTCTACTCGGGCTACCTCGCCGTCTGGGCGCTCGCCAATCCGAGCCAGATGCCGCCGCCCGAGCCCGAGATGTCGCTCAGAGAGAAGCTCCGGGAAAGCGCCAACCTCATTCCCTGCATGCTGCTCATTGCGCTCGTCTTCATCGTCCTGCTCACCGGCTGGGCGACGGCGACGGAGTGCGCGGCGTGGGGCGTGCTGGGTTCGCTCGGGATCGCCTGGTGGTCGGGTACGCTCAATGCGCACGCGTTCTGGGAGAGCGTGATGGGCACGGTGCGGCTGACCGCGATGATCATGCTGATCCTCGCCGGCGCCTCGTTCATGTCGACGTCGATGGGCTACACCGGCATCCCCGTCGCACTCGCACAGTGGGTGGAGGGGCTGAAGCTGTCGCCCTACATGCTGATCGCCGCGCTCACCATCATGTACATCGTGCTCGGCACCGCCCTCGACGGCATCTCCATGATCGTGCTGACGACGGTCGTCGTGCTGCCGATGGTGCAGAAGGCGGGCTTCGATCTCGTCTGGTTCGGCATCTTCCTCGTGCTGATCGTGGAAATGGCAGAGGTGTCGCCGCCCGTCGGTTTCAACCTGTTCGTGCTGCAGACGATGAGCGGCAAGGACAGCAATACGGTGGCCCGCGCGGCGCTGCCTTTCTTCTTCCTTCTGGTAGCGGCGGTAGCTATCATCACCGTGTTTCCGGGCATCGTGATGTGGTTGCCGCGCCTGGTCTTCCCTGGATGAGCCTCAAGTCAAAAGCCTCGAGAGAAAAATGGTGACGAGACCCATGACCAAACGTGTGCTGACCCAACGTGTCGTGCAGTACCTGTTCGCAGCCCTCGCGCTCGCCGTCGCGGCTGTTCCCGCCGCCGCGCAGACCAAGTGGAATTTGCCCGCGGCCTATGCGGCCAACAACTACCACTCCGAAAATCTCGTTTGGTTCGCGGAAGAGGTGAAGAAGGCGACGGGCGGCCAGCTCGAGATCACGGTGCATCCCGGTGCCTCGCTCTTCAAAGCGCCCGAGATCAAGCGCGCCGTGGCGACTGGCCAGGCGCAGATGGGCGAGATCCTGATCTCGATCCACGAGAACGAGGATCCGATCTTCGGCCTCGACACCATTCCCTTCACGGCGACCAGCTTCAAGGACGCCTACCGCCTGTGGCAGGCGCAGAAGCCCGCCATGGCCAAGAAGCTCGACAGCCAGGGCATCATGCTCCTGTATTCGGTGGCGTGGGGTCCGCAGGGGCTCTACGTCAACAAGGAGGTCAACTCCATCGACGACATGAAGGGCCTCAAGATGCGCGCCTACAACGTCGGCACCTCGCGCATCGCCGAACTCGTCGGCGCACAGGCCGTCACCGTGCAGGCCGCGGAACTGCCGCAGGCACTCGCCACCGGCACCGTGAACGCTTTCATCACCTCGGGCTCGACGGGCTACGACAGCAAGGCGTGGGAAACGGTCGGCTATTTCTACGACTGCCAGGCCTGGATCCCGAAGAACGTGATCATGGTCGGCAAGGCCGCCTTCAACAGCCTGCCGAAGGACCAGCAGGAGGCCGTGCTCAAGGCCGCCGCCGCCGCCGAGACGCGCGGCTGGCAGCTCGCCGAGGACAAGGCCTCCTGGTACCTCGACCAGCTCAAGGCCAAGGGCATGAAGGTCCTGCCGCCCAGCGACGGCCTCAACGCCGGCCTGAAGAAGCTCGGCGACCAGCTCGTCGCCGACTGGGAAAAGCGCGCCTCCGCCGAAGGCAAGGAAGCGCTGGCGGCTTATCGCAAGTAACACGAAGCGGCCGGTTTTCGGTCGCCAGCACGAGATTGGATGCGCGCGGAGGCAACTTCGCGCGCATTTTCGTTTGTAGGGCGCCTCGGCCCCCGCGAGCGTGGTTCGGAGACGGAGTCCGAAATCAACCGCTTCGTGCCCCGCGCAGGTTTCGGGTTGACTGCGCCCCGATAGCGCCCAGTCATGTCGGCTGCATCGACAGAAATCGGCGTCGCAAACGGGCATTGCGCCTATCAAATCGCGCCCGATCCGATCAAGAGGAGAAGCCCCATGTCCGAACGCTTCGCGAAGACGCCGGAGCCGCCCTACTACGCGGTGATCTTCACCTCGCAGCGCACCGCGGGCGACGACGGCTACGGCGCCATGGCCGAGGCGATGCACAAGCTGGCGCTCGAGCAGCCCGGCTGCCTCGGCGCCGAAAGCACGCGGGATGCGAGCGGCCTCGGCATCACGGTCGCCTACTTCACCGATGCGGAGGCCGTCGCCGCCTGGCGCAATCACGCCCGCCACCAGGCCGCCCAGCGCCTCGGCAAGGAGCGCTGGTACTCCCACTACGAACTGCGCGTGGCAAAAGTCGAACGCGCCTACTCTGGCCCCGAGGGGCGGTGAGGCGCGCCCCGCCGCTTCCCCCGACGGATCGACAATCGGCGACGATCCGCCCTTTCTTGCGTCCCCGGAAAGCGCACAGTGCTTGTCCGGGGCCTTGCCCGGTAGAGGAAAGCCTCGACGCAGCAAGATCCCGGACAGCCGGGCCTCCGGCCCGCCTTCCGGGAATGCAGCGGGATGGGCGCGTGTCGTGCACGGTGCCCTGGGTCCCGGATATGCGCTTGCGCGCATTCCGGGATGACAGGAGGGATTGCGCCGGCACATGTATCAAGTGTCATCCCGGACGGCGCGGAGCGCCGATCCGGGACCCAGGGCTTACGCACCCCGGGATGCGGCTACCCGTGTACCCCGGGCGCTTCGCGGCCCGTGCGCGCGACGTACTCCGTGTAGCCGCCGCCGTAGGTGTGGAGGCCTTCGGGTGTGAGTTCGAGCACGCGGTTCGACAGCGCCGAGAGGAAGTGCCGGTCGTGCGAGACGAACAGCATCGAGCCGTCGTACTCGGACAGCGCCTTGATCAGCATCTCCTTGGTCGCCATGTCGAGATGGTTGGTCGGCTCGTCGAGGACGAGGAAGTTCGGCGGATCGTAGAGCATCAGCGCCATCACGAGCCGCGCCTTCTCGCCGCCCGAGAGCACGCGGCAGCGCTTCTCGATGTCGTCGCCCGAGAAGCCGAAGCACCCGGCGAGCGTGCGCAGCGAGCCTTGCCCGGCCTGCGGGAAGGCATCTTCGAGTGCCTGGAACACTGTGCGATCGCCGTCGAGCAGGTCCATCGCGTGCTGCGCGAAGTAGCCCATCTTCACGGAAGCCCCGATGGCGACGGCCCCGGCATCAGGCTCGGAGGCCCCCGCGACGAGCTTCAGCAGCGTCGACTTGCCCGCGCCGTTGACGCCCATCACGCACCAGCGCTCGCGCCGGCGCACCTGGAAGTCGAGCCCGTCGTAGATGGCGCGTGAGCCGTAGCGCTTGACGACGCCCTTCAGCGTCGCGACATCCTCGCCGGAACGCGGCGCCTGCGGAAACTCGAACAGCACCGTCTGCCGGCGCCGCGGCGGCTCCACCTTCTCGATCTTCTCGAGCTTCTTCACGCGGCTCTGCACTTGGGCTGCATGCGAGGCCCGCGCCTTGAAGCGCTCGATGAACTTGATCTCCTTGGCGAGCATCGCCTGCTGGCGCTCGTACTGCGCCTGCTGCTGCTTCTCCGCAATCGCGCGCTGGCCTTCGTAGAACGCGTAGTTCCCGCCGTAGGTGGTGAGACTGCCGCCATCGATCTCGATGATCTTGCCGACGATGCGGTTCATGAATTCGCGGTCGTGCGAGGTCATGAGCAGCGCGCCATCGTAGCCCTTGAGGAAGTTTTCCAGCCAGATCAGGCTCTCGATGTCGAGATGGTTCGACGGTTCGTCGAGGAGCATCACGTCGGGCCGCATGAGCAGGATGCGGGCGAGCGCCACGCGCATCTTCCAGCCGCCCGACAGCGCGCCGACGTCCCCGTCCATCATCTCCTGCGTGAAGGACAGCCCCGCCAGCACCTCGCGCGCCTGCGCTTCGAGCGCATAGCCGCCCAGTTCCTCGAAGCGGGCCTGCGCGAGGCCATAGGCCTCGATGATGGCCTCCATCTCGTCGGCCTTGTCGGGATCGGCCATGTCGGCTTCGAGGCGCGCCAGTTCCGAGGCCACGTCGCTCACGGGGCCGACACCGTCCATCACTTCCGCGACGGCGGAGCGGCCGGACATCTCGCCCACGTCCTGGCTGAAGTAGCCGATCGTGATGCCGCGATCGATCGAGACCTGCCCCTCGTCCGGCTGATCCTGCCCGATGATCATGCGGAAGAGCGTGGTCTTGCCGGCGCCATTGGGACCGACGAGCCCGATCTTCTCGCCGCGGTTGAGCGCGGCCGAGGCTTCGATGAACAGGATCTGGTGCCCGTTCTGCTTGGAAATGCTGTCGAGACGGATCATGGGATCGGGGCGCGGACCTTGGGCTCAGTGGGCTCGGCCCGCGTCTTAGGCCATCGCATCGATTTGCGAAAGGGCAGCGAAGCCGCGCCGCGGGCCCGTGTCGCGGTCAAGGCAGAGGAGGACGAAAAGCTCAGAAGCCCGAGGCGATGCGGGCATGCAGTGCATGCACCGCGTTGCCGGCGTTTGCCAGCCGGAAGTCCGCCGCGAAAGCGGACGCCACGTCGGCCGGCACGGGCCGGGCGACGCCGAAGCCCTGCACGAGATCGCAGCCGAAGCCCACGAGGAGATCGATCTGGTCCTGCTGCTCCGCGCCCTCCGCCACCACCGTCATGCCGAGCCCGTGGCCGAGCGCGATGATGCCCTTGAGCAACTCGCGCGCCCGCCCGGACTGGGCGATGCCGTTGATGAAGATGCGGTCGATCTTGATCTTGTCGAAGGGCAGCTGGGTGAGATACCCGAGAGAGGAATAATCTGTGCCGAAGTCGTCGAGGGCGAGGCTGACGCCGAGCGCCGAGAGCTTGCCGAGCACCGTGCGGGCGCGCGCCTCGGCATGATCGACGAGCAGGCTCTCGGTGAGTTCGAGACACAGCAGGTTCGGGCGGATGTCCGTCGCGCGCAGGATCTCGGCGACGTCTGCCACGAGATCGCTGTGCCAGATCTGGGCGGCGGAAATGTTCACCGCGACCTGGCGTTCGGGCAGGCCCGCGTCCTGCCAGCGCGCGATCTGCAGGGCTGCCTCGCGAAGGATCCAGAGGCCCAGATCGACGATGAGATGCGAGCTCTCCGCGATCGGGATGAAATCGTCCGGCGGTACCGAGCCGAGCACCGGGTGCGTCCAGCGCATCAGTGCTTCGTAGCTGACGACGCGGCCCGTGCGCAGGTCCACCTGGGGCTGGTAGTGGACGCTCAGGCCTGCGCCGTCGATGAGCGCGCGGCGCAGTTCGCGTGCCATCACCATCTTGTTCTGGACGACCTCGTCCATCTCGGGCCGGAACATGGCAAAGCGGGCGCGCCCGTCGGCCTTGGCCGTGTAGAGCGCGAGGTCAGCATTGCGCAACAGCTCCGTCGCCGTCTTGCTGGCCTCGATCAGGGCGATGCCGATGCTGGTGCTGATGGCGACCTCGCCGTGTTCCAGCAGCATGGAGCCGCTGATGGCCGCGATGATGCGCTGTGCGAGGTCCTCGACGGCCGCGCGATCCGCGGCATCCCGCACGATCACGGCGAACTCGTCGCCGCCAAGGCGGGCGAGGAAATGATGGCTATCGAGCAGCCGGCTGACCGCGTTGCCGACCTTGACGAGCAATTCGTCGCCCGAGGAGTGGCCGAGGGAATCGTTGACTTCCTTGAACCGGTCGAGATCGAGCAGCAGCAGCGCCGACGTGTGCGTGCTGCGCCCGGCATCCGACAGCACGTCTTCGAGCTGGCGCGTGAAGAGGGCCCGGTTGGCGAGCCCCGTCAGAGGATCATAGTAGGCGAGGGCCTCGAGCTGCGTCTCCGCGAGCTTGCGCTCCGTGATGTCCTGGATGGTGCCCGAAAAGCCGATGATGCGGCCGTCTCCGGCATACACGACCTTGCTCGTCACGGCGCAGTCGATGACCACGCCGTCGCCGCGCCGGAATTTGACGTCGACGGTCCGGCTGCCGTTCGTGCCGACGATCTCGCGATGGCTCCGCAACACCCGCTCGAATCCGTCGCCGATGTAGTTGCCGATGACGACGGCGTGCGAGATCGGCTTGGCGCCCCGCTCGTAGCGCAAGAGGTCGTAGAGCTCCGGTCCCCAGTCCTGATGCTCGGCGCCGAGGGTGTAGCTCCAGTCCCCGATCCGGCCCAGCCGCTGGGCTTCGACGAGGGCTTGCGTGCGCAGGCGCAGCGCCTCTTGCGCCCGCAACAACTCCGCCTTGTGCGCCTCTGAAGCCGTGATGTCGCGGGAGGCGCCGCGATAGCCGAGGAACTCTCCTTCGGCGCCGAAGCGCGGATTGCCGCTCGATTTCATGCTGGCGTAGGCACCGGACGGCATGCGCACCCGGATGACGAAGTCCCGGAAAGGCTCGTGCCGCGCAAGCACCTTCGCGTGCTCGGCGATCGCCGGAAGATCATCCGGGTGCACGGGGGCATCTTCGCGCCGCATGCCGAGGACGGTGGACGGAGGCAGCCCCGTGGCGACTTCGAAGCCTTCGGTGAGGTAGGTGAAGCGGTTTCCGGCGTCCGTCTCCCAGCACCAGTCCGAGGCGGACGAGGCGAAATCCCGGAAGCGCGCTTCGCTTTCCGCGATGCGGGCGGCGTTGCGGTATTCATCCGTCACATCGCGGTGCACGGCCACGCGTCCGCCGTCTTCGAGCGGGTCGATCGACACCGAAATGATGCGCCCGTCGGCGACCTCCCAGGTCGAGTTGCGCAGCGGCGTGCGCGTTTCCTTGTGGGACTGGATGACGGCGAGCACGCAACGGGTGTCCTCGACCATGCCGATGCGCATGCCGTGCGCCAGGAGATCGGCGATCGCCGTGCCCGGCTGCGCGAGCGCGGGCGGCAGGGCATACATTTCGCTATAGCGCTTGTTGCAGGCGACGAGCCGGTCGTTGGCGTCGAAGATGCTGAGACCGTGCGGGATCGCGTCGATCGCGCCGATAAGCCGCTGCGTGCTGACGTGGAGCCGCGCTTCGGTCTGGGCCTTCTGCCGCGAGCGGATCAACCCGAAGATGGCAGGCGGCGCGAAGGTGAAGGCGATGATCAGCGCGACCGTCACGGACAGCGCGACCCCGTATTCGGCATGGGCCCGGTAAGCCGTCGTCTGGTCGACATAGGCTTCGATCACGGCAATGACGTTGCCATCGCGGAGAATCGGTACGTAAGCTTCCGAGAATTGCGCTGGCCGGTCCACACGCTTCGAGGCCTTGACGAAGGCCGCATGCGATCGGCCGCTGAGCGCGGTCCTGGCGGCGGCAGGATTGTGGGATTTCAGCGTCTCGCTGTTTTCCGAGAGGGCATTACTCGCAAAGATGAGGTTGCCGTCCTTGTCGAAAGCTTTGACGAGGAAGATC
>RXJK01000314.1:18289-18363 GCA_003963125.1 Hyphomicrobiales bacterium
ATGCGCGGCATCGTCGACATGGAGGAGAAGGTCCGGAAGAACGGCCTGCCCAACAACGCCTTCGGCATGCGCAC
>RXJK01000303.1:0-8202 GCA_003963125.1 Hyphomicrobiales bacterium
GATCCCACAGGCCCTGCGCCTCGATCTCGTCCTGCAGCTTCGCCATCTCGTCGGCGGTCTCGTCCGAGTAGTTGGCGGCAAGCTCGTTGTAGCGGTCGACAAGCGCCTTCTTCTCGGCCACGCCCTCCATGGCGTTGCCCAGCACGTCCTTGGCCGGATCGAGTTCGGGCTCCTGCGGCAGATAGCCCACCCGGACGCCATCGGCAGCCCATGCCTCGCCAATATAATCCTTCAGCGTGCCGGACATGATCTTGAGGAGGGTGGACTTGCCCGCGCCGTTGAGGCCGACCACGCCGATCTTGGCGCCCGGAATGAACGAGAGCGAGATGTCCTTAAGCACCTGCTTGCCCCCCGGATAGGTCTTGGAGAGCTTGTGCATGTGATAGACGTACTGCGGGTTCGCCACGGACGGCACCTCGAAGCTGAAAAGAGCGGGATTGCGCGCCTTTTAGACCATCACGTGGGCTTCCCTCAAGCTGCCTGTCGCCCGGTGGGCACGGGGGCGGCCCGGCAAAGGCTGCGATCCACCTGGAAACATGAGGAGTTATGCGCTTGCAGATGCCTGCAGGTTTGAGCCGCTTTCTCTCTGCTCTCGCCGTCTGTGCGCTCGCAGCCCTGATAGGGGGCGAAAAGGCGGCCGCGCAGACGCCGCCGACGCCCGCCGAGTATGCGGCCTACGAAGGCCTGTTCGATGCGGCGGCCAAGGGCCTCGCGAGCCGGATCGACGATCTGGTGGTCGCTGGCGCCGATCCCGATGAGCGCGACGAGAATGGGCGCACACCGCTGATCGTCGCCGCCTTCCGCCAGGAGAAGGCGGCCGTCAAGGCGCTGCTCGATGCCGGCGCCAATGCAAACGCCCTAGACAACGACAGCTTCGACGCGCTGTCGATCGCGGCCTCGTCGGGCGATCTGGCCGTCGTCAAGCTGCTGGTCGGCGCCAAGGCCAATGCGCGTGCCATCACCGGCCCCCTCGGCAACACGGCGCTGATCGCGGCCTGCCAGAAGGGCAACGTCGCGGTGGTGGAAACGCTGCTGGCCGCCCGCGCCCCGGTGAACCACGTCAACAATCTCGGTGCGACCGCGCTCGTCACCGCGCTCACCTCGGGCGACGGCGGCGAGCGCACGCAGAAGATCGTCGATGCGCTGATCCGGGCGGAGGCCGATCTCAATCTCCCGGACCGGGCGGGGACCAAGCCCCTCGCGCTCGCCCGCGCGAAAGGCTTCACGGAGGTTGCGGCACTGCTCGAGACGGCGGGGGCGCAGCCTTAAACGCCCAGCTGCAAGAACTTGTGAAGCCGCGCGGGTTGGTGCGCCGGCTGAACTGCTCTAACCTTCTGCGGCGTCACAAGGCAGGAGGCCTCCATGACCGAGCGCAACTTCGTCTACTTCGCCGACCCCATGTGCTCGTGGTGCTATGGCTTCGCGCCCGTGATGGCGAAGCTGTTCGCGCAGTTCCAGGGCCGCCTCGGGCTGAAAGTCGTCATGGGCGGCCTGCGCGCCGGCAACACGACGCCGATGACCGACCAGGACCGCAGCTACATCCGCACGGCCTGGCAGAAGGTCGGCGAGGCGACGGGCCAGCCCTTCAACTTCGACTTCTTCGACCGCGAGAGCTTCACCTACGACACCGAGCCCGCCTGCCGGGCGGTGGTGACGGCGCGCCTGATCGACGTCGAGAAGGCCCTGCCGCTCAAGGCTCGCGTCTCGCGCGCCTTCTACGCCGAGAACCGCGACATGACGTCGGCCGAAGAGATCGCCGACGTCGCCGCGGAAGCGGGCTTCGACCGCGATCAATTCCGCGAGGTGTACAGCGCGCCCGAGACCCAGAACGAGACCTTCCGCGATTTCCTCACCGCCCAGGAACTCGGCATCCGCGGCTTTCCCACGCTCGTCGCCGGCAGCAACGAGGGCGGCTACGCGCTCGTCACCAATGGCTACCGGCGCTACGAGGATCTCGCCGATCCGCTCGAACGCTGGCTCGCCGCCGGCGCCCCCGTCCGCAACGCCGACGCGTGACGGCTCAACCATTCAAAACTTTCGCCCTCGGCTCGATCCGACGTCACCTGCACCAAACTGTCATCCCGGACGGTGCGCAGCACCGATCCGGGACCCAGGGGCCAAAGGCGCATCCTTTTCCCCTGGGTCCCGGCGCTACGCGCTCACGCGCTCCGGCCGGGATGACAGGTGGCGCAAGATCCACACGCTCGCTCGTGTCGAGTCCGACCACAGGCCACACGCTCCAACTGTCCTCCCGGTGCGCATCACCGGGATCCAGCCATCCGCAAGCGCCGGAGCAAGTGGCGGAGTGGGCCCCGGCAACGCGTGCCGGGGCGACAAACATGGGGATGACCGCTTCGCTTTCATCCATGCGTTCCCGGGCGAGCGCAGCGAGACCCGGGATCTTTCCCGGTCGCGGTCATATTCGCGCTGCAAGCCCCCGGACAGCCGCGCCGTGCGCGGCTTCCGGGGATGCATTGGTGGGAAATTTACTCGCTTCAGACTGCGTCCGACGATGACCGCCGCTACCGGTGCGCGTGCGCGGCATCGGCATGCGCATGCGGCGTGCCGATCCTAAGCCGCCGCCGCGACCAGTGCCGCGCGATCTCCGCCGCGATCTCGTCGGCCGAGCTGACGGGCGCGTAGGTCCACGTCTCCAGCCGCTCGAATACCGCCGGCATCGGACGCGTGGCGCCCAGCGCGCGAAGACCCGCGTGGAAGCGGTCGAACTTGGTCGAGCCGCCCTGCGGCGTGAACACGTAGACGGGCTTGCCCGTCGCGCACGGCTCCCCCGACATGTTCACGGAATCGGCCGGCACGATGAACGCGTCGGCGTGCGCGAGGAAATGCCCATAGGGGTTCTCCCCTTCGCCATCCCAGAAGAAGCGCGGCAGGCCCTCCGTCGCCGCGCGCACGTAGGCCGTGATCTCCGGCGGCGTACGCCGCGACGGCGTGATCATCAAGCCGGCGCCGAGCGCGCTGAGCGACCGCAGCGCGCAGGCCAGCATCTCGAGGGACGCCTTGGGATACGTGTAGTCGCCGTTGGGCCCGCCGAGCGAGACGGCGATGCGCGGCGACGGCAGGCGCGCGATCGCCTCGGGCATGTGCCGGCGCAGAACCGCGAGCCGTCGCGGCGTATAGCTGTGCGGCGACGTCAGCGTCGTGATGACGTTTGGCCCGCGCCGCTTGTCGTGCTCGGGCACCCAGAAGAGATCCGCGGCACCGACCGTGGTCTTGGGGTCCTGCAACACGATCGTATAGGTCGCATGCCCCGCATGCCGCTTCAGCCGCCGCACGAAGGGGATCGTCAGCCGCCCCACCGAGATGGCGAAGTCCGGCCACGGCGGCGCGAATTGCGAGCCCGGTTCGCCGAAGCGCACGTGCGGGCTGACGCCGATCCAGGGCGAGAACGCATACCAGATGCCGCGCGGGAAGACCGACTTCACCTCGACATCGAGGCCCAGCGCATCGGCGACGCCGCGGGCCTGCACATCGTTGCCGGCCTTGCCGTCCGAGATGATCCAGCCGCGCCGCCCGTTGAGGTGCTGGATCTGGAAGTTCTGGCTCATGGGTCAGGGTCCCCATCGATGCTTGCTGCTGCGGAAAGCCGTGGCGCTCCCGCAATTTTGTGTCGCTAGTGGGAAACAAAGTTGCGCGGACCGGACTTTTCAGCCAAGAGTCGGGGCCATCGCCCTCAGTCATCTCGCTGACAGGACCAAACCGGCATGCGCGCCCGTCTCGATGCCACCGACTGGCGGATTCTGAAAGAGCTGCAGGCGAATGGCCGCATCACCAATGTCGAGCTTGCGGAAAAGGTCGGCATCTCGCCGCCGCCGTGTCTGAGGCGCGTGCGCGCGCTGGAGCAGGCCGGAATCATCAGCGGCTACTTCGCGCTGCTCGATGAGAAGGCCACCGGCTTCGAGGTGATCGCCTTCGCCATGGTGACGCTGCACAGCCAGTCCGAGCAGGATCTGCGCGCCTTCGAGAACCGCGTGATCGCCTGGCCGCTCGTGCGCGAGTGCTACATGCTCTCGGGCGAGACGGACTTCATCCTGAAGTGCGTCGCTCCCGACCTCTCGGCCTTCCAGGATTTCATCATCCAGGAACTGACGAGCGCCCCCAACGTGGCGGGCGTCAAGACGACCCTCGTCATCCGCCGCGTGAAGAACGAGCCCGGCGTGCCGATCACGGTGGCTCAGGGCCGGCGTTCGGAGGCCCCGGTCTAGACCGGCGCATGTGAGCGCCCTTGGGAGGAGCCATGCCGGTCGCGCCGAAAAACCGCGTCGTCCAGTCCTTCAATCAGGACGGCGAGACGCGCTGCGTCGATGTCTTCATGCGCCCCGATGGCACCTACGGCTTCGAGGAATACCGCCGGGAGCTGGAAGACGGGCGCGGCTGGTTCGCGATCGGCGGTTATGCCGGGCAGCAGTTTGTGTCCTTCGATGCGGCATTGCACGCAGCCGCGGCCAAGGTGCCTTGGCTCGAAAGCATCATCCGCTCGTAACGCCCACGCGGCCTACTTGAATTCGACCTTAAGGATCTCGTAGCTGCGCGCGCCGCGCGGCGTCGTCACCTCGCAGGTCTCGCCCTTGCTCTTGCCGATGAGCGCGCGAGCGATGGGCGAGTTGATCGAGATCTTGCCCTCTTTCACGTTCGCCTCGTTCTCGCCGACGATCTTGTAGGCGACCTTGTCGCCGCTCTCGTCGTCTTCGAGCGAGACCGTGGCGCCGAACTTCACCGTGTCGCCGCTGAGCTTGGTGACGTCGATCACCTCGGCGCGGGACAGCTTGTCCTCGAGGTCGGCGACGCGCGCCTCGTTGAGGCCCTGGGCTTCCTTGGCGGCGTGGTATTCGGCGTTCTCGGAAAGGTCGCCGTGTGCGCGCGCTTCCGCGATCTGCTGAATGATGCGCGGGCGCTCTTCCGCCTTGAGACGGTGAAGCTCGGCCTCGAGCTTCTTGAACCCTTCAACCGTCATCGGCACCATGTCCATGGCAGTCTTCCAATTCCATCCATTGCTGTGACGAGTGAACCGGCGCGCGGACGCGCCGCCCCGAGCCGCCGGCGGCCAACGCGCGCGGCTCAAGCTGACAGTGTCCCTCAGTATCCGGCTTTTGGCCAGACCCCTCAACGCGCTGGCGCACAGGGGAGTTTCACACCGTCTGGCTTACGTAAGCCTGCAACGGTGACACTTTCAAGGTCCCGGCTGTCAGGGCCTTGATGGCCTGGGTGGCGGCGAGCGCCCCCGCCAGCGTGGTGTAGTAGGGGATGTGGTTCAGAAGCGCCGTGCGCCGAATATCCTTCGAATCTGCAAGCGCTTGCGAGCCTTCGGTGGTGTTGAAGACCAGCTGCACGTCGCCGTTCTTCATGCGGTCGACGATATGCGGCCGGCCTTCCAGCACCTTGTTCACCTGCTCGCAGGGGATGCCGTGCGCGGACAGCGTACGCAGGGTGCCCCGCGTCGCCAGGATCTTGAAACCGAGGTCGCACAGGTCCCGCATGGCGCCGACCACGTTCTCCTTGTCGGCATCGCGCAGCGAGACGAACACCGTGCCCTTCAGCGGCAGCTTGTTGCCGGCGCCGATCTGGCTCTTGGCGAAGGCGACGGCGAAGTCGCGATCGATCCCCATCACCTCGCCTGTGGAACGCATTTCCGGCCCGAGCACCGTATCGACGCCGGGGAAGCGCGCGAAGGGGAACACGGCCTCCTTGACGGCCACATGCGAAAGCTTGTGCGGCTTCAGGCCGAAGGAGGCGAGCGGCTCCCCGTTCATGACGCGCGAGGCGATGCCCGCGATCGGCTTGCCGATCACCTTGGCGACGAACGGCACGGTGCGCGAGGCCCGCGGATTGACCTCGAGGATGTAGATGTCTCCGCTCTTCACCGCGTACTGCACGTTCATCAGGCCGACGACGTTGAGCGCCAGCGCCAAGTCCCGCGTCTGCG
This sequence comes from Hyphomicrobiales bacterium, assembly GCA_003963125.1. Taxonomy (GTDB): domain Bacteria; phylum Pseudomonadota; class Alphaproteobacteria; order Rhizobiales; family Hyphomicrobiaceae; genus AWTP1-13. Next base: position 5,942 of record RXJK01000303.1, read on the forward strand.
CTTCGAGCCGCGCGATGATGTCGGGGGAGAGGGAATGCGGCGGCAGCGAGCAGGCGCTGTCACCCGAATGGATGCCCGCCTCCTCGATGTGCTCCATGATGCCGGCGATGAACGTGTCCTGGCCGTCGCACAGGCAGTCGACGTCGACCTCGATGGCGTCCGACAGATACCGGTCGATCAGCAGCGGGCGCTTCGGGGACACGACGAGCTCGGACGGCGCGTCGAGCGTCGCCGACAGGCGCGCGATGTAGCGGTCGAGGTCGCCGAAATCGTGCAGGATCTCCATGGCCCGCCCGCCGAGCACGTAGGATGGCCGGATCACCAGCGGGAAGCCGACCTTCTCGGCCACGGCGCGCGCTTCCGAGGGCGAACTCGCAATGCCGCTCTCGGGCTGCCGCAGCTTGAGCTTCTCGACGAGCGCCTTGAACCGGTCGCGGTCCTCGGCGAGGTCGATGGCGTCGGGCGAGGTGCCGAGGATCGGCACGCCGGCTTCCGACAGCGCGTGGGCGAGCTTCAGTGGCGTCTGCCCGCCGAACTGCACGATGACGCCGTTGAGCGTGCCCTTGGAGCGCTCCACGTCGATGATCTCGAGCACGTCCTCGGCCGTCAGCGGCTCGAAATAGAGCCGGTCCGACGTGTCGTAATCGGTCGAGACGGTCTCGGGATTGCAGTTGACCATGATGCTCTCGACGCCCGACTTCCTCAGCGCAAAGGAGGCGTGGCAGCAGCAGTAGTCGAATTCGATGCCCTGGCCGATGCGGTTCGGCCCGCCGCCGAGGATGATGACCTTCTTGCGGTCGGAGGGGCGCGCCTCGTTGTCGGGCTCGCCGCTGAGGCCCGTCTCGTAGGTCGAGTACATGTAGGCCGTGGGCGAGGCGAATTCCGCCGCGCACGTGTCGATGCGCTTGAACACGGGGCGGACGCCGGCCGCGATGCGCATCTTGCGCACCTCGCCCTCGCTCTTGCCGGACAATTTGGCGAGCCGCGCGTCGGAGAAGCCCTGCGACTTCAAGAGGCGCCAATGCTCGGCGCTCTTTGGCAGGCCGTGCGCCTTCACGCGCGCCTCGAGATCGATGATCTCCTGCATGCGCGCGAGGAACCACGGATCGACCTTGCAGGAGGCATGGATCTCCGCGTGGTCGAAGCCCATGCGCATGGCCTGCGCGATCTTCAGGATGCGCTCGGGCGTGGGCTTGCCGAGCGCTGCCCGGATCACGGTGCGCTCGTCGTCCTGGCCGAGGCCCTCGAAGGGGAAATCGTCTAGGCCGGTAAGGCCGGATTCGAGCCCGCGCAGGGCCTTCTGCAGGCTCTCCTGGAACGTGCGGCCGATGGCCATCACCTCGCCGACGGACTTCATCGCCGTGGTCAGCGTGCGCTCGGCGCCCGGGAACTTCTCGAAGGCGAAGCGCGGGATCTTGGTGACGACGTAGTCGATGGTCGGCTCGAACGAGGCGGGCGTCGCACCGCCCGTGATCTCGTTGGCGAGCTCGTCGAGCGTGTAGCCGATGGCGAGCTTGGCGGCGACCTTGGCGATCGGGAACCCGGTCGCCTTGGAGGCGAGCGCGGAGGAGCGCGACACGCGCGGGTTCATCTCGATGATCACAAGGCGGCCGTCCGCCGGGTTCACCGCGAACTGCACGTTCGAGCCGCCGGTTTCGACGCCGATCTCGCGCAGCACCGCGAGCGAGGCGTTGCGCATGATCTGGTATTCTTTGTCGGTGAGCGTCAGGGCCGGCGCGACCGTGATGCTGTCGCCCGTGTGCACGCCCATCGGATCGAAGTTCTCGATGGAGCAGACGATGATGCAGTTGTCCGCCTTGTCGCGGACCACCTCCATCTCGAACTCCTTCCAGCCGAGCAGGCTCTCGTCGATCAGGATCTGGCCGACCGGCGACGCATCGATGCCGGAGCGCACGATGGTCTCGTATTCGTCGCGATTATAGGCGACGCCGCCGCCCGTGCCGCCCAGCGTGAAGGCGGGGCGGATGATCGCCGGCAGCCCGACCTTGTCGAGGGCCTTCATGGCCTCGGCGATGCCGGCGGCGCGGTCGTATCCCACCACCTTGCCCTCGGCGTCGCGGATCTCCGGCGAGGAGGCGATGGCGGCACGTGGGCTCTCGAGGCCGATGCGGTCCATGGCCTCGCGGAACAGCTTGCGGTCCTCGGCCTTGTCGATGGCCTCGGCCTTGGCGCCGATCATCTCGACGCCGTACTTGGCGAGTGTGCCGTCCTGGGCAAGTGCCAGCGCCGTGTTGAGCGCG
>RXJK01000303.1:8252-18288 GCA_003963125.1 Hyphomicrobiales bacterium
GCAGCAGCGCGTCCGGGCGCTCCTTCTCGATGATGCGCGCCACGATTTCGGGCGTGATCGGCTCGATGTAGGTCGCGTCCGCCAGCTCCGGGTCCGTCATGATCGTGGCCGGATTGGAGTTGACCAGGATGACGCGGTAGCCCTCGTCCTTCAGGGCCTTGCAGGCCTGGGTCCCGGAGTAGTCGAACTCGCACGCTTGGCCGATGACGATCGGGCCGGCGCCGATGATGAGGATCGATTTGATGTCTGTGCGCTTTGGCATGGGCCGCTTCTTATTGCAGCGCGCGCGCCTTGGCTATAGCCCTCGCGCGACGATCCGTGAGGCCTGTTTTGCCGGAGCCGTCAGGGGAGGGGAAGGTCGCCGAGCGTCAGTGCCACGCCCGGCATGAGTGGCATCCCAAGCGGCATTTTGGCGGGAACTTCCGTCACATCCCCGTAGCCGGAAGCCGAGGGCCGCCGATGCACGCGGGTGGTGAGATTGAGGGCATCGACAACCCAATACTCCTGCACGCCGTGCCGGGCGTACGTGGCAGCCTTGACGGTCGTGTCGAGCTTCAGGCTCGAATGGGCGACCTCGATGATCAGGACGACGTCTTGCGGCTGAACGGACGCCGGATGACCGCCCTTGCGGGAGATCAAGAAATCGGGCTCCACGTAATCGACTTCGTTAGGCCTCCAGCCTGGTTCCGTATGAAGGTCGAATTCGGCCGGTAATTCTTGCCGCAGCCAATTCAGGATCGCGCTGCGCACACCCTCATGCTGACGGCCCTTGGGAGACATGGGGATCAACTCGCCTCCCAGAAGCTCGATACGGTCGTTCTCACCGAAAATGCCGAGCTCTGTCAGCCGCTCGAATTCGGCGAGCGTCCAGCGCAGACGCGGGATGCCGTCCGCGGTCTGCGTCGTGCTACGGGGCTGATGCGAAAGCTCGTTCATGAGACGAGCCTAGCAAGAAAGGCGCACCCGCAAAAGTGTCAGGCCTTTGCCGGCCGCTCGGGCAGCGGCTCGAGGCCCTTCTGCGCGCGGATATGGTTGACGAACCGGGTGAAGAGATAATGGCTGTCCTCGGGGCCGGGTGAAGCTTCCGGGTGGTACTGCACCGAGAACACCGGCTTGCCCTTCAGCCGCAGGCCGCAGTTCGAGCCGTCGAAGAGCGACACGTGCGTCTCCTCGGCATCCTTGGGCAAAGTCTCGCGATCGACCGCGAAGCCGTGGTTCATGGACGTGATCTCGACCTTGCCGGTCGTGAAGTCCTTCACGGGATGGTTCGCGCCGTGATGGCCCTGGTGCATCTTCTTGGTACGCGCGCCGAGCGCCAGCCCGAGCATCTGGTGCCCGAGGCAGATGCCGAACACCGGCTTGCCCGACGCCACCAGCTTCTTGATTTCCGGCACCGCGTACTTCCCCGTCGCAGCCGGATCGCCCGGCCCGTTTGACAGGAACACGCCGTCCGGCTTGCGCGCGAGGATGTCCTCCGCGCTGGTCGTCGCCGGCACCACCGTCACCTTGCAGCCCGAGGTCGCAAGGCAGCGCAGGATGTTGCGCTTCAGGCCGTAGTCGATGGCGACCACGTGCAGATCGGGTTTCTCCTGGCGCGTGTAGCCGCGGCCCCAGGCCCAGCGCATCTCGTCCCACGTGTAGCTCTGGCCGCTCGTGACATCGGGCACGAGGTCCATGCCGTCGAGACCAGGCCACGCCTTCGCTTCCGCCTTGAGCTTGGCGAGGTCGAACTCGGCCTTGGGCTCGTGCGCGATGACGCCGTTCGGCATGCCCTGCTCGCGGATGCGCGCCGTCAGCGCCCGCGTGTCGACGCCGGTGATGGCGACGATGCCGCGCGCCTTCAGCCAGCGGTCGAGGTGCTCGACCGCGCGATAGTTGGCGGGGTCTGTCACGTCGGCGCGCAGCACGCAGCCCCGGACGCCCGAGCGCGAGGCGAGGTTGGAGGTTTCCGTATCCTCCGGGTTCGTGCCGACGTTGCCGATGTGGGGAAACGTGAAGGTGATGATCTGGCCGGCATAGGAGGGGTCCGTCAGGATCTCCTGGTAGCCGGTGATCGCGGTGTTGAAGCAGACCTCGCCCACGGCAGAGCCGATGGCGCCGAGGCCGCGACCGGCAATCACAGTGCCGTCGGCCAGCACCAGCCGCCCGGTCAGCGGCGTGTCCGTCCAGGGGGAAGGGGAGGTAGCCATAGGTTCTCCTGTATTTCGCGGGGATGTATGGCATGCCACCCCCCGGGTCAACCGGCGCCGGGACGGCAGCTTGCGGGGGCGGGCGCCGCGTGGCACCTCTGCAGGTCGGCTGCGTTGCCCGTCGGGACCGCCGCGGGGCCTCCGCAGCCATCGACCGCACGAACCGAGAAAGGCCGGCCATGCGCACCCGTCTCAGCGATGAAATCAAGGCCGCCATGAAGGCCCACGCCAAAGACCGGCTCGGCACGCTGCGCCTCATCAGTGCCGCCCTGAAGGATCGCGACCTCAACGCCGAGGGCGGCAAGATTGCCGATCAGGAGATCCCGGCGGTGCTGCAGAAGATGGTCAAGCAGCGGCGCGATTCGGTCACGATCTACCAGCAGGCCGGCCGCCAGGAACTCGCCGACAAGGAACTGGCCGAGATCGCCGTGATCGAGGAATTCCTCCCGAAATCCCTGAGCGAGGAGGACGCCAAGGCCGCCATCGCCGCGGCCATCAAGGAGACCGGCGCCGCAGGTCCCAAGGACATGGGCAAGGTCATGGGCCTCTTGAAGCAGAAGTTCGCGGGCCAGATGGACTTCGGCAAGGCCAGCGGCCAGGTGAAAGACCAGCTCAACGCGCTGGGGAAATAACGCTTACGTGCGCAGGTGCTGCTCCAGCGCACTGGCCGTCCTGAGCAGCCGCACTTCTTCGCGTCGTGCGCCGATGAGTTGCACGCCGAGCGGTAGGCCGGCAACCGTCAGCAGCGGCAGGCTCACGCACGGCACGCCCAGATACGTCCACATGGCGTTGAACACGGGATTGCCGGTGGTTTCGAGGCCCTTCGGCGCGGGGCCGGTGGCCGACAGCGTGAGGATGGCATCGAAGCGCCGGAGCACCGCGGCGACCTCGGCGTACATGGGCTCGCGGGCTCCGATCGATCGGGCATAGTCGACCGCTGTGATCTTCTTCGCCTCGTTGAGACGCGCCGTGATGTTGTCGCTCATCAAGTCCGGCTTCTGCGCGAGGAACGGCCCGTAATAGGCGACATTCTCCGCGCCCATGACGTTCGCGTGGTGCTGGCGCACGTCGGCCATCGCCGGGATGTCGATTTCCTCCACGAGCGCGCCGAGCCCCTTCGCGAACGTGGTGATGGCCTCCTGCGCGGCCGGATCGGCGTCCACCCACGCGGGCGACTTGAAGAAGGCGAGGCGTGGCAGACGCGACGGCCCTTCGCGCAGCCGCTCCAGAAGCCGCGGCGCCGCACGCTCGTAGCTGACGGGGTCTTCCGGATCGTGCGCGCTTAATGCATCGGTGGCGAGCGCCAGGTCCTCCACGGAGTGCCCGTAGACGCCGATCGTATCGAGCGTGTGCGATTGCAGGGTGGCGCCCCGCCGCGAGATGAGCCCGAGCGTCGGCTTCAGCGCATAGACGCCGCAGAACGACCCCGGCCGGATCACGGAGCCGCCCGTCTGCGTGCCGAGCGCCAGTGGGATCGTGCGCGCGCCGACCGCCGCTGCCGAGCCCGACGAGGAGCCGCCGGGTGTATGCGCCGGGTTGTGCGGATTGCGCGACTTGTTGGGGAATGTGTTGGCGAGCTCTGTGGTGACGGTCTTGCCGATGATGATGCCGTCGGCAGCGCGGATCTGCGCGACGGCAGCGGCATCGCGCTCGGGCTGATGCCCTTCGAACAGGGCCGAGCCGTTCTGCGTCGGCATATCCGTCGTATCGATGATGTCCTTGATCCCGACCGGCAGGCCGAACAGGGCGCCCGGCGCCTTGCCAGCCGCCCGCGCCGCATCTAGGGCGCGGGCCTGCCGTAGCGCCTGCTCGGGCGCCAGCGTCACCCAGGCTTCGATCTCCGGTTCGCGCGTCCCAAAGGCATCGAGACAGGCCGCGACATAGGTCTCGACCTTCAACTCGCCCCGCACCATCCGTTCCCGCGCTTGGGTCGCGGATAGGTCCATGAGGGCGGAAGAGGACATCGACGGCTCCGGCGGGTGGGGAACGGGGGCGGGCAGCGCGGCCAAGTCTAACAGGAACTCGGGCGCGGTCGATGCGAGCCGCCGAAACGGAGCTTTGTTGCCGCCCACGTTAGAGCCGCAATCTCTGTGGATAGCGGGAGTGAACGGCTGGGGTGATGCACGACGCCAACGTGAGCCGCAGCGAATCGCCTATCAGTCGGGCGTCGCTTTTCCCCGTGAGGTCCATGCGCTACCCGCCCGCCCTGCTTGACGAGATCAAGGCCCGGCTCTCCGTGAGCCAAGTGGTGGCGCGCAAAGTGGCCCTGAAGCGCGCGGGCCGCGAAATGCGCGGCCTCTCCCCGTTCAAGGTCGAGAAGACCCCCTCCTTCTTCGTCAATGACCACAAGGGCGCGTGGTTCGACTTCTCCTCCGGCCAGAACGGCGACATCTTCAAGTTCCTGATGCTGACCGAGGGCGTGAGCTTCACGGAAGCCGTGGAACGGCTGGCCGAGGAGGCGGGCGTCTCCCTGCCGAAGCCGACGCAGGAGGATCGCCAGCTCTACGACCAGCGCGAGCGGCTGCTCGCCGTCATCGAGGCTTCGGCCGAATTCTTCGTGCAGCAGTTGCGGAGCGCGGCCGGCTTCGAAGCGCGGCGCTATATCGAGCGGCGCGGCCTCGCCGCCGGCACCATCGAGAAGTTCCGGCTGGGCTACGCACCCGCAGGCCGCGCGCAGCTCAAGGACTACCTCGCCAAGGCGGGCTTCTCGGCCGAAGAGATGAACCTCTCGGGCATGCTGATTTCGGGTCCGGACATCCCCGTCAGCTACGACCGCTTCCGCAACCGCGTGATGTTTCCGATCACCGATACCCGCGGCCGGCCGATCGCCTTCGGTGGCCGCGCGCTCGATCCGGACGCGCCGGCAAAGTACCTGAACTCGCCGGAGACCCCGCTCTTCCACAAGAGCCACGTGCTTTTCAACGCGGCGAACGCGCGCCAGCCCGCTTTCGACAAGGGCCAGATCGTGGTCGTCGAGGGCTACATGGACGTCATCGCCCTGTCGGAAGCGGGCTTCCCCGCGACCGTCGCTCCTCTGGGCACGGCCCTCACGGTCGAGCAGGTGCAACTCCTGTGGCGCATGGCCCGCGAGCCGATCCTGTGCTTCGACGGCGACGGCGCGGGCCGCCGCGCCGCCTTCCGCGCCGTCGAAACGGTGCTGCCGCACCTGAAGCCCGGCTATAGCGTGCAGTTCGCGTTCCTGCCCGACGGCCTCGACCCCGACGATCTCGTGCGCCAGCGCGGCCCCGACGCCTTCCGCGACGTGCTGGCCAAGACGGCCCCCCTCTTCGACGTCCTGATCGAACGCGAGGAACAGGCGGGCCCGTCCGCCGTGACGCCCGAGCAGCGCGCGGCCCTCGAAGCCCGCCTCACGGCCCTCGTCGGCAAGATCCAGGACCAGAGCGTCCGCACCCAGTACGAGCGCGAAATGCGCGAGACGCTGTGGGCCCGCAACAAGCGCGTGATCCGGGAGATCGCCACGGGCGGGCTCGGTCCGAGCCGCGGCGGAAGCGCTGCCCCAGCGGGCGCCCGCCGCCGCAACAACACGCAGCTCGACTGGCGATTCACCGTGCGGGCAACCGAGAAGCAGCGCATCGGCAACCTGCCGCGCGCCGCGACCCTATCCCAGGCGCCGATGCGATCGAACGAATTGGCCGTGCGCACGCTGCCCCTGCCGCCGCGCGAGGTGCTCCTCATGCGCACCCTCCTCAACCATCCCTGGCTGATCGAGGAGGAATGCGAGACCATCGCCGACCTCACCTTGACCGCGCAGCCCCTCATCGACCTGCGCAAGGCCATGCTGAATATCGTGAGTTATCAGGGCACTCTTGAAAGCGCCGCACTCCGTGCCCACCTCAGCGATGCCGGGTTCGGCCCGCTTGTCGCGGCGACGGACCGGATCTCTCATCGCAGTGACCGGTTCGCCGAGCCCGACGCGGACCGCGAGACGGTAGAAACCGGCTGGCGGCACGCCTGCGCGCTGCACGAGACCCAGGTCGGCCTGCGCCGCGCCCTGGCCGAGGCCGAGCAGGAATACCTCACCAGCCAGAGCGAGACCGCCTTGGCCCGCATTTTGGATCTGCAGGAGCAGCTCGAGCGCAGTGCGAGCCAGAACGCCGAGTTGGCGACGCCGCCGGCAGTGCCGATGGTCCGGGAGGGGTGAAAATGCCGCAGCACCCTAAACAGCGTTCATGTTCGTCCCCGCTGTGGCACAGCAGCACTGGACGTTGTTCCAGCAAGTCGAGCCCGAAACTGACAGTAGGAAATGCATTAGAATTCGTGTATGCGGGCGTTGTCTCCGAGACGAAGGCCGTCCGCGCCAAGCGCCGGGCCACTGCGAAACCGCACCTCGGGGCGACATCTCGTATCGATCCGGGCGGGAAATCCGCGCGACCGGGCCCTATGCCGTGCCCTGACACTAGGCACGACGGCGGGGTCCTCGAACTTTTTTGCATACGCTGAGCCGCAGCGGATGCTCAGGAGTTAACAATGGCAATGGCACCAGCGAAGTCTGAAGAGCAAGGCACGCAAGCGGATGCGCCCGAGAAGGACAGTCCGCTCCTCGACCTGTCGGATGCGGCCGTCAAGCGCTTCATCAAGACGGCCAAGGCTCGCGGCTACGTCACCTACGACGAGCTCAACGCGGTGCTGCCCTCGGAGGAGGTGTCGTCCGAGCAGATCGAAGACGTGATGAGCATGCTCTCCGACATGGGCATCACGGTTGTTGAGAGCGAGGATCAGGACGAGGCGCCCGCCGCCGACGGCGCCGAGGAGCCCGCAGAAGAGGACGAGGCACGCCCGCCCGCGACCATCAATCTGCCCGCGACCACGGCCACCAAGGCCGAGCCCGCCGATCGCACCGACGATCCCGTGCGCATGTATCTGCGCGACATGGGCTCCGTCGAGTTGCTGTCCCGCGAAGGCGAAATCGCCATCGCCAAGCGCATCGAGGCCGGCCGTGAGGCCATGATCGCAGGCCTCTGCGAAAGCCCGCTCACGTTCCAGGCCATCATCATCTGGCGCGACGAGTTGATGAACGCGAAGATCCTTCTGCGCGACATCATCGATCTCGAAGCGACCTACGAAGGCCCCGAGGCCAAGAACGCGCCGCCGGTGATCCCGGGACCCGATGGCCGCATGCCCGCGGCTGCCCCCGAGCGTGAAACCGGTGACGGCGAGGAAGGCGAAGCCGGCGAAGGTGGCGAAGGCGCGCCCCAGGGCGAGATGGACGACGAGGACGATTACGAGAACGCCCTCTCGCTTGCGGCCATGGAAGCCGAGCTGAAGCCGAAGGTGCTCGAGACCTTCGACAACATCGCCAACACCTACAAGAAGCTGCGCAAGCTGCAGGACAAGAAGGTCGAGATGCAGGTGGCGGGCGAGCAGGGCTCCCGCCAGCAGCAGAAGGCCTACGAGAAGCTGCGCGAAGAGATCATTAAGGACGTCAAGAGCCTCTCGCTCAACAACGCCCGCATCGAGAGCCTCGTCGAGCAGCTCTACTCGATCAACAAGAAGCTCGTCGGCTTCGAAGGGCGCCTGATGCGCTTGGCCGACAGCTACGGCGTGCCCCGCCAGACCTTCATCGACGAGTACTACGGCAACGAGCTCGACCAGGGCTGGATGGACCGTATCGCCAACGCCAACAAGAAGTGGGGCAACTTCGTCAAGCACGAGAAGCGGCAGGTCGAGCAGATTCGCGACGACATCCGTACGCTCGCCTCCGAGACTGGCCTCGAGATCACCGAGTTCCGCCGCATCGTGAAAGCGGTGCAGAAGGGCGAGCGCGAAGCCCGCCAGGCGAAGAAGGAGATGGTGGAAGCCAACCTCCGCCTCGTCATCTCGATCGCCAAGAAGTACACGAACCGCGGCCTGCAGTTCCTCGACCTCATCCAGGAAGGCAACATCGGCCTGATGAAGGCGGTCGACAAGTTCGAGTACCGGCGCGGCTACAAGTTCTCGACCTACGCCACGTGGTGGATCCGGCAGGCGATCACGCGCTCGATCGCGGATCAGGCCCGCACCATCCGCATCCCCGTGCACATGATCGAGACGATCAACAAGATCGTGCGCACGAGCCGCCAGATGCTGCACGAGATCGGCCGCGAGCCGACGCCGGAGGAACTCTCCGAGAAGCTCGCCATGCCGCTCGAGAAGGTGCGCAAGGTGCTGAAGATCGCCAAGGAGCCGATCAGCCTCGAGACGCCGATCGGCGACGAGGAGGACAGCCATCTCGGCGACTTCATCGAGGACCGCAACGCGGTGCTGCCGATCGATGCGGCGATCCAGTCGAACCTGCGCGAGACGACGACGCGCGTGCTGGCGTCCCTCACCCCGCGCGAGGAACGCGTGCTGCGCATGCGCTTCGGCATCGGCATGAACACCGACCACACGCTGGAAGAAGTCGGCCAGCAGTTCTCGGTGACCCGCGAACGCATCCGCCAGATCGAGGCCAAGGCGCTGCGCAAGCTCAAGCACCCGAGCCGCAGCCGCAAGCTCCGCAGCTTCCTGGATAACTGATCATGGACGCTGGCGATGCCGACGATCTCGTTTTTCTACGGCATCGCCATCCGCATGTATTACAACGACCATAATCCGCCACACTTTCACGCGCGCTACGGACAGGCGCAAGCAATCGTCAGAATATCCGACGGAGTTGTCATTGCCGGAGAGCTACCGCCGACGGCGTTGAAGATGGTTAGCGAGTGGGCGCTCAGGCATCGCGCCGAGTTGGAACAGAATTGGGAACGCGGACGACAGCAGCAGCCGTTCGAAAAGATTGCCGGTCCTGACAATGACTGAAGACCTTCCACTCGTCGACGTGCTGCGCGTGAGGCCTCTCGAAGGTTACAAGATTTGGCTGCGCTTCACGGATGGCAGCGAAGGGGTGAGGGACCTTGCGGAATTGGTAGCGCAGTCGGGGCCGATGCTGGAGCCCCTGCGCGACCCTGCCTATTTCGCCCGCGTCTTCGTGGAAATGGGAGCGCCAACGTGGCCGAACGGTTTCGACCTTGATCCGATCCAACTTTATATCGAATTGCGCGAGGCGCGCGCCCTCGTGCGGCACGCAGCCGAGTAGATAGATGACCGCCATCTACAAAATCTGCTCCCGCGCGGAGTGGGAAGCAGCGGAGCGCGCAGGCGCGTTCAGCGGTTCGGCCGTCGACGTCAAAGACGGCTACATTCATTTCTCGACGGCGGAGCAGGCGGTAGAGACCGCCGCCAAGCACTTTGCAGGCGCTGCTGATCTCGTGCTCGTGCGCGTCGAGGCCGAAGCGCTGGGCGCGGACCTCAAGTGGGAGCTCTCGCGCGGCGGCGCGCTCTTTCCCCATCTCTACGCGCCTCTGCCAGTCGCGCTCGCCACGTGGGTGAAGCCGCTACCGCTCGGGTCCGATGGCACCCACGTGTTTCCGGATCTTGCTGACTAGGCGGACTCAGGCCGGCGGGTAGGCCTCGGCGATCATGAACGAGGACAGCGTGGTGTAGGCAGCCGCCCACGCCGCTTTCGCCTGCGCGGTCCAGGCATTGCCGAGACCCTTTTCCAGCGTCCACAGCAGGGCCTCGCCGACGACCGTATAGTCCGCGGCCTTCACGCCGTAGCCGACATGCCGCTTCGCCAGCTGGCTTGCGACCGGCAAGACGGGGCCCAGATTGTCGAGGCTCGCGACGACGGTGCCTAGCGTCGCCATCAGCTTGCGGCCCTGCTCCGTCATGTCGCCCTTGAAAAGCTGTTTCACGTGCGGCGCGATCTCGAACAGCCGTCCGTAGAACAGCTCCGCTGCCTGCTCCGAGATCGGTTTGACTAGGGCGAATGTCGATTTCACGAGCGCAATGTCCTGGGGCGTCATGGC
>RXJK01000395.1 GCA_003963125.1 Hyphomicrobiales bacterium
TGCTGCCTGGCGCGCCGGGCCCCGGGTCGGCGCCGGCAGGGGATCTGCCCCTTCGGTCGGGTGCGAGAACTTGAGGGAGAGCGAGCCGTCCTCGCCGTGGAAGAGCAGCAGGCGCGGCGATACGAGCGCGATGCTCTCAGGCGCAATGCGGCCCGCAAACAGCGCCGGCCGGCTCAACTGGATGGTGGCCGCGGGGGCCACGGCGAGCGTCTCGTCGCGATCGCCGGCGATGCGGATGTTTTTCAGTTCGAATTCGAGCTTGAAGCTGTCGGCGAGGCGGACGGCGACTTCCTCGATCTTGATCTCGACGCCCGTGATCTCGGCCTGCAGCGCGCGCTGGATGGGCTCGGCCAGGAACGGCAGCGCGACCGGGCCCTGCAGGAGACGGACGTAAGCCAGCGCCGCGATCACGCTGAGGCTGAACAGCGGGACGATGACGATCTTGGCGCACAGGCTCAGGGTGCGGGCGACGCCACCCGCTTCGTCGCTGGCGATGACGCGCGCGGACGGCTGCGTGCGTCGCGCAGTGGTCGACACCGGCCGCCGCACTGTCTGGCCCCCCTGCTTTGTCACCCGATGCCCCGAATCAATGTCCTTTGCCTCGTGCGCCTCCCCTGGCGCCTATCCCCTTCGGCCGGCAACGCCGCGCATCGGCGCAACCCCTCGCGCGAACAACACTAGGCGACCATCGCTTGCGGGTGGCCGACCACGCAAGAGGCTGCTTGGGACAGTGCGGGGCAGAGGGCACTGCGAACACGTCAAAAGCATGGCGCCGCAACCAGGAGGCGAACCCCAAGCCTCTTTCGCCATGCCCCAAAAAACGAAGCGGCGGCCCTGGTGGGCCGCCGCCTTGCTAACCGTGGTGCAAACGGGCGTAAAGCGCCCTGCTAAGTTTGTGGCTGCGGCTCCAAGCCGCCGGTCCCGGGCTCCGAGCGCGGGGGGCGCATCTTGCCGGCGAGGGGAACGGCCGGACCTGCGGGGCCACGCGTCTCCTCGTCATCGATCTTGCGCACGATCTTCTCGCCGCGCATGAGCGCTTCGCACTCGTCGCCCGAGATCGTCTCGTATTCCATCAGCGCCTGCGCCATGGCTTCGAGTTGCTCGCGGTGCGCCGTGAGCACCTCCCAGGCCTTGTCGTAACCCTGCTGGACGATACGGCGGACTTCCTCGTCGATCAGTTGCGCCGTCGCCTCGCTCATGTTCTGGCTGCGTGCGATGGAGTGGCCGAGGAAGACCTCCTGCTGGTTCTCATTGTAGCGGACGGCGCCGAGCTTCTCGCTCATTCCCCACTCGGTGATCATCGCGCGGGCGAGGCCCGTCGCCATCTGGATGTCGCCGGTGGCGCCGGAGTTCAGGTGGTTCTTGCCGTAGACGAGCTGCTCGGCGACGCGGCCACCGAAGGCCATCGCGATCTTGGCGAGGCACCATTCCATCGTATGCGTGAGCCGGTCGCGCTCGGGCAGCGACATGGTCACGCCGAGGGCGCGTCCGCGCGGGATGATCGTCACCTTGTGCAGCGGGTCGTTGCCCTTGACGGCGAGGTTGATGATCGCATGACCCGCCTCGTGATAGGCGGTCATGAGCTTCTCTTCCTCGGTCATGACCATGGACTTGCGCTCGGCGCCCATCATCACCTTGTCCTTGGCGTCCTCGAACTCGGACTGGGTGACGAGACGCTTGTTGCGGCGGGCGGCAAGAAGCGCTGCCTCGTTCACGAGGTTGGCGAGATCCGCGCCGGAGAAGCCGGGCGTACCGCGCGCGATGGTGCGGGCGTCCACGTCGGGCGCGAGCGGCACCTTGCGCATGTGCACGCGCAGGATCTTCTCGCGGCCGCCGACATCCGGGTTCGGCACGACAATCTGGCGGTCGAAGCGGCCGGGGCGCAGCAGCGCGGGATCGAGCACGTCGGGCCGGTTGGTGGCCGCGATGATGATGATGCCCTCGTTGGCCTCGAAGCCGTCCATCTCGACGAGCAACTGGTTCAGCGTCTGCTCACGCTCGTCGTTGCCGCCGCCGAGGCCTGCACCACGGTGCCGGCCCACGGCGTCGATTTCGTCGATGAAGATGATGCAGGGCGCGTTCTTCTTGGCCTGGTCGAACATGTCGCGCACCCGGGACGCGCCGACGCCGACGAACATCTCGACGAAGTCGGAACCCGAGATGGTGAAGAAGGGAACGTTGGCCTCACCGGCAACCGCACGGGCGATCAGCGTCTTGCCGGTGCCCGGGGGACCGACGAGCAGCGCACCACGGGGGATGCGGCCGCCGAGACGCTGGAACTTCTGCGGGTCGCGCAGGAATTCGACGATCTCCTGCAGGTCGGACTTGGCTTCGTCGACGCCCGCCACGTCCTCGAACGTGACGCGGCCCTGACGCTCGGTCAGGAGCTTCGCCTTCGACTTGCCGAAGCCCATAGCCCGGCCGCCGCCCGACTGCATCTGGCGCATGAAGAAGACCCAGACGCCGATCAACAGCAGCATGGGGAACCAGTTGACCAGCACGCTCAGGATGGACGGGACATCCTCCTCCGGCGGCTTGGCCGTGATCTTCACGTTCTTCCGGTTGAGCCGCTCGATGAGGGCCGGATCTTCCGGCGCGACGGTGCTGAAGGGGGTGCCCTTGTCGCGGTAGAGGCCCTTGATCCGATGCTTGGTGATCGTGACCTCGGACACGTTGCCCTGGTCGACGTTGGTCAGGAACTCGGAATAGCTGATCTCGCCCCGCGGCTGCCCTGGATTCTGGAACAGATTGAACAGCGCCATCAACAGGAGGCCGATCACCACCCAGATGGCCAGGTTCCGGAAGTTGGAATTCATCTCTTTCCCTTCATGCTGCGGGATGCATTTGCCGCCGCCATCCCGAGCGTCAACAAGGCCGCACCTTTCGCGTGCAAGGGCCCAGGGCTGCATTAACATAGGAAGGTAAGCAATGTTTGCCAAGCACGGCGGCGATAAGGCAGACGCGCCTTGAGCGCCCTATTCCCGACACCTCAACGCCGAAGACGAGATGGCGGTGCCACCGTCAGAACGGCGGGGCAGCCCCCAAGCCCTTGAAAGCCGTTGCAACAGGCAGTTGTAGAGGCTTGGCAAAGAACCCGAGATCCGGGACGGCGACGAGGTCTTCACCGCGCCAGATCGCAGGCAAGGTGCAAAGCGCCTCGCTCGGCACGTCGCGGGGGCGCATCAGCCCTTCGCTTTCGAGATGGCCGATGCCGAAATAGGTCAGCGGCGCGACAACGAGACCATCCGCGACGGTGTCGCAGCGGACCCAGAACCGGTTATCCCAAAGCACTAGAGTATTCGACGCGAGGGACG
>RXJK01000324.1 GCA_003963125.1 Hyphomicrobiales bacterium
GACAAGATCCTGCGCGGCTTCGACGACGACGTGCGCGAGCATCTGACGAAGGAACTCGTCAAGCGCGGCATCGATATCGTGCACACGTCGAGCGTCGCGTCGATCGAGAAGGGCCGGGGCGGGCTGCACGTGACGCTGACCGACGGACGCAAGGTCGATACGCACGCGCTGATGTTCGCGAGCGGCCGGGCGCCCAATACGAAGAACCTCGGTCTCGAAACGGCCGGCGTCGCGCTCGGCGACAAGGGCGAGGTGAAGGTCGACGCCTTCTCGCGCACGAACGTCGCAAGCATCTACGCCGTGGGTGACGTGACGAACCGCGTGAACCTCACGCCCGTCGCCATCCGCGAGGGCCATGCCTTCGCCGACACGGTGTTCGGCAAGAAGCCGACGGCGGTCAGCTATGAGATGATCCCGTCGGCCGTCTTCACCACGCCGGAAGTCGGCAGCGTCGGTTTGCCCGAGCACGAGGCCCGCAAGCGGCACACGACGATCGATGTCTACAAGGCGACGTTCCGCCCGATGCGGCACACGCTGTCTGGCCGCGATGAGCGTACGCTCATGAAGCTGCTGGTGGAGGGTGACGGCGGGCGGGTGGTCGGCTGCCATATCGTCGGGCCTGAGGCCGGCGAAATCGTGCAGATGGCGGCGATCGCCATGCGCATGGGGGCGACCAAGGCCGATTTCGACGCCACCATGGCCCTGCACCCCAGCGCTTCCGAAGAGCTCGTGACCATGCGCGAGAAGTGGGTGCCGCCGAAGCCCGCGGCCTGATAAGAAGCGGGACAGGACCCAGGGGGACTACGGGAAACCCATGCAACGACTGGAAGGACGCATCGCGCTCGTGACCGGGGCCGGATCCGGTATCGGGCGCGCAATCGTGAAGGCCTGCGCCGGCGCAGGGGCGGCCGTCTACGTGACGGACGTCGATCTCGCGGCGGCGGAAGCGGTGGCCGGCGACATCAAGGCTGCCGGCGGCAAAGCCGAGGCCATGGCGATGGATGTCTCGCGCGGGCAGGACGTGTCGGCAGTCTTCCGCGCCGTCGACCAGGCGCACGGCCGCATCGACGTGCTCGTCAACAACGCCGGCCTCAACGTGCGGAGCGACTTCCGGCACATGAGCGATGCCGACTGGGTGAAGATCCGGGAGGTGAACCTCGACGGTGTGGTGCGGATCGCGCGTGACGGCTTCGAGCTGTTGCGCAAATCGCAGCGCGGGTCGCTCGTCAACGTGGCCTCGATCATGGCCGAGCGTGGCCTGCGCCAGCTCACGGCCTATTCGGCGACCAAGGGAGCGGTGGCGGCGCTGACCAAGGGGCTCGCCGTCGAATATGCCTCCTTCGGCATCCGCGTGAATGCGCTGGCGCCGGGCTTCGTCGAGACGGCACTCACCGCGCGTGCGCTCAAAAACCCCGGCATCCAGAAGGCGCTGCTCGACAGCACGCCGATGCGCCGCTTCGGGCTGCCCGAGGAAATCGCGGCGGCGGCCGTGTTCCTGGCGAGCGACGAGGCCTCCTACATCACGGGGGCGGTGCTGGCGGTCGATGGCGGCATGTCCGCGTCGCTCTGATTGTCCCCTTTCCTTTCCGATTTCGTTCGCGAGGACCGACCATGCTGAAGAAGGTGCTGATCGCCAATCGCGGCGAGATCGCGCTGCGCATCATCCGCACGGCGAAGAAGCTCGGCATCGCGACCGTGGCCGTGGCGAGCGAGGCGGACAAGACTGCGCCTTTCACACGTGCGGCCGACGAGGTGGTCGCGATCGGGCCGGGCCCAGCGACGGACAGCTATCTTAGGATCGATAAGATCATCGCCGCGGCGAAGGCCACGGGTGCGGACTGCGTGCATCCGGGCTACGGATTTCTGGCCGAGAACGCGGAGTTCGCGGAGGCCGTCGGCGCGGCGGGACTGAAGTTCGTCGGGCCGTCGCCGGAGGCGATGCGGGCGCTCGGCGGCAAGGCTGCGGCGAAGGAGATCGCCATCAAGGCCAAGGTGCCCGTCGTTCCGGGCTACCAGGGCGCGGAGCAGGGGGCCAAGGCGCTCGCAGCGGAAGCCCAGCGCATCGGCTATCCGGTGATGATCAAGGCTGTTGCAGGCGGCGGCGGGCGCGGCATGCGCCTCGTCGAGACGGCACAGGACTTCGCGGCCGCGCTCGAAAGCGCGCAGCGCGAGGCGCAGGCCGCCTTCGGCGATGCGCGTATCCTGATCGAGAAGGTGGTCGTGGCGCCGCGCCACATCGAGGTGCAGGTGTTCGGCGACAGCCACGGCAATGTGGTGCATCTGTTCGAGCGCGACTGCTCGCTGCAGCGGCGCAACCAGAAGGTGATCGAGGAAGCGCCGGCGCCGGGCATGGGCGCGGGGTTGCGCAAAAAGATTACCGAGGCTGCCGTCAAGATCGCAGCTGCGGTCGGCTACGAAGGTGCGGGCACTGTCGAGTTCCTGGTCGAGGGCGGCACGCTGTCGGACGACGCGCCCTGGTACTTCATCGAAATGAACACGCGCCTGCAGGTGGAGCATCCGGTGACGGAACTCGTCACCGGGCTCGACCTCGTGGAGTGGCAGTTCCGCATCGCATCGGGCGAGGCGATCCCGCTCAAGCAGCCGGCCATCACGCTCAAGGGGCATGCGATCGAGGCACGGCTGTGCGCGGAAAACCCGGCGAAGGGCTTCCTGCCCGCCACCGGGCCGATCGTCGCTTTTGCTCCGCCGAGCCTCGAAGGCCTGAGGGTCGATGCGGGTGTCGAGGCGGGATACGTCATCTCGCCGTTCTACGATTCCATGATCGCCAAGCTGATCGGCTTCGGGCCCGACCGCGAGACGGCCGCCGACAGGCTGGCGGAGGCGCTGGAGAAGACCGTCGTCGCCGGGCCGAAGACCAACGCCTCCTTCCTGCACGCGCTGGCGGTGCATCCGGCGTTCCGCGCTGGCGCCATGGATACGGGGCTGATCGGCCGCGAGCTTCCGAAACTGGCGCCAGCCATTGCCGATAACCGCGCCGTGGCGCTCGGGGCACTCGCTCTCATGCGCGCGACGAAGGCGGCCGTGCGCGTCGATCCTGCCGCGGCGCCGACGCCATGGGATGCGAACGATGCGTTCCAGCTCGGGGGGTATCGCCAGCAGATCGTGAGCGTGCTCGCGGACGGCAAGCCGGTGAAGGTCTCGGTCGCCTGGCGTGCGGACGGCGCGCATGCCTCCTACGGCGGAGAGAGTTTTTCCGAGAAGGACCAGAACGGCATCACCGTGGTGGCCGGCGACGATGCGGTCTATGTGCTCGCGGGGATGCGGCAAACGCGGATCGCGTGGCCCGTGTTCGACGCAAGCGGCGAGGAGGACGCGGGCGACGGTTCCACGGTGCGAGCCCCCATCATCGGCCGCGTCGCGAAGATGTTCGTGAAGGCCGGCGATGCCGTGGCCAAGGGCGACCGCATCGCCGTCGTCGAGGCCATGAAGATGGAACACGTGCTGCACGCCGGCAAAGCCGGGCGCATCGCCAAGCTCGGGGCCAGCGAAGGCCAGCAGGTGACGCAAGGCGCGCTGATCGCCATGATCGCCGAGGGGTAGACCGCACCTCCCTCTCCCCGCCTGCGGGGAGAGGGTCGGGGTGAGGGGCAGCGGCAAACTCTGAGCTTCGAGCAAGCGTCTGCCCCTCACCCTAACCCTCTCCCCATTCCGCTGCGCTGCATGAGGAGAGGGGATAGGTGCGGTGGTTCCGCCCGGGCTTGCGCCCCTACGCGTAGCCGGCCGGTGCTGGTTCGCCCAAGGGGCAGTGTTCCCGCCGCCCGCCGCCATCCCGCAAAGCACAAGGAAATTGAAGGCTGTGCATGGGTTGGCTGTCTGCGGCCGCGCGGGTGGACGCGGGCGTCCGGGGCCGCTATTGGTCACCCGCCCGTCATGGACAGGGAGCGCGGCAGGGCCTCGGCGCCGGCTCCAGGATCAGGACCGAACCGTGAGCAACGCATCCGCCTCGCACAAGGACATGGCCAACGCCATCCGGGCCCTCGCCATGGATGCGGTGGAGACGGCGAAGTCCGGCCACCCCGGCATGCCGATGGGCATGGCCGATGTCGCGACCGTGCTGTTCACGAAATTCCTGAAATTTGATGCGGGCGCGCCTAACTGGCCCGACCGCGACCGGTTCGTGCTGTCGGCCGGGCACGGCTCGATGCTGCTCTATTCGGTGCTCTATCTGGCGGGGTACCCCGGCCTGACGATGGCTGACCTGAAGGCCTTCCGGCAGCTGGGCTCAAAGACCGCCGGGCATCCCGAGCATGGTCACATCGCAGGGATCGAGACGACGACGGGGCCGCTGGGGCAGGGCATCGCCAACGCGGTCGGCATGGCGCTGGCGGAACGGCTGCTCAATGCGCGGCACGGCGACAAGGCGGTGGACCATTTCACTTATGCCATCGCCGGCGACGGCTGCCTCATGGAGGGCGTGAGCCAGGAGGCGATCTCGCTGGCGGGCCACCTGAAGCTCAACAAGCTGATCGTGCTGTGGGACGACAATGCGATTTCGATCGACGGCGCGACGTCGCTCGCGGAATCCGACGATCAACTGGCGCGCTTTGCGGCCTCGCACTGGGCGACGGCGCGGGTCGACGGGCACGATGCCGAAGCCATCGCCAAGGCGATCGCGGCTGCGCAGAAATCCGATCGCCCGACGCTCATCGCGTGCAAGACCATCATCGGCTACGGCGCGCCGACGAAGCAGGGCAAGTCCTCGACGCACGGCGAGCCGCTCGGTGCCGAAGAGATCAAGGGGGCGCGTGAGAAGCTCGGCTGGGCCTCGGCGCCGTTCGAAGTGCCGGAGGCGGTGCTGTCCGCCTGGCGCGCGGCCGGCAGCCGGGGCACTGAGATTCGCAAGGCCTGGGAGAAGGCAAACGCGGGCATCGCAGCCACGCTGAGCGAAGCGCTCTCCGAAGAGTCGTTGCGGGGCGTATCCGCTGCGATCTCGGCTTTGAAGACCGAATGGGGCGCCAATCCGCCGAAGCTCGCCTCGCGCCAATCCTCGCAGAAGGTGCTCGAAGCGATCGTGCCGGCGGCGCCAGCTCTGATCGGCGGCTCGGCTGACCTTACGGGCTCCAACGGCACGCGGACCAAGCACCACACGTCGGTGACGCCCGGCGACTTCGCCGGCAACTACATCCACTACGGGGTGCGTGAGCACGGCATGGCCGCGGCCATGAACGGCATGGCGCTGCACGGCGGCATCGTGCCCTACGGGGCGACGTTCCTCGTATTCACCGACTACTGCCGGCCCTCGATCCGCCTCTCGGCGCTGATGGGGCAGCGGGTCGTCTACGTGATGACGCACGATTCCATCGGTCTCGGCGAAGATGGTCCGACGCACCAGCCGGTCGAGCATCTCGCCGCGCTCCGCGCCATCCCCAACCTCAACGTGTTCCGTCCGGCGGATGCGATTGAGGTCGCCGAGTGCTGGGAACTGGCCCTGCAGGCCAAGGCGACGCCCTCGATCCTGGCGCTGACGCGGCAGACGCTGCCGGCGCTGCGCACCGGACCGGACTTCGGCAACATGAGCGCCAAGGGCGCTTACGTGCTCGCCGAGGCCGGCCTGAAGCGGGACGTAACGCTGATCGCCACGGGCTCCGAGGTGAGCCTCGCGCTCGATGCCAAGGCGCTGCTGCAGGAGAAGGGCGTGTCGGCGGCCGTCGTCTCGATGCCGTCCTGGGAACTGTTCGCTCAGCAACCCGAAGCCTATCGCCGGGATGTCCTGGGCGCTGCGCCTCGCGTAGCAGTGGAAGCGGCCGTCGGCATGGGCTGGGAGCGCTGGATTGGCGAGCGCGGCATTTTCGTCGGCATGCAGAGCTTTGGCGCGTCGGCGCCGGCTGCTAAACTTTACGAGCATTTCGGCATCACGCCCCGGACGGTGGCGGACGCCGCTCTCAAGCTGACGGTAGGGTAATGGATCTCGACAAAGTCAAAACCACGTCCGACCTCGACGTGTCGGGCAAGCGCGTGTTCGTGCGTGCCGATCTCAACGTGCCCGTGCGCGACGGCAAGGTGAGCGACGCGACGCGTCTCGAACGCGTGGCACCAGGCCTTGCGGACCTCGCCCGCCGCGGCGCCAAGGTGATCGTCGCGTCGCACTTCGGCCGTCCGAAAGGTGGTCCGTCAGCGGAGCATTCCCTGCGGCCAGTGGCGGATGCACTGGCCGGGTTCCTCGGCAAGCCCGTTGCCTTCGCGACGGATTGCATCGGACCGGAGGCCGACAAGGTGGTCGCCGCGCTGAAGCCCGGCGACATTGCGGTGCTCGAGAACCTGCGCTTTCACAAGGGCGAGGAGGGCAACGACGCCGAGTTCGGGCGCAAGCTCGCCGCGCACGCCGACATCTACGTCAACGACGCGTTCTCGGCGGCGCATCGCGCGCACGCCTCGACCGTGACGATGGCAAAACTGCTGCCGGCCTATGCCGGTCCGCTGCTGATGGAAGAGATCGATGCGCTGCGCAGCGTGCTCGATCGGCCGCGCCGCCCCGTCGCGGCTGTGATCGGCGGCGCCAAGGTGTCGACCAAGATCCCGGTGCTGACGAACCTCCTCGAAAAGGTGGACGTGCTGATCATCGGCGGCGGCATGGCGAACACGTTCCTGCTGGCGCAAGGCGTGCAGGTCGGCAAGTCGCTGGTCGAGGCCGATTTCGTCGGCACGGCCAAGGAGATCATGGCGAAGGCTGCGAAACGCGGCTGCAAGATCATGCTGCCGCTCGACGCCGTGGTGGCACAGCGCTTCGAGGCCGGCGCGCCGTCGATCAACGTGCCGATCTCTGAGGTTCCCGCAGACCAGATGATCCTCGACGTGGGCCGCGAGTCGGTCGTGGAATACATCGCCGAACTGTCCACCTGTCGCACGGTGCTCTGGAACGGGCCGCTGGGGGCGTTCGAGATCGCGCCCTTCGGGGAAGGCACGTTCAACGTGGCCGGGGCGGTCGCCGAGCTGACGGCCGTCGGGAACATGGTTTCCGTCGCGGGCGGCGGCGACACGGTTGCGGCCCTCAACATGGCTCGGGATGCGGAAAAGTTTACCTACGTCTCGACCGCGGGCGGCGCCTTCCTCGAATGGCTCGAGGGCATCGAGCTTCCCGGCATCAAGGCCCTCATCCCCGCTTGAGGGCGCAGTTGACGCTTTCGTGCCCGGACGTGAGGCGCGGCCGCATTGAAAGCAGGCGCGGCCAAGGGCATGTTGGTGGCGTACTCGCTCCATGCCCTGAGAGACCCTTAGCTCGATGTCCCTGAAACCGATCCTGGCCACGCTGCTGGTCGCGCTCCTGGCTGCCGTGGTGTCACTGCCTGCGCGCGCGCAGGACGATGCGACGACCGAGCGTGAGCTCGAGCGCTACCGGCAGATGCTGAAGGACGATCCGTGGTCCAACCCCGGGCTTCTCGACGCCGACAAGGGCGAGGCGCTCTGGAAGGAAAAGCGCGGGCCGAAAAGCGCTTCGCTCGAAGGCTGCGATCTCGGCAAGGGGCCCGGTGTCGTGGACGGCGCGTTCGCGGAACTGCCGCGCTACTTCAAGGACACCGACCGGGTGATGGATGCGGAGACGCGCATCGTCTGGTGCATGGAGACTCTGCAGGGCTTTCCGCGGGCGGAGATCCTGAAGCGGCCGGTGTCGAAGGCGAACCAGCAAGGCACCGAGCTCGAGGCGCTGGCGACCTTCGTCGCCTCCAAATCGCGCGGGGCGAAGTTCAACGCGCCGGTGGCGCATGCCAAGGAGCGGGAGGCGCTGGCGCTGGGTGAAGCCGCCTTCTACCGCCGCCAGGGCCCGATGGACTTCTCCTGTGCGACGTGTCACGGCGATGCCGGGCGCCGCATCCGGCTGCAGCCGCTGCCCTACTTCGCCAAGCCCGAGGAGGCGAAGAAGGTGGTGGGCGAGTGGCCCGCCTACCGTGTCTCGCAGGGCACCGTGATGACGATGCAGCATCGCCTCGCGGATTGCTTCTGGCAGATGAGGTTGCCGCTCGTCGACTACGCGTCGGACCTGACCGTGGCGCTGACGTCCTATCTCGTCTCCCAGGCCAAGGGCGGCGAGATTACCGCACCCTCGATCAAGCGGTGAGGAGAGAGCGATGCACCGTTTGATCCTCATCCCCTGCCTTCTGGCCGTCGCCGTCTCCGCCGGCTCGGCGCTCGCGCAGAAGAAGGGACGCCCCAGCCCGCAAGCCGTCGACAAGCTGGTCGAGGACGGCTTCAAGACGGCGGCGCCCGACTGGAAGGTGCGCTTGGTCCAGGACGAGACGCAGAAGGCGTGCACCGCGAGTCGCAACGAGCCCGCCGAAGCCGGCGCTGCCGCCATCCGTCGGCGCGAGAAGGCGACGATCAAGTACCCCGAGGACGGAAACCTGCTGGGCGACTGGAAGAAGGGCGAGGCGCTGGCGCAGTCCGGCTACGGGTGGCGCTACACGGACTATCCGCCGCGGCAAGCCAACGGCGGAAACTGCTATGCCTGCCACCAGCTCGACAAGAAGGAACTGAGCTACGGCACCCTTGGGCCGAGCCTTGCGGAATATGGCAAGATCCGCAAGTTCGCGGAGCCGGCCGTCAAGTTCGTCTACGAGCACATCTACAACCCGCAGGCCAGCCAGCCGTGCGGAAACATGCCCCGCTTCGGGACGAGCGGTTTTCTCACGATGGACCAGATCAAGGACATCGTCGCCTACGTCATGAGCCCCGACAGCCCGGTCAACAAATAACCCTCTTTGCGGACGAGGTCCGCGCTGGCGCGTCGCTGCGCCCATGGAAACGAAATGGTCACGCGCCGAGACTTCATCCAGGTGGCTTCGGCCGCCGCGCTGCTGACGGGGGCTTCGGGCCGGCTGTCCCGGCTCGCCGCGCAGCAACGGCTGAGCGAGGCCGATCTGCTGCGCTTTCCCGCCAAGGGGCAGGTGACGCTGCTGCACATAGCGGACACGCACGCACAACTGCGGCCGATCTATTTCCGCGAGCCGTCGGTGAACCTCGGCGTCGGCGAGGCGAAGGGCAAGCTGCCGCACGTCACGGACCGGGATCTGCTCGCCACACTCGGCGTCGCGCAGGGCAGCGCCGAGGCCTACATGCTGTCGTCGGCCGACTACGAGGCGCTGGCGCGCGAATACGGACGCGTGGGCGGCTTCGATCGCATCGCGACGCTGGTGAAGGGGATCCGGGCGGAGCGTGGCGAGCGCAACGTGCTGCTGCTCGATGGCGGCGACGCGCTGCAGGGCTCCTACACCTCGCTCGTCTCCCGCGGCGCGGACATGGTGTCGGCGCTGAAGGAACTCGGCGTCGCGGCAACCACGGGCCACTGGGAATTCACGCTGGGGGCGAGCCGCATCAGCGAGCTCTTCGGCGGGGTCGCTAGCCAAGGCAGTGCCGGCATTCCGTTTCTTGCCAACAACGTGCGCGATACGGACTTCGACGAGCCCGTGTTCGACAGCACCGCGTTTCACGAGATCGGCGGCGTCAAGATCGCCGTGATCGGCCAGGCGTTTCCCTATACGCCGATCGCCAATCCGCGCTGGATGATGTCGTCGTGGAGCTTCGGCATCCGCGAGAACGACATGCGCGCGGCCGTCGATGACGCACGCGCCCGCGGCGCCCAGGTCGTGGTGCTGCTGTCGCACAACGGCTTCGACGTCGACCGCAAAATGGCGCGGCGCATTGCCGGCATCGACGTGATCCTGACCTCGCACACGCACGATGCGCTGCCGGCGCCCGAGCGCGTTGGAGATACCTTGCTGATCGCGTCGGGCTCGCACGGCAAATTCCTCTCGCGCCTCGACCTCGAGGTGAAGGGCGGGCGCGTCGTCGATCACAGCTTCCGCCTGATCCCCATTCTCGCCGATGCGATCAAGCCCGATCCCGCGATGGCGAAACTGATCGCGGACATCCGCGCGCCGCATGCCGCCATGCTCGATACGGAAGTTGCCCGGACGGACGGCCTGCTCTATCGCCGCGGCACGTTCGGCGGCTCGCTCGACGACCTGATCTGCGATGCCCTGATGGCACAGCGCGACGCGGAGATCGTGTTCTCGCCGGGCTTCCGCTGGGGCACCACGCTGGTCGCCGGAGAGGCCATCACCTGGGACGATATCTACAACGCGACGGCGATCACCTACCCGGCCGTCTATCGCACGCCCATGAAGGGTGCGGACATCAAGGCGGTGCTGGAAGACGTGGCCGACAACATCTTCAATCCGGACCCCTATTACCAGCAGGGCGGCGACATGGTGCGCGTCGGGGGGCTCGGGTATACGATCAACGTGGACGCAGCGATGGGCCAGCGTATCACGGGGCTCACGCACCTCGGCACGGGTAAGCCCATCGAGGCGGAGGCGACCTACATCGTCGCGGGCTGGGCGTCGGTCAACGAGGCGACCAAGGGGCCGCCGGTGTGGGATCTCGTCGGCGAGCATCTGGCGGCGCGCCACGTGCTCTCGCCCCAGCCGAGGCACGCCGTGAAAGTGGTGCGGGCAGGTTGAAGGACCAGGATCGGCCATGCTGACGCAGATCTATATCCACCTCGGCGTCGCGCTCGCGGGCCTCGTCAGTTTCCTCTCGCCGTGCGTTCTGCCGCTCGTGCCGCCCTATCTCGGCTACCTCGGCGGCACCACCATCGAGCAGATGATGGAAGACCGCATCGAGGATCACGCCTGGCGACGCATCGTGCTGGCGTCGCTGCTGTTCGTAGCGGGCTTCACGACGGTGTTCGTCGGGCTCGGGGCCGGCGCTTCCATGTTCGGCCAGTGGATCCAGGTGCACAAAGCGCAGCTCGCCGTCGTCGCCGGCGTCGTCATCATCGGCTTCGGCCTGCATTTCCTGCGCATCCTGCCGATCGGGCTGCTCTACCGCGAGGCGCGCTTCCACGCGAACGTGCGCGGCGGGGTGAGCCTCGTCGGTGCCTACGTCATGGGGCTCGCCTTCGCCTTCGGCTGGACGCCCTGCATCGGGCCGGTGCTGGCGACGGTGCTGACGGTCGCCGCCAACGAAGCGAGCCTGTCGGCGGGCGTGCGGCTGTTGTTCGTCTATTCGCTCGGCCTCGGCATCCCGTTCGTGCTGGCGGCGATGGCGATCGGGCCGTTCCTCGCCTTCCTGCAGCGCTTCAAGAAGCATCTGGGCAACGTCGAGCGCGTGATGGGCGTGCTGCTGATCGTCGCCGGGATCATGATGCTGACCGGATCGCTCAACTGGTTCGGCCAGTGGATGATCGAGAACGTGCCCGCGCTCACGACCATCGAGGAGTGGGTGACGCCGAAGGGCCTGCAGACCGAGATCCTGAAGGAAGGGGCGAAGTGATGGGCACCGCCATCGCGCTGACGATCGCGGGCTCGGACAGTTCGGGCGGGGCGGGTATCCAGGCGGATCTCAAGACCTTCCACGCGCTCGGTGTCTACGGCGCCTCGGCTATCACGGCGCTGACGGCGCAGAACACGCAAGGTGTGCGCGGTGTCGATGCCGTCGCGCCGCAATTCGTGGCGGACCAGATCGCGGCCGTGCTCGACGATCTCGATGTCGGGGCCATCAAGACCGGCATGCTGGCCAACGGGGAGATCGTGCGGGCTGTCGTCGCGACGCTGCGCAGCTATCGCCCGCGGCCTATCGTGGTCGATCCCGTGATGGTCGCAACAAGCGGCGACGTGCTGCTCGCGGACGACGCGATCGATACGATCATCGGCGATTTGTTTCCGCTCGCCACGCTGATCACGCCGAACCTGCCCGAGGCCGCGCGTCTCCTGCGGCGTCCCATCGCGCACACGGAGGCCGAGGCCGCGGAGCAAGGCCGCGCGCTGCTGGCCCTCGGGTGCGAGGCCGTGCTGGTCAAAGGCGGACACGGCGATGGCGGGCAATCAGTCGATGTGCTGGTGCGCGCCGAGGGCGTGCAGACTTTCGCGCGGCCGCGGCTCGAGACGCCCAACACGCACGGCACGGGCTGCACGCTGTCGGCAGCCATCGCTGCAGGTCTCGCACTCGGCCAGCCGCTGGAGACGGCGATCGACATCGCGAAGACGTTCGTGTGGGAAGCGCTCAAGGCCGGCCGCGACTTGGGGGTCGGCAAAGGCCACGGCCCCGTCGACCACCTCTATCGCACGCGCGCCGGCATGTGACGCGAGCGCATCTTCGGTGAACACGCCGCGGGGGGAGAAAGCCGCGCGCCAAGCGTCGCCTCGGATCTGTCTGCTTTCACCAGTTTAATGCCCTCCGATGCCACCCCGGCACTTGTTGCCGGGGTCCAGCGCTGCGCGGGGCGCTGAGCGTGCGGATGGCTGGATCCCGGTGACGAGCACCGGGATAACACCTTCAGCCGCCGGCCATGTCGGGCAGCTTGAAGTCGGCGAACTTCGAGCGCAGGTCCTTCTTGGAGATCTTGCCCGTTGCCGTCATGGGCAGGGCGTCGACGAACACTACGTCATCCGGCATCTGCCACTTGGCGATCTTGGACCCGAGAACGTCCATGATCTCCTGCTTGGTCGGCTCGGCGCCCGGCGCCTTCACGACGACCAGCAGCGGACGCTCGTTCCACTTCGGGTGCGGCACGCCGATGACGGCGCAGTTGGCGATGCCCTTCACGGCGAGCGCGGCGTTCTCGACGTCGATCGAGCTGATCCACTCGCCGCCCGACTTCACGAGATCCTTGGTGCGGTCGACGATGACGAGCCAGCCGTCCGGCGTGACCTTGGCGACGTCGCCCGTGCCGAACCAGCCCTCGGCGTCCATCTGCTTCTTCGTCGCCTCGGCGTTGTTGTAATAGCCCGACGTCACGGCCGGACCGCGCACGAAGAGTTCGCCCGAAGTCTCGCCGTCGCGGGGCGCGATCTCGCCCTTCTCGGTGACGATCTTCAGGTCGACGCCGAACATGCGGCGGCCCTGCAGCGCGCTGAGCTTGGCCCGCTCCAGTGGCTGCAGCTTCTGCTCGTCGGGGCGGAAGAGCGTGATCGTGCCGATGGGGCTCATCTCGGTCATGCCCCAGCCGTGCGTGACCTCGATGTCCCAGTCGCGTGTGAGCGTGTCGATCATGGCCTGCGGCACGGCCGAGCCGCCGGAGAGGATCTGCTTCAGGTTTTTCGGCTTGCGGCCGCGCTTCTTGAATTCATCGATGAGGCCGAGCCAGACCGTCGGCACGCCCCAGCCGGCATCGACGCCCTCGTTTTCCATCAGCTCCCACAGCGTCGCGCCGTCGAGCTTGGCGCCGGGCAGGATGAACGGGCAGCCCGTGACCGGCGTCACGTAGGGCAGGCTCCAGGCGTTGGCGTGGAACAGCGGCACCACGGGCAGGATGCGCTTGTTATAGGCGAAGAGGTCCGGACGGCTCGCGATGAGGCAGAACGTGTGCATCATCATCGAGCGGTTGGAATAGAGCACGCCCTTGGGCTCGCCCGTGGTGCCCGAGGTGTAGCAGAGCGCGCAGGCCGCATTCTCGTCGAACTCGGGCCAGGTGAAGGCTGCGTCCATCTCCGACAGCAGGCCCTCGTAGCAGAGGAGACCCGGCAGCGTGGAAGACGCCGGCATGTGCGCGCGGTCGGTCAACAGCGCGTAGGTCTTGATGGTCTTGAGCGTGGGGGCGACCTTCTCGACCAGCGGCAGGAAGGTCAGGTCGAAGAAGAGAGCCGTGTCTTCGGCGTGGTTGGCGATGTAGGTGATCTGCTCGGGGAAGAGCCGCGGGTTGATGGTGTGGCAGACGGCGCCGATGCCGGCGATGGCGAAGTAGAGTTCGAAATGGCGATAGCCGTTCCAGGCGAGCGTCGCAACGCGATCACCCGGCTTGACGCCGAGGCCGACGAGCGCGTTGGCGAGCCGGCCGATGCGCTCCCGGGCCTGCGCGTAGCCGTAGCGATGGATGCCGCCCTCGACCGTGTTGGACACCACCTCGACCTGCGGGAACACCTCCGCCGCATAATCGATCACGCTCGAGACCAGCATGGGCCGGTCCATCATCATCCCGCGCATCATGAAATTCTTCCTCCCTGGCAGGCTTTGTGGCCCCAGAGTAACCTTGGCTGGAGCCTCGCGCCAAGCCGGGGTAAGAATCTCTAGCTAACAAGTAAAGAGGAGAACGCACCCGTGTCAGTGGTCACGTCGGAAAAGCAGGGCGAAGTTGCCGTCATCCGCATGAACAACCCGCCCGTGAACGCGCTCGGGCATGCGCTCCGGGTCGGGCTCGAAAAGGCCTTCAACGAGGCCAGCGCCGATGCGGGGGTGAAGGCGATTGTCCTGACCGGGACGGGCAAGTTCTTCTCGGCGGGCGCCGATATCACCGAATTCAAGGGGGAGATGAAGGCGCCGTTCCTGCCCGAACTCATCGACCATATCGAGCAGTCCGCAAAGCCCGTCGTGGCGGCCGTGAACGGCACGGCGCTGGGCGGCGGCCTGGAACTGGCGCTCGGGTGCCACTATCGGGTCGCGGGGGCTGACGTAAAGCAGCTTGGCCTGCCCGAAATCAAGCTCGGCATTATCCCGGGAGCCGGCGGCACGCAGCGCCTGCCGCGCGCGATCGGTCCCGAGCAGGCTCTGCAACTCATCACGACGGGCACCTTCATCGACGCCAAGAAAGGGGCGGCCGCGGGCCTCATCGACAAGGTCGCGGACGGTGATGTGGTGGCTGCGGCGATCGAGTTCGCCAAGGGTCAGGTCGGCAAGCCGGTGCGGCGCATCGGCGAGGTCAAGATCGACAAGGCGGCGCTGCCGGCGGGCCTGTTCGAGAAGGCGCGCGGGTCGACCGCGCGGCACCCCTCCGGCCCCATCGCGCCCAAGTGCGCCATCGATGCGGTCGAGGCCGCCGTCACCCTGCCGCTCGCCGAGGGCAATGCGAAGGAGCGGGCGCTGTTCCGCGAGGCGGCCGCAAGCCCCTACGCGCGCGCGCTGCAATATGCCTTCTTCGCCGAGCGGCAGGCGGCGAACCTGCCGGGCATCGGCGCCGACACCAAGCTGCGTGACGTGAAGTCGCTCGGCGTGCTCGGCGCCGGCACCATGGGCACGGGCATCACGCTTGCCTTCCTCAACGCCGGTTTCCCGGTGACGATCGTGGAGACGACGCAGGAGGCGCTCGACAAGGGCGTGGCGCGCATCAAGGACACGCTCGCGCAAAACGCCAAGCGCGGGCGCATCACGGAAGCGCAGGCCCAGCAGCGTTTCGCGGCGCTGACGCCGTCCCTGAAGATGGAAGACTTCGCCGACAAGGATCTCGTCATCGAGGCCGTGTTCGAGAACATGGCGCTGAAGAAGGAGATCTTCACGAAGCTCGACAAGATCGCAAAGTCCGGCGCAATCCTCGCCTCCAACACCTCCACGCTCGACGTGAACGAGATCGCGGACGTGACCAAGCGCCCGCAGGACGTCGTGGGCCTGCACTTCTTCTCGCCGGCCAACATCATGCGGCTGCTCGAGATCGTGCGCGCCGAGAAGACGGGCGCGGACGTGATGGCGACGTCGATGGCGATCGCCAAGAAGATCGGCAAGGTCGGCGTGCAGGCGGGCGTCTGCGACGGCTTCGTCGGCAACCGCATGCTCGCCTCCTACGGCAACGAGGTGCAAGCGATGAACCTCGAAGGCGCCATGCCGCAGGAGATCGACGGCGCGCTCGAAGCCTGGGGCATGGCGATGGGGCCGCTCGCCGTGAGCGACCTCGCCGGTCTCGACGTCGGCTATCGCATCCGCAAGGAGCGCAAGCTCACGGGTGAAGCGGCGCAGTTCGCGCGGGTGCCTGACAAGATCGTCGAGATGGGCCGGCTCGGGCAGAAGACGAGTGCCGGCTACTACAAGTACGACGAGAACCGCAAGCGCATGGTCGATCCCGAGATCGAGGCGCTGATCAAGGCCGAGGCCGAGGCGCTGCAGATCAAGCAGCGGCACATCCCGGCGGACGAGATCGTGGAGCGGTGCCTGCTCAGGCTCGCCAACGAGGGTGCCAAGATCCTCGAGGAAGGCATTGCGCTCCGGTCGTCGGACTGCGATGTCATGTACATGAACGGCTACGGCTTCCCGGCGTGGCGCGGCGGCCCGATGTGGCAGGCCGATAACATGGGCCTCAAGGTGGTGGCCGAGAAGATCAAGGCCTACGAGGCGAAGTACGGTCCGCGCTGGAAATGCGCGCGCCTGATTGAGAAGCTCGCCGCCGAAGGCTCAAGCTTCGCGGACTACGACCGGAAGAAGAAGTAAGCGCCTTCAGGCCGACCGACAGACGCATGCGGGGCCGGCGACAGCGCCGGCCCTTTGCATTTCATGGGGCCTTAACGGGTTCGAAACCCTGGCTGGAGATGGCGCGGGGCGAGGCGGTCTTCGGAGGCATGGCTGGTACGGATCGTGCGACGTCGCATGCCAGGTAAGCAAATCGAGACACGAGGACCCTGACCATGCAGACGCTAAATGCCTTCGCAAAGAACGAGAGTGGCGCCGCCGGCGTGACGTACGTCCTGGTCGCGGCGCTGGTGGCCCTCTGCCTGCTGACGGGCGCCAAGAACCTCGGCGGCCAGATCAAGAACACGCTCAACAGCGCCACCGCGACGATGAAGAAGGGCTGATGCGCGCGCGCGATTGCCTGCGATTGCCGAACCAACCGCTTGCGGACGATCTCAGGCGCCCTGGCAACGTCTCGTCATCGTCTCGATCTGAAACAGCGTCATCGCAGCGGAAGGCCATAGGCGGTCCCGGCTCCCGCCTGGCGCCACATCGATACTCGTCGCCGGTCTCCAGCCTTCCTCGAACTTAGGTCCCGGCGTTGGGCTGGGCCCCGGCAACGCGTGCCGGGGCGACGAAGAGGCGAAACCCAAAAGGGCTGGCATGGTGGAGGGGCGTCGTCCCAGTTTCACGACGAGGTTGCCGTCAGGCGTAATCGATCGAAACACAACCATTGCGCGAGTGTGCGGGCGCCGCACCTGGGTGGTCGTGCTGTTCGGGGACGGTCGGGACGGCTATAAGGTGCGACGGCCGTGACACTGGTGCGACACGGTGCATTTGAAGGACCTCGAGAATGGCGAACGTGGTGGTGGTCGGCGCCCAATGGGGCGACGAGGGCAAAGGCAAGATTGTGGACTGGCTCTCCGAGCGCGCCGATACGGTGGTGCGCTTCCAGGGCGGCCACAACGCCGGCCATACGCTCGTCATCGGCAACAAGACTTTCAAGCTGTCGTTGCTGCCCTCGGGCGTGGTGCGGCCCGGCAAATTGTCCGTGATCGGCAATGGCGTGGTGGTCGATCCCTGGGCACTGATCGACGAGATCGGCCGCATCGAAGCGCAGGGCGTGAAGGTCGATCGCAGCAACCTGCGCATCGCGGAGAACGCGACGCTGATCCTGCCGCTGCATCGCGAACTCGACCAGTTGCGCGAGAAGGCGCTGGGCGACGGGCGCATCGGCACGACGGGGCGCGGCATCGGGCCTGCCTACGAGGACAAGGTCGGCCGTCGCGCGATCCGCACGCAGGACCTGAAGACCCTCTCGACGCTCGGCCCCAAGGTCGAGCGGCTGCTCGTGCATCACAACGCGCTGCGGCGCGGGCTCGGCGAGCCGGAGGTGGCTGCGGAGACCGTGATCTCGGAACTTGCGGCCGTTGCGCCCAAGATCCTGCCGTTCGTCGACAAGGTGTGGGAGCTCCTCGACGAGCAGCGGCGCGCTGGCAAGCGCATCCTATTCGAAGGCGCGCAGGGTGCGCTGCTCGATGTCGACCACGGCACCTATCCCTACGTGACGTCGTCGAACACCGTGGCGGCTGCTGCCGCGACAGGCTCGGGTGTCGGGCCCGCCGGCATCGGCTACGTACTGGGCCTCGCCAAGGCCTATACGACGCGCGTCGGGTCGGGGCCGTTCCCCACCGAACTCACCGACGAGATCGGCGAACTCCTCGGCCAGAAGGGTCAGGAGTTCGGCTTCGTCACGGGCCGAAAACGGCGCTGCGGCTGGTTCGACGCGTGCCTGACGCGGCAAGTGGCCAAGGTCGGCGGCATCGACGGCATCGCGCTGACCAAGCTCGACGT
>RXJK01000018.1 GCA_003963125.1 Hyphomicrobiales bacterium
GATCCGGCTGCTTGTCGAGACCACCGGATGTGTCCCATGCACCGCTTCACGCGCTCCCTGTTGCTCGCCGCCGGATTGCTGCCGCTGATCACGGCGCCGGCGTCCGCCCAAATCCGCGCCGCCTCTTTCACGCTCGGCGCCGCCTCCCTTCCCATCTCCGCCCGCAACGAGACGAGCGCCGCCGACATCCCCGGCGTGACCTACCCGCGCTCCGCACCGCCCGACCTGATCGCGGAAGATGATGTCGCCGCCAGCCCCGAAGCGCGCGACGAAGCCCCGGCCAGCGACCTTCCCCGCGGCGTCGTCGCGGAACCGACCGTCATCACCCCGCCCGCGCCTCCCGCGCCGGTCGTGTCGCTCAACCTCGAAGTCGATCTCGCCGCCCAGCGCCTCACCGTGATCGAGAACGGCGAGACGAAGCACGTGTGGCCGATCTCCTCCGGCGCGCCGGGTTACGCGACCAGGACCGGCACTTTCCGCCCGCAATGGGCCTCGCGCATGTGGTATTCGCGTCAGTACGATCTGGCACCGATGCCGCACGCTGTCTTCTTCAACGGCGGCATTGCCTTCCATGCCACGGCCGCCACGCATCTTCTGGGCCGGCCGGCTTCGCACGGTTGCGTACGTCTGGCGCCGGAGAACGCGCGCGCACTCTATGCGATGATCCATCGCCACGGCTATGCCAAGACCGAAATCCACGTCTTCGGCAGCCCGAAGGTGGCCATGATTGCAGGCAAGGCGAAGGCGGATGCCCCGCGCCGCAAGCGCCAGCCCGAGAACGCCGGCGGCACCCCGTTCGCCCCCTGGCCATTCTTCTAGAAAGCCCCGAAAATTGGGCAAATCCCGAGGCAGACTGCCCAACATTCGCTCGTCCACGGCGCGTTACAAAGCACCTGTAAGGTGCTAGAAACGTCCCGCTCTTCCTGAGCCGGCGCGGCCCCGACGGTGGCCGCATCCCTGGTGCCGGGGCGATCCCCGCCAGGGCCCCAAACGATAGTCCGTCGCGGGTTCATGTAGGGATATGCACGACAACCGGACTTCTTTGCGCTCCGGCCGGGCTCTTCGCGTGCCTGGGCCGTCCTTTCTCCTCCTCGCCACCGCATTGGGCATCGCCGCCCTCGGTGCGGGCTGCAACGATCAATCCCCGGCACAGGCCCAGGCCAAGGCGCCCGCGGCCCTGCCCTCCGTCAGTGTCTCGCAACCGGCAGGCCGCGAGGTCATCGACTGGGACGAGTACACTGCCCGCTTCGACGCCGTGGAGTACGTCGAGATCCGAGCCCGCGTCTCGGGCTATCTGACCGAGGTCGCGTTCAAGGACGGCCAGGAGGTCAAGAAGGGCGACAAGCTCTTCATCGTCGACCCGCGCCCCTTCGAGCGCGCGCTGGAGCAGGCCGAGGCGGAACTCTTCGCCGCCCGCACCAAGGTCGACAACGCCAATCTCGACGTCGATCGCGGCAAGCCGCTGGTCGAGACCCGCGTCATCTCGGCGAAGACCTTCGACGACCGAATGAATCTCCTGCGCGAGGCGCAGGCCTCCGTCCGCGTCGCCGAGGCCAAGGTCAAGTCGGCCGAACTCGACCTGTCCTTCACCACCATCACCTCGCCCATCACGGGCCGCATCAGCCGCACGCTCGTGACGGCCGGCAACTGGATCAGCGCGGGCAGCGTCTCTGGCACCACGCTGCTGACGACCATCGTCAGCGAGAACCCGATCTACCTCTACTTCGACGTCAGCGAGAACAACTACCTCAAGTACAAGCGCCTCACCGAGCAGGGCATCAACGGCAGCGCCGCCGAACTCGGCGCGTCCGTCGAGATCGCGTTGCCCGACGACAAGGGCTTTCCCTACAAGGCGCAGTTGAACTTCCTTGACAACCGCCTCGACCAGGGAACCGGCACCTTGCGCGCCCGCGCCCTCGTCAAGAACGATAACCGCCTGTTCTCGCCAGGCATGTTCGCGCGCGTCCGCATCGCGGGTTCGCCCGCCTATTCTGCGCTGCTGCTGCCCGAGAGCGCCATCGGCACGGACCAGATCTCGAAGTACGTGCTTGTCGTGGGCGAAGACGGCAGCGTCGTACGGCGTAACGTGACGCTCGGCCCCTTCATCGACGGTCGCATGCGCGTCATCCGCGAGGGTGTTGCGGCCACCGACTGGGTGGTGACCAACGGCCTGCAGCGCGCTCGCCCGGGCAGCAAGGTGGAACCCAAACGCGTGGCGCTCACCGTCTCGGAAGCCCAGCCCTTGCCCCCCGTCGTCACCAAGCGCTGACGCGCGAGCCGGCCGGATCATCCCATGCGCCTGAGCCAGTTCTTCATCTCGCGCCCGATCTTCGCGATCGTGCTGTCGCTGTTCATCACCATCGTCGGCGGCATCGCCTACGTCAGCCTCGGCGTGACGCAGTTGCCCGACATCGTGCCGCCCACCGTCACGGTGACCGCGAGCTATCCCGGTGCCACGGCGCAGACGGTGGCCGACACGGTCGCAGCGCCCCTCGAACAGGAGATCAACGGCGTCGAGGGCATGATCTACATGTACTCGCAGGCGACCGCCGACGGGAACCTGACGCTCACAGTCACCTTCGAGGTCGGCACCGACATCGACCGCGCGCAAGTGCTCGTGCAGAACCGCGTGGCGACCGCGACGGTGCGGCTTCCCGACGAAGTCCGCCGCAGCGGCGTGACGGTGCGCAAGCGCTCGCCCGACCTCCTCCTCACGGTGCACCTGCTCTCACCCGACCGCACCTACGACCAGGTCTACCTGTCGAACTTCGGCGTCTTGAACGTGCGCGACAAGCTGCTGCGCCTCTATGGCGTCGGCGACGTCACGCTGTTCGGCGTACGCGAATACTCCATGCGCATCTGGCTCAATCCGGAGCTTGTGGCAGCCCGCAACCTCACCGCCGAGCAGGTGCTCGATGCCCTGCGCGCGCAGAACGTGCAGGTCGCCGGCGGCAATCTCGGCGAACCGCCCTCCGACCTCGGCGGCGCGTTCCAAGTGTCACTGCAGATGAAGGGCCGCCTGCGCACGCCGGAAGAGTTCGAAAACATCGTCCTCAAATCGGGCGACGACGGCCGCATCGTGCGTCTGCGTGACGTGGGCCGTGTCGAGATCGGCGCGCTGAGCTACCTGACCAACGGCTACGCCGACCGCCACCCGGCCGT
Source organism: Hyphomicrobiales bacterium (assembly GCA_003963125.1). Lineage (GTDB taxonomy): Bacteria > Pseudomonadota > Alphaproteobacteria > Rhizobiales > Hyphomicrobiaceae > AWTP1-13. The sequence goes on from RXJK01000018.1 coordinate 3,163, forward strand.
GATCATGATCATCGAGCAGCAGCCGGGGTCCAACGCCGTGCAGGCCGCCAACGGCGTAAAGGCGGCCATGGAGGAGATGTCGAAGTCGTTCCCGCAGGGGCTCGAGTACCGCATC
>RXJK01000253.1 GCA_003963125.1 Hyphomicrobiales bacterium
GCACGATGTCGTCGCTGTCGACCAGCAGACGTCGGGGGAAGACGCCGATCGAGCCCTCGATCACGCTCATGTGTTGATCCGCGATCAGGCACGTGATGCCGATCTGTCGCAGCACCACTTCGGCAAAGTTGAGAAGAACCGCGTCGTTACTGCGCAGAAGCTCTTGCATTGAGGCTCCGTTTGCGGAGGCCGGGTGCCGCGCGCATTCCCCCGGGGCACTTCGTCCAGGACGGCGCACAGCCGCCCGCTCGGAGGAAAAGCAGCTTGAGCCCTTGTGGCGCAACCGGCTATATCCTCAGGTCAAAATGAACGCAAAGGAACGGATACCACAAGTGGGCGTCGTCGTCCCCTTCGAAGCCAACGAGGCCGCCGAGAGCCTGAAACCGCTCGTCGAACTGGTGCGTGCGGACATGCAGGCGGTCAACGCCATCATCCTCGACAAGGCCGTCTCCGACGTCGATCTGATCCCCAAGCTGGCGCACCACCTGATCGATTCAGGCGGCAAGCGTTTGCGACCCATGCTGACGATCGCCGCCGCGAAGCTGTGCGGCTACCAGGGCACGGGCCACGTCAAGCTCGCAGCCTCCGTCGAGTTCATGCATACGGCGACCCTCCTCCACGACGACGTGGTGGACGAGAGCGATTTCCGCCGCGGCAAGGAATCGGCCCGCCTCGTCTGGGGCAACCAGGCGAGCGTGCTGGTCGGCGATTTCCTGCTGGGCCAGGCCTTCCGCATGATGGTGGACGTGGGCTCGCTGCAGGCGCTGAAGATCCTCTCTGACGCGGCCGCCATCATCGCCGAGGGCGAGGTGATGCAGCTCGCCGCCGCCAAGAACACGGCGACCACCGAGGACGACTACCTCGCGATCATCGACAGCAAGACGGCCGCGCTGTTCTCGGCCGCGGCCGAAGTGGGCGCGGCCATCTCGAGCCGCCCCCAGCAGGAGCGCGCGGCGCTCAAATCCTACGGCCGCAACCTCGGCATCGCCTTCCAGCTCATCGACGACGCGCTCGACTATTCGGGCGACAGCGCCCGCATGGGCAAGTCTGTGGGCGACGATTTCCGCGAGGGCAAGATCACGCTCCCCGTCATCCTCTGCTTCCGCCGCGGCACGGAGGAAGAGCGCGCCTTCTGGACGCGCACGCTGGCCGACGGCGAGATCCGCGACGACGACCTCGACAATGCGATCCGTCTCATGAAGCGGCACAACGCCATCGAGGCAACGATCGAGCGCGCCCGCCATTACGGCGACATCGCGCGCGATGCGCTGGCGATCTTCGGGGCGAACCCGGCGGCCCGCGCCCTGACGGACGTGATCGGCTTCTGCATCAGCCGCGCGAACTGATCTCAGCGCCCGGCCGGAAAATCGAGCGCTGTCGCGACCGTCCACCAGCCGGGTTGCTCCCGGCTGATCGATTGCGCTGCGACTTCTGCGGCTGGCGCACTTTCGAACAGGCCGAAACACGTCGGCCCGCTACCCGAAAGCGCTGCGTGAAGGCATCCGGCCTGCGCCCTCAGCGCCGCCTGCATCGCGCCGATGACGGGCAGGAGCCGCATCGCCGGCGCTTCCAGATCGTTGCCGACGGCGCGCATCATCCCGAGCACGTCGCCGATATCGGCTAGCCGCGAAACCGATGGCGCCGGCGGGATCCCTGAGCACGGCGCGGCCCCGAGCGCCTTGAACACGGCGGCCGTGGCGAGCGGCACGCGCGGATTGAGGAGCACGGCTGGAATGGCCGCCGGTGGCGGCCCGCAGCGCGGCAGGGGCGAAAGCCGCTCGCCGATGCCCCACATCATGGCTGGCACGTTGCCGACGCAAACCGGCACATCGGCCCCGATCCGCGCCGCGATGCTCGTCCAGTCGATGTGTCGAGCGAGATCGGGATTGGCATGGGCGATGAGCCGCAGCAGCGCCGCGGCGTCGGCCGACCCGCCGCCGAGCCCCGCCGCCACGGGGATCTCCTTCGCGAGGCTCACGCGGCCCAACCGGAGGCGCGGCTCGGCCTCGCGTGCCAGTCGGAGCGTTTTGTCGAGAAGGTTGTCGCCGTCGATCGCCTGGGCGAACGGCCCCGTCGTGACCAGATCACCCGGCACGCCCGGTTCGAGCGTCACCACGTCGCCGTGCGACGCGAACGTCACGAGGCTTTCGAGGAGATGATAGCCGTCCCCGCGCCGGCCGAGCACCTTCAGTGTCAAATTGATCTTGGCGCGCGCGGTCTCGGAAAGCAGCATGGCGACAGGCCGATGGATCGCAGCGCCGGGAGCCGCCTATTCGAAGATCGGGAACAGCCCGCTGCTCTTCTTCGGCGCTTCCTTGCGGTGCTGCACCTCGCGCGTCTTCTTCGGCTGCTTCGCCTGCGCCGGGGGCGAAAGGCCCTTCTGCAGCTTCTGCCGGATCTTCTCGGCGTCTTCAGGCTCCGGATTGAGCGTCAGCGCCTGCTCCCACTGGAAGCGCGCCTCGCGCTCGCGGCCGACGCGCCAGAAGGCATCGCCCAGGTGATCGTTGAGCACCGGATCTTCGGGCCGCAGTTCGACGGCGCGCTCGAGCTGCTTCGTCGCGTCCTGGAACTTGCCGAGGCGGTAATAGGCCCAGCCGAGGCTGTCGACGATGTAGCCGTCATCGGGCTTCTGCCGCACGGCCTTCTCGATCAGCGCCAGGCCTTCCTTGAGGTTCCGGTTCTGGTCGATCCATGTGTAGCCGAGATAGTTGAGCACCATCGGCTGGTCGGGCGACAGCTGCAGAGACTTCTTCAGATCCGTTTCGGCCAGCGCCATCTTCTTCAGGCGCTCGTAGGACGTGCCGCGCGAGTAGAAGTAGGTCCAGTGGCGCGGCTCGGGCTTGTCGATGAGCGCGATGGCGCGTGAATAGTAGTCGACGGCTTCCGCGAAACGCTTCTGGTTGCGCATCAGACCGCCGAGCGCGTCAAGCGGCCGGATATCCTTCGGGTCGTCCTTTGCCACCTGCTCGAGCAGCTTCTGTGCCGCGTCCGTCTCTTCGAGCTGGCTCAGGTTCAGCGCGCGCCGGATGTCGAAGCTCGACTGCATGGGCGTGTTGCGCGGGATGCGCTCGTACGCGGCGATCGCCGCCCGGTAGCGCTTCGTCGTCTCGTAGGCACTCGCCAGCGTCGCGAGCGCATAGGGTTGGTCGGGAACGAGATAGAGCGCGAACTGCAGGTAGATCGCGCCGACGCCGACGCTTCCCTCACCCGTCAGTGCCTCGCCGAGACCATAGTAGACCTCCGACAGGCCTTCCTTCGCGTTCTTGATCAGCAGGCCGACTTTCTTGCCGCTCTCGATCTCGTCGTAGAGCGCCCGAACCATGGGATGCGAATCCGCCTTCGTCTTTTCGAACTGCCCCTTGAGCAGAGTCAGTGCCGCCTGCTTCTCGCCCGCGACGGCCAGATGCCGCGCATAGCCGAGCGTGATGCGCAGCGAGCGCTGGTCGTTTTTCGGAATGCGCTCCCAGGCGGCGCGCGCCTCGGCGGCGTTGCCGGCGGCGTCCGCGAGAATGGCGCGGTGGTAGCGCAGATAGTACTGCGCCCATTCGGGCTGCTTCGGAGAATCGAGCAACGCCAGCGCCGCGCCCGTCTTGCCCTGCGCGAGCAGGTTCCAGGCACGCGACAGCGTGCTCGTCAGCTCGCCGATCGGATTGGCGTTCGAGGCGATGAAGTGCTGCTCCGCGTCGTCGTACTTGCCGTCGGCGAAATCGACGAGGCCGAGGAAGGCGTGCGCGGTGCGGTGCTGGGGCAGCATGGCGACGAGGCGCCGCGCGAGCGGCACGGCCTGCGCCCAGTTGCCCTCGCTCGTCTCCATGAGGAAGGCCTGCTCGACCAGCACCTCGTTGTCGGCATCGTGCGCGAGCGCATCGCGATAATAGCGCGCCGCCGCTTCCGTATCGTTCTGCCCGCGCGCCACGCGGCCCGCGAGGTAGCTGCCGAGCAGCGAATGCGCTTCAGTGCTTTCGGCGGCAGCGCCGCTGCCGTCGGGGCCCACTCCGGCTTTCGCGTCCACAAGTCCGACGACGATGGCGGCCGTGACCGCCGTTGCCGCAAGGAGTGCACCGAGCCTGGAGTGTCGTGCGCGCATGTGACCTCTTCGAGCGGGCTCAGGGCCCGCCATGATTCCCGAGCGTAGACCGGGAACGCTAGCAGGAAAGGGGGTACGTTGCGACTCAAACAACGGCGAGTCGCTGCGTGCGGCAAGCGGCCTAACGCAGAGCGCAGGCCATCACCCGGAGGCGCCCGCCGTGATCAGGCGACCGAGCAGAACTCCAGGCCCCAGCGCGAGCCGGCTTCGTTCGTATGGGTTTCAATTGAGGCAGCACAGCGACTTGAGCATGCCGCGACAAGGCCCTGCCGCAAAAAACGAAAACACCGATCGGTCACGCTCCGAAGAGCCGCGCGTCACATGCCCGGATAGTTCGGTCCGCCACCGCCTTCGGGCACCGTCCAATTGATGTTCTGGTTCGGGTCTTTGATGTCGCACGTTTTGCAGTGAACGCAGTTCTGAGCATTGATCACGAACTTCTGTGCACCGCCGTCCTCGACCCACTCGTAGACGGCCGCCGGGCAGTAGCGCGCGGAGGGGCCGCCGTAGACCCCGAGCTCAGAACTCGCCTGGATCGACATGTCCTTCACCCTGAGGTGGATGGGCTGGTCTTCCTCGTGGTTCGTGGCCGAGAACGACACGTTCGTCAGCCGGTCGAACGTCAGCACACCGTCAGGCTTCGGATACTCGATCTTGCGGCACTGGTTCGCGGGCTTCAGGGCCGCATAGTCGGGCTTGCCGTGCTTGAGCGTGTAGCCGAGACCGATGCCGGGCAGGATCGTGTTGGCCCACATGTCCGCGCCCGAGAACACGGTGCCGAGCGCCGTGCCGAACTTCGAGAGCATGGGCTTGGCATTGCGCACGCGCTTCAGGTCATGGGCGATGGGGCCCGTCAGCACGCTGTCGGCGTAGTCGGTGAGCTCGTCGTGGGCCCGGCCACCTGTCACGGCTGCGAACGCGGCCTCCGCCGCGGCCATCCCCGAGAGCACGGCGTTGTGCGACCCCTTGATGCGGGGCACGTTGATAAAGCCCGCCGCGCAGCCGACGAGCACGCCGCCTGGGAATGTCAGCCGCGGAATCGACTGCCACCCGCCCTCAGTCAGCGCGCGTGCGCCATAGGCAATCCGCTTGCCGCCTTCGAATGTCGGCGCGATCAGGGCATGCGTCTTGTAGCGCTGGAACTCCTGGTACGGCGACAGCCAGGGGTTCGTGTAGTTGAGGTGCACCACAAAGCCGACGGACACGAGGTTGTTGCCGTAGTGGTAAAGGAAGGAGCCGCCGCCCGTTGCATTGTCGAGCGGCCAGCCCAGCGTGTGCTGCACGAGGCCCGGGCGGTGCAGCTCGGGCCGCACCTCCCACAGCTCCTTGAGGCCGATGCCGTATTTCTGCGGCTGCCGCCCCTTGTCGAGGCCGAACTTGGCCGTGAGCTGCTTGGCGAGCGAACCCCGCGCGCCTTCCGCGATGATGGTGTACTTACCCCTGAGCTCCATGCCGCGCTGGTAGCGGTCGGTCGGCGCGCCGTCGCGGCCGATGCCCATGTCGCCTGTCGCGACGCCGACGACGGCGCCCTTCTCGTCGTAGAGCACTTCCGCCGCCGCGAACCCGGGGAACACCTCGACGCCGAGTTCGGCCGCCTGCTCGCCGAGCCACCGGCACACGTTTCCGAGGCTCGCGATGTAGTTGCCGTGGTTGCTCATCAGCGGCGGCATCATCATGTTGGGGATGCGGATGCTGCCGGCGGGCCCGAGGTAGTAGAAGCGGTCGTCGGTGACGGGCGTTTCGAGCGGCGCACCCTTCTCCTTCCAGTCCGGGAACAGCGCAGCGAGCCCGATCGGATCGATTACGGCGCCCGACAGGATGTGCGCGCCGACCTCCGAGCCCTTCTCGATCACGACCACCGAAACGTCGTTACCCGCCGCCTGCGAAAGCTGCTTGAGCTTGATGGCTGCCGCGAGCCCGGCGGGGCCTGCCCCCACGACGACGACATCGAAGTCCATCGCCTCGCGGGCCGGGAGTTCCTCTTCGCTGGCCATTGCGCCATCCTCGTCGTTGCGATCGCGTTTCGCTCCTGCCGCCGGTTTGGGGGAGTGCGGGCGCAGCGTCAAGCGCGTTGACGCAAAGGAGAGGTTGGCAACGGATTTTCCTCGTGGCCCCGCCTGCACTACAATGGCGTGATGCAGGATCAAACCACGGCCGCGGCGCTGGTCCAGGTACTCGAATGGTACCGGGCCATGGGCGTCACCGACCTCGTCGACGCCGAACCCACCAACTGGCTGGAAAGCGCGAATCGCGTGCCGGGGCAGGCGTTTCTGCCGGCCGCCTCGCCGGCGCCGCGCAACGGGGCGCCGGCTTCGCGGGAAGTACGCCCGGCTCAGCCGGCGCCGCCGGCAGCACCACGCGCGGCGCCCGCTCGGCCCACCCCGTCGGCTGCGCCCCCGCGTCAGTTTGTCGGTACCGCGCCCGATGCTGCGGTGGCCTCGGCGCGCTCCGAAGCCGCACGCGCAAAGTCACTGGCTGAGCTGCAGGCGATCCTCGCCCGCTTCGACGGCTGCAGCCTGAAGGCGACCGCGAAGAGCCTCGTCTTCTACCGCGGCGCCGAGCGCGCGCGCCTGATGTTCATCGGCGAGGCGCCGGGCCGGGACGAGGACCAGGAGGGAAAACCCTTCGTCGGACGCGCGGGCCAACTCTTGGACAAGATGCTGGCGGCGGCCGGCCTGTCGGACGCCGAGGTCCACATCACCAACATCGTCTACTGGCGCCCGCCGGGAAATCGCACGCCGACGCCGCAGGAAGCCCAAGTCTGCCGGCCGTTCCTCGAGCGCCAGGTCGAACTCGTGGCGCCCGACGTCATCGTTCCCTTAGGGGGCGCTGCGGCCAAGCACCTCCTCGACGTCGCCGACGGCATCATGAAGCTGCGCGGCCGGCTGATGCCCATCGCCGTGGGGCGGCACCAGGCCAAGGCCATGGCGACGCTACACCCCGCCTACTTGCTGCGCACGCCGGCAGCGAAGCGGCAGGCGTGGCGGGACCTGCTCGCCATCCGCGCGCTGCTCGACGGCGCATCGAAACCCTGATCTACGAGGTTGCCATGTCCCGCATCGACGAGACGCGCCCCTTTCACCCCGTCCGCATCGCCGTGCTGACCATGTCGGACACGCGCAGCCTCGCCGAGGACAAAAGCGGTGACGCGCTCGCCCAGATGATCGCCGAGGATGGCCACGTCCTCGCCGACCGCAAGCTCCTGAAGGACGACGTGAAGGCCATCCGCGCGCAGGTAGAAGCCTGGATCGCCGATCCCATGATCGACGTCGTCATCACCACCGGCGGCACGGGCTTCACGGGGCGCGACGTCACGCCCGAAGCCGTAAAGCCGCTGTTCGAGAAGGAAGTCGACGGCTTCTCCGTGATCTTCCACATGCTCTCGTTCCAGAAGATCGGCACCTCGACGATCCAGTCGCGTGCCTGCGCGGGCGTGGCCCACGGCACCTACATCTTCTGCCTGCCGGGCTCGACGGGCGCCTGCAAGGACGCCTGGAACGGCATCCTGAAGTGGCAGCTCGACAACCGCCACCGCCCCTGCAATTTCGTCGAGATCATGCCGCGCCTGGAGGAGCACCGCCGCGGCTCGTGAGTTCACCAGGCGGCAAGATCAGGCCGAGGCGTCGCGCCGCGCTTCCTCGGCCCATTTCGCCCGCTCGATGGCAGCAAGATCACGCGCGGCGTCGGCCTGGTCGAAGAGCGCGAGGGCCATCTGGGCGGCGAGCAGGAGCGTCAATCCGGCACCGGCAAGCCCGCCTCCGAGCAGCGCGAGGCTCATGATGCCACCGACAGCGTCGGCCGAGCCGAGGACGATCGGCACCGGGCTCAGCATCCCGAGCACGATCAGGAACGCACCGATCGCCATCGCCACGCGCGCCAGGATCCGGCCCGCTCCGTAGTGACGCACGGCGGGCGCCAGGGCGCGCCGCGGCGGCCGCGTGGCCTGAGGCGGCCGCATCGGTTCTGAATGACCGGCGCGCGGATCGCCGCCAGCATGCCAGCCGTGCGGCCCACCGACAGGCGGCTGCGCGTGCGGCACCGGATAACCGTATGGCGGAGGCCCATAGCCAGGTGCTTGCGGCCCCGGTCCCTGAGGCGCGTATCCCGGATGCATCTGCGGGTGATCGTATCCGGCGCCCGGATGCGGCGGCCGATATCCTGCCATGGGCGGAGGCGCATGCATGGCCTGCGGCGGGCTGTAGCCCGGTGGATAAGGGGCAGCACCCTCCGCCGGACCGCCGCTCACCACGCGCGGGAAATGCCGCGGTTCCTCGTGCTCGTCCAGTGCGCCTTGCGCGCTTGGATGATCCGGCTCCCAGCCCTGCCCGCCGACCGGACGGATGTGCGGCTGCGATCGGGGGTACCCTTCGTGCGTCACATCGGCCGGTGCGCCGCCTTCAGGGGGATGGCGCGGTGGGTATCGCTTCGGACTGTCCAGCATTCTCGACCCGCAAAATCGTCACGAGCGTAACGCATCGCAGCATCGTTATGCACAGGTGCGGGAGAGAATTGCCGCGATTGAGATAAATCGGCAACGGCAGCGCAAAATGCAAAGCCCACGCTGCGAGCTATGCAGCGTGGGCGGAACACTGGCCGGATCCTGCACCGGCGACGAGGTCTAGCGCTTGTTCTGGCGATTGGTGACGAGGTCGTCGACCACCGCCGGCTCGGCGAGCGTGGACGTATCGCCGAGATTGGAGAAGTCGTCCTCGGCAATCTTGCGCAGGATGCGCCGCATGATCTTGCCCGAGCGCGTCTTGGGCAGGCCGGGCGCGAACTGGATCATGTCGGGGCTCGCCAGCGGACCGATCTCCTTGCGCACGTGCGCAACGAGTTCCTTGCGCAGCTCTTCCGTTGGCTCGTAGCCCTGGATCAGCGTCACGTAGCAGTAGATGCCCTGGCCCTTGATATCGTGCGGGTAGCCGACGACCGCCGCTTCGGCGACCTTCGGATGCGAGACGAGCGCCGATTCCACTTCCGCCGTGCCGAGCCGGTGGCCGGACACGTTGATCACGTCGTCGACGCGGCCCGTGATCCAGTAGTAGCCGTCCTCGTCGCGCCGGCAGCCATCACCCGTGAAGTACATGCCCTTGTAGGCCGAGAAATACGTCTGCACGAAGCGTTCGTGATCCTTGTAGACCGTGCGCATCTGGCCGGGCCAGCTGTCGAGGATGACGAGGTTGCCGCTCGTCGCCCCTTCCAGGATCTGCCCCTTGTCATCGACGAGGGCCGGCTGGATGCCGAAGAACGGGAGCGTAGCGGAACCGGGCTTCAGCGCCGTGGCGCCCGGCAGCGGCGTAATGAGGATGCCGCCCGTTTCCGTCTGCCACCACGTGTCGACGATCGGGCAGCGCCCGTCGCCGGCGACATTGTAGTACCACTCCCAGGCTTCCGGATTGATCGGCTCACCGACCGAGCCCAGGAGACGCAGCGATTTGCGGCTCGTTCGTTTGACGAAGTCGTCGCCCGCCCCCATCAGCGCGCGGATGGCGGTCGGCGCCGTGTAGAAGGTATTGACCTTCCACTTGTCGATCACGTGCCAGAAGCGCGAGGCCGTCGGATAGTTCGGCACGCCTTCGAACATCAGCGTGGTCGCGCCGTTGGCGAGCGGCCCGTACAGGATGTAGCTGTGGCCCGTCACCCAGCCCACGTCCGCCGTGCACCAGTAGATGTCGCCGTCGTGGTAGTCGAACACGTACTGGTGCGTCATCGAGGCGTAGACGAGATAGCCGCCGGTCGTGTGCAGCACGCCCTTGGGTTTGCCCGTCGAGCCCGAGGTGTAGAGGATGAACAGCGGGTCTTCCGCATTCATTTCTTCCGCCGGGCAATTCGCGTCGACCTTGACGAGTTCGTCGTGCAGCCAGAGGTCACGGCCCGCGACGACGTTCACCGGGTTGCCGGTGTGCCGCACCATCAGCACCTTCTCGTCGCCGATGCACTTCTTGAGGGCTTCGTCGGTGTTCTTCTTGAGCGGGATCACGCGTCCGCCGCGCAGACCCTCGTCCGCCGTGACGACGAACTTTGATTCCGCGTCGACGATGCGGCCCGCGAGGCTGTCCGGCGAGAAGCCGCCGAACACGACCGAGTGCACCGCGCCGATGCGCGCGCACGCGAGCATCGCGTAGGCGGCTTCCGGGATCATCGGCAGATAGATGGTGACGCGGTCGCCCTTCTTGACGCCGTTGGCCTTGAGCACGTTGGCGAACTTGCACACGCGCTCGTGCAATTGCTTGTAGGTGATGGTCTGGTCGACCGTCGGATCGTCGCCTTCCCAGATGATCGCCACCTGGTCGCCGCGCTTGGCGAGATGCCGGTCGATGCAGTTGGCGGCGACGTTGAGGCTGCCCTCCTCGTACCACTTGATCGACACGTTGTGCGGATCATACGAGGTGTTCTTCACGCGCGTGTACGGCTTGATCCAGTCGAGCCGCTTGCCCATCTCGCCCCAGAAGCCGTTCGGGTCCTCCACCGAGCGCTTGTACATCGCCTGGTATTTGGCTTGGTCGACATAGGCGCGCGCGGACCATTCCGCAGGCACGGTGTAAGCCTTGGCAGACATGCGCTTCCTCCAGCGTGAGGCTTGTTTGCTTTGCCTCTATTATCGGCAGCCGTACGCTGGCGTCCAACGTCCCTTCGTCGAATAATGGGACTTGAGCCAGATCAAGGCTTGGCGGGCGCGCGGAGGAGCGGCGCCTCATCGCCATCGACGACGTTAACCCCAGCGAGGAGACGCTGGGATCGCTATTTCAGCGCGTCGAGGCGGGGCAGAGCGCGGCCGTAACCTTGCTCGAGCGCCTTCGCATAAAGCGATCGGGCGCGCTGCACGTCGGCAGCGACCCCGCGGCTGCCCCAGGCCGCAAGCATGTTGGGATCGTAGGTCTCCGCGAGCGCGAAGATCAGCGGCGCCGAGGGCGAGCTTTCACCGGTGAGGATCTCCCGCGCAGCGATCACGTCGCCGCCTTCGATCTTCTGGCGCGCCTGCACCAGGACGCGTTCCATCACGAGGGCCGGGTCCATCGGCGGGGATGCCCGCGTCATGCTGGCGGTGGTGACCGACGAAGGTTCGGCGGGCCCACCCGAGGCGATATCGTTGGGATAGTACACGGCCTGATCGGCCGAGGCATCGAGCGGACGAACCTTGGCCGCGCGCACTTCATTGCTGCTGCCGTTGTCGAAGCGGGCTTTGAGCGGGCCGAAGGCGCCGGTCATCCACAACACGGCAGGCACCACCACCACGAGGCCCGCTGCGAGTCCCATGCCCGCCGCCGCCATCTGCTTCAGAAGGGGGCGCTCGTCATCGTGCGCAGCCGGTTGCCGCCACGTCGACGGGATCGGCATCGGTTCGTCGTCGTGCACCTGCGCTGAGCCCCCGGCCGGGGCCAGAGGCGCCGGATAGGCCTCGTGCACGGGGCGCAGCGGCGCCGGCGGCGCCTGCGGCCGGTTGTAGTTGAAGGTGGACAGGTCGTCCCGGTAGGGCGGCAGCGGCTTACGCGGCGCCTGCCCGCCGGACATGATTTCCGCGAGCGTCGTCAGTTCGGCGTTGGTGGGCGTGCCGCCGTTGGCGGGCCGCTGCCCTGCCGGCTGGCCGCCCTGCTGCGCGATCGACGCCGCGATCAGATGCGCGAGTTCTTGCGTCAGGTTGGGCGGGAAGCTCGCCGCGGTCGGCTGGCCTTGGGTTTCCCCGGCGCCACCGCGCGCTTGTCCGCTGGAAACGGCCCCAGTGCCCGCTGCAGACGGTTCGTCGGCCATGCTGCCCCTCGTACGCTACGCAACTTTTACTCTGCCCCGTGGCACGAATACACCAGACGAGGCGCCAGGTCCATGCGTCCGATGCCCCAAGGTTGACGGCCGGGACCGGCGCTCGGTGTTGCCGCCTGCCGTCGGTGCGCCGATATCTCCCGCACAAACCGCCGGAAGCATCGGGCGCCGAATACGTTTCGGCGAAGCAGCGTGCGAACCGCATTCCCCCGCGGCCCACGCTCAGACTTAACCCCGGAATTTTGGCGCAAAATAAGGCAAGCATCCTTTTTCCGTATGAAATCCAAGATCCTGTCCTTGGAGTTGCCGATAACACGAGAGGCTTCGATGCCGTTGTCCCTCACCGACGGACGTTTGATCGGGCTGGCCTGGCGCTCGGCCCGTCTCGAACCCATGCAGGTCATGGAGGCGGGCACGATCACGCAGGCCGCCGGTCTCGTTGGCGATTTCAAGGGCCTGAAATTTCGCAAGCGACAGATCACGGTGCTGGCCATCGAGGACTGGCGTGCGGCCTGCGAGGCCGTCGGGGCGCCGGATCTGCCCTGGACCAGCCGCCGGGCCAACCTCCTCGTCGAGGGTCTGGCCTTGCCGCGAGCCCGCGGGTCGATCCTGGGCCTCGGCGCTGTCCGCCTGGAGGTGACGGGCCAGACCTATCCGTGCGTGCGCATGGAACAGGTACACAAGGGGCTGCTGCGGGCCCTTGCCCCGGACTGGCGCGGCGGTTTGACCTGCACCGTTCTGGCCGGCGGTCCGGTCCGCCTCGGCGACCCCGTGACCGTGCTCGAGGCGCGACAGTGGGAGCTGCCTCTGCCGCTACCCGGCTGAGCCCCATGTTTCCGCCGCAAACGCACGGCCCATTGGCGCGACGGGGCCGCACCCTGCCCCGCAGGCCTTTCGGCCGCTGGCGCGCCGGGCTATGAAGGAGGCGCAGACAAAGAAGAATACCAAGCGCCGGCAAGGCATAGGAGCAGTCTCGGAATGGTCGACGATCGCGACGTATTGGCCAGGGAAGTCGATGAGGAGCTGCGCCGCGAGCAGCTCCTGAAGCTCTGGCAGCAGTACGGCACCTACCTTGTCGCTGCGGTCGTGCTCGTCATTGCTGGCGTCGGAGGCTGGAAATTCTACGAGGGCCGCAAGACCGCCGCCGCACAGGCCGCCGGCTCCCGCTTCTCGCAGGCCATTCGCGAAACGCCGAAGCCCGACGCCAAGCCCGATACGCCGACCGCGCTCGACGACATCGCCCGCAATGGCCCCAACGGCTACGCCACGCTCGCCCGCCTGCGCCTCGCCGCCGCCGACAAGGCCGCCGGCAAGACCTCCGACGCCATCGCCAAGTACGACGCCGTCGCCAAGGACCGGCGCACGGACGCGCTGTTTGCCGACTACGCGCGCCTCCAGATTGCCATGTTGACGCTCGACACCGCTAACTGGACGGAGATTCAGAATCAGCTCACGCCTTTGGCGGCCGAGCAAAATGCCTGGCGTTTCAGTGCCCGCGAGCTTCTGGGCCTTGCGGCGCTGAAGGCGGGGAAGGACAACGAGGCGAAGCAGGAATTCGAGAAGCTCATGGGCGACCGCAACGTGCCGCCCAGCATCGCCGAGCGCTCCCGCCTGATGCTCGCCATGCTGACCGAGGCCGAACTCGCCAAAGTGGCGACGACACCGCCGCCACCCGCACCGGCGCAGAAGACCGAGCCGAAGGGCCGTTGAGGCGCGAGCGAAAAGTTGGGCAGATGATGGTGAGACGCGACGCATCGAGCAAGGCAAGGCAGGCGACGCGATTGGGCGCCGCCGCGGTCTGCCTCGCTGCGCTTCTCACGCTGCCCGGCTGCTCCGACATGGTCGCGGGCATGAGCCTGCCGCCGATGCCGAAGATCACGGATCTCAATCCCTGGGCCGAGAAGGAGCAACCGCTCCCCGGCAAGCGCATCGAGATCATCCAGCAGGAAAACATCACGACGAACCTGTCGCCTGCCGACCGGCCGATCGCCCTGCCGCCACCCCGCACGAACGATAGCTGGTCGCAGCCCGGCGGCGTGCCGAGCAATGCGCCGGGCCACTTGGCCCTCAATGGCACCGTGAAGGTCGCCTGGACGGCCGATGCCGGCAAGGGTTCGAGCTTCTACGGCAAGGTGACGGCCTCGCCGATCGTCGCCGAAGGCAAGGTCTTCACGCTCGACGCCGCAGGCCGCGTTACGGCCTTCAACGCATCCACCGGTGCCGTGGTGTGGACCGCGAACCTGACGCCACCCGGCGAGAAGGACCAGGAAGGCTTCGGCGGCGGCATCGCGGCCGACGGTGGCCGCCTCTACGCTGGCACCGGCTTCGGCCTCGCCATCGCGCTCGATCTCGGCACCGGCAAGAAGCTCTGGGAGAAGAACGTCGGCTCGCCGATCCGCTCCTCGCCCACGGCCTCGGCGGAACGTGTCTTCATCGTCAACCGCGACGGCCAGGTCTTCTGCCTGTCGGGCTCCGACGGCTCCGAGATCTGGAGCTTCCGCGGCATGCCGGAGCGCGCGAGCATCCTCGCCAACCAGAGCCCGGCCGTCGATGGCGACTTCGTCATCGTGCCCTATCCGACGGGCGACGTCGTCGCCTTGAGCGTGCACGATGGCCGCGCCGTCTGGTCGGATTCCCTCTCGCGGTCGCGCACGGCGTCATCGCTGGCCGCCATGAGCGATGCCTCCCGTCCCGCCGTCGATCGCGGTTTCGTCTTCGTCGCGGGCCACGCGGGCCGCACGGTGGCAAACACGCAGCGCACCGGCGAACGCATGTGGTCGCTCAACGTCGCCAGCATCCAGCCGCCCGCGATTGCCGGCGATACGGTGTTCCTCGTCGATACGGGCGGGCAGCTGATGGCAATCTCCCGCTCCGAGGGCAAGATCCAGTGGACCGCGAAACTGCCCGGCGGCACGACGTGGTCTGGCCCGGTTCTCGCCGGCAATCATCTCTGGGCCGTGTCCGAGAAGGGCAACCTCGTCAGCGTCGATGCTATGACAGGCCGGGTCATCGCCACGCAGGACATGGGCGCCCCCGTCTACATCGCCCCGGTCGTCGCCGGCGGCCGCATGTTCATCCTCACCGACAAAGCGCGCCTGATCGCTCTGAACTGATTTTTGCAAAGCGTCACATCGAAACGCCTCGCCCTTACTGCGCGCGGGGCGTAGTGCGCTGCAGCTCGACGAACGCGGCGATCTCGGCATCCGACTTTCCACTGGCGCACATTCCTGCGACGTACAGCGCCACGGTCGACAGCCCGTGATGCTCGGGACCGGACCCGGTCGCATCGAGCAGCTTCGCGTGGTGCCCGCGCGCGATGAGCGCGTTCGCCCATTCGCTCTGCTCCTGGAACGCGGCCCGTTTGTCGAGTGGATCGCCGATGACGAACAGGCGCCGCTCGGGCGACGGCACCACGCGATCGACCATGCGCAGCGGCACGAGATACCGCTCGCCGGGGTCGCCGAAAACATTCGTCCTGGTTTTCCCGCTCACCGTCTGCGGGATGCCGTAGGCGCCCGAGCCCATCCCCGCGCAGGCGATGTCGGTGCGGCCGAGCACGAGAAGCTGCGCGATGACGCGCGCCCCGCCGGATTGCCCTGCGAGGATCAGCCGGTTCAAGCCGAACCGCCGCTTCACCGCATCGACGGCTTCGTTTAGGATCTCGCCTTCGTCGCGCCGCCCGCCGAGGAGGTGGAAACCCGACGAGCCCATGAGCCCCGGCCGCCCGATGACGATGAGCGGCAGTCCGAACCGCTCCTGCGCCTGGCCCGCGATGCGGCGATAGCCAGCGACCATCTGGGCAGCCGTCTCGGGCGTCTGATCGGCGACATCGCCCTCGAAGTAGATGATCGCCGCGCCGCCGCTGACGCCGCTTTCCGGCGTGAGATAGGCGATGCATTCCACGCCCTGATCCGTCGCAGCCCAGACCCGATCCGGCAGCGCGAGGCAGTCCTTGCGGCCGATGCCCCGTGTCGCGGGGCGGCCATCCTCGACGACCGTGATGTAGGCGACCGGTTCACCCGCAGGCCCGGACGGCTGGCGTCGCGACCAGTCTATCGCGAAGACGATGGCCGCAAGCACGGCAAGGGCCAACCACATGTGCTTGGTGTCGAGCATCGCGCGGCTCCCGCGTTCATCAAGCCGGTGCAGGTGTAAAAACATGCTTAACTGAGGCTTGAACATGACTGCAGTGCGGCGCGGCCTCCGGTTGGTGCTCGGCGCGCTTGCCCCCGAGGCCCCCGGGCGCTATTCGCTCCCAGCATGCCCGAGCGAAAGACCCCCATGCCTCCTGTCGTCGCCATCGTCGGCCGCCCCAACGTGGGCAAGTCGACACTGTTCAACCGGTTGACCGGCAAGCGCACCGCGCTCGTCTCGGACCTGCCGGGCCTGACGCGCGACCGGCGCGAGGGCGAGGCGAACGTTGCCGGCAACATGCTGACCATCGTCGATACGGCAGGCCTCGAGGAGGCAGAGGCCGGCAGCATCGCCGACCGCATGCGCGCGCAGAGCGAGGCGGCGATCGCCAAGGCCGATGTCGCGCTGTTCGTGGTCGACGCGCGCGACGGCATCGTGCCGGCCGACCAGGCCTTCGCGAAGGTCGTGCGCGAGGCCGGAACACCCGTGGTACTCGTCGCCAACAAGTGCGAGGGCCGCCGGGGCACGGACGGCTTCTACGAGGCCTTTCAGCTCGGGCTCGGCGAGCCGATCGCGATCTCCGCCGAGCATGGCGAAGGTATCGGCGAACTGGCCGGCGTCATGCTGCAGGCGCTTGGCCTGAAGCCCGTGCGCGCGCCCCGAAAAGGCGATGAGCCCGAGGATGCCGTCTCGTCCGAAGAGATCGCGGCCGAGGCGCAGAGCCATCCGATCCGCATCGCCATCGTCGGCCGCCCGAACGCGGGCAAGTCCACCCTTGTCAACGCGCTGCTTGGCGAGGAGCGCATGATCACCGGCCCCGAGCCGGGCCTGACGCGCGATGCCATCTCGTCCGACTTCGACTGGGGCGGCCGCCCCGTGCGCCTGTTCGACACCGCAGGCCTGCGCAAGAAGGCGCGCATCTCCGAACTCGCCGAGAAGCTCGCCGCCAGCGATGCCGTGCGCGCCATCCGCTTCGCCGAAGTCGTCGTGCTGCTGATCGATGCCGAGCGTCCCTTCGAGCACCAGGACCTCACCATCGGCGACATGGTGGAGACGGAGGGCCGCGCCCTCGTCGTCGCGGTCAACAAGTGGGATCTCGTCACCGACAAGCAGCGCCGCCACAAGGAACTGCGCGACATGCTCGACCAGCGGCTCGCACAGCTTCCGGGCTTGCGCCTCGTGACGCTGTCGGCGCGCGCGGGCCGCGGCCTCGACGGCCTGCGCGAAGCCGTCTTCAAATCCTACGAGCTTTGGAACAAGCGCGTGCCGACGCCGGAGCTCAATCGCTGGCTCGGCGAAGCCCTGCAGCGGCACGCCCCGCCCGCCTCGAAGGGGCGCCGCGTGAAGCTGCGTTTCATGACGCAGCCCTCTTCGCGCCCGCCCACGTTCGTCGCCTTCTGCTCCCGTCCCGATGCGCTGCCCAAGGCCTACATCCGTTACCTGACGAACAGCCTGCGCGACGCCTTCGATCTTCCCGGCGTGCCGGTGCGCTTCAAGCTGCGCGGCGGCGAAAACCCGTTCGCCAAATGAGGCCGTGATGGCGGCGGACGCGGCCCCCGAAGTCCTCTTCTATCACCTCGAGCATTTCCCGCTGGAGCGCGTGCTGCCGAGCCTGCTCGAGCGCACCCTCGAACGCGGCTGGCGCGCGGTGGTGCAGGCGGGCTCGGACGAGCGCGTCGAAGCCCTCGACAATCACCTCTGGACCTATCGCGACGACAGCTTCCTGCCGCACGGCTCGGCGTGCGATGGCTATCCCGACAAGCAGCCCGTGTTCCTCACCGCCGGCGACGACAATCCCAACGGCGCGCACGTGCGCTTCCTCGTCGACGGTGCGCAATGCCCCGCGTTCGCCGGCTACGCCCGCATGGTCATCCTCTTCGACGGCCGCGACGAGGACGCCCGCGCGCTCGCCCGCAAGCAGTGGAAAGACGCCAAGGACGCCGGCTGCACGGCCACCTACTGGCAGCAGACCCGCGAAGGCCGCTGGGAAAAG
>RXJK01000211.1 GCA_003963125.1 Hyphomicrobiales bacterium
TTTTACCGGCGTCCGCGCCGGCGTCGCAGCAGCGCGCGCGCTCGCTCTAGCGACGGGCTGCCAGCTTCTCGGCGTGTCCACGCTCGACGCACTGGCGGCGGAAGCGCGCGCGAAGGGCGTTGAGGGAACGCTGGCTATCGCCGTCGATGCCCGCCGCGAGATGGCATTCTTCGCGATCTTCACCCCCGGTGCCGTCGCGGCCGAGCCGCTGTTCCTGCCGCTCGATGAAGCCGCGGCTCTCGCGGATGCCGCCGGCGCCATCCTCGTCGGCTCCGGCGCGCCGTTGCTCGCCGCACGTAGCGCCTGCACGGCTCTTCATCCCGATCTCCAGCCGGACGCCCGCACCTTCGGCCCCTTCGCCGCTGCCCGTCCGCCATCCACCGCGGTTCGACCGCTTTATCTGCGCCCGCCGGACGCCAAGGCGCAGGCGTCGTTCGTCTTGCCGAGGGCCAGCCCATGAGCAGTCCGGATTACCGCCACACCAGCATCCTCTGGGCGGGGCCCGAGCACGCGGCCGATCTTGCGGTCATGCATGCGCAACTCTTCCCCCAACCCTGGGACAAGGCGGCGTTCGAGACCCTGCTGTCGCACCCCGGCTCCATCGCCTTCCTCGCCCGCATCGCGACGCCGCAGCCCCAGACCATCGGCTTCGTGCTGGCGCAGATGGCGGCGGACGAAGCCGAGATCCTGACGCTGGGCGTGATCCCGGCGCATCAGCGCCATGGGCTCGGCGTGAAGCTGGTCGAGGCCATCTGCCGGGCCGCCCGCAAGTCCGAGGTGCGCAAGCTCTTTCTCGAGGTCGCCCAGTCCAATGCGGCGGCCCGCGGCCTCTACGGCAAGCTCGGCTTCGAGGTGGTCGGCGAGCGCAAGGGCTATTACGAAAAGCCCGGTGCCGAGGCCGAGACCGCGAGCGTCATGGCGCTGAAGCTCTGATCGCCTCCGTGGGCTGCCCTTTTCGCGCCCGGCAAGGTCACCTATAACCGCTTCGCACCGCGTCTTTGCGCCGTCTCCGCCGCGTCCCGGGCGAACGGGCCACGCTGCTGCCAAGAGCCGAGGATGAGCGAAGAGCCGAAGTCAGACACCGCGACCCACATCGAGCAGCTGTGCGCCGAAAAGGGGATGCGCATGACGGGCCAGCGCCGGGTCATCGCGCGCGTTCTGTCCGAGGCCAAGGACCATCCCGACGTCGAGGAGGTGTACCGGCGTGCCAACGCGGTCGACCGCCATATTTCCCTCTCGACGGTCTATCGCACGCTCAAGCTGTTCGCCGTCAACGGCATCCTCGAGCGCCACGACTTCGGCGCCGGCCGCGGTCGCTACGAGGAGGTGAGCGGGGCCCACCACGACCACCTGATCGACATCGAGACCGGCCGCGTCATCGAGTTCCAGAGCGAGGAGATCGAGCGCCTGCAGGAGCGTATCGCCCGCGAATTGGGCTTCCGCCTCGTCGGCCACAAGCTGGAGCTGCATGGCGTGCGGCTGAAGCCCGACCGCAAGTAGCCGCCAGCTTTACGCCGCCGCCGCCGCTGGGCTATGGGTGCCGCCATGAGCGCGCAGAAGACCGTTTTCGTCAAAACCTACGGCTGCCAGATGAACGTCTACGATTCCGAGCGCATCTCGGAATTGCTGGCGCCGGCCGGCTATAGCGCTGCGAACTCGCCGGAAGACGCGGACCTGATCGTCCTCAATACCTGCCACATTCGCGAGAAGGCCGCCGAGAAGGTCTATTCGGAGCTCGGCCGCCTGCGGGAGTTGAAGGCCCTTCGCCGCGAGGCGGGCAAGGACACCATGGTCGCAGTCGCGGGCTGCGTCGCGCAGGCTGAAGGGGCCGAGATGCGCCGCCGCGCGCCGGTCGTGGATCTCGTCGTCGGGCCCCAGGCCTATCATGAGTTTGCAGACCTCATCGCCAAGGCCCGCGACGGCCGCGACGATGTCGTGGCGACCGAATTCCCCGCGCGCGACAAGTTCCAGACGCTGCCTGCGCGCCGCGGGCGGCAGGGCGTGGCCGCGTTCCTCACCGTGCAGGAAGGCTGCGACAAGTTCTGCACGTTTTGCGTCGTGCCCTACACGCGCGGCGCGGAATATTCGCGCCCCGTCGCTCATCTTGTCGCCGAGGCCGAGGCGCTGGTGGAGGGCGGCGCGCGCGAGATCGTGCTGCTCGGCCAGAACGTCAACGCCTACCACGGCGAAGGTCCCGACGGTCAACCATGGACCCTTGCGCGCCTGATGGGACGCCTCGCCGAGATCCCGGACCTCGCGCGCCTGCGCTACACGACGAGCCACCCGCACGACATGCACGACGACCTCGTCGCCGCCCACCGCCACAACGCCAAGCTCATGCCGTTCCTGCATTTGCCGGTGCAATCGGGGTCGGATCGCATCCTGGCGGCCATGAACCGCAAGCATACCGCAGATCATTATCTGGCCCTGGTCGCGCGCATCCGTGACGCCCGGCCAGACATTGCTCTGTCGACGGATCTCATCGTCGGCTTTCCAGGTGAGACCGACCAGGATTTCGAGGCCACGGTCCGCCTCGTCGAGGCCGTGGGCTTTGCCCAGACCTATTCCTTCAAGTACAGCCCGCGTCCAGGAACGCCTGCCGCATCAATGGCTTCGCAGGTCCCGGACGACGTCAAGTCAGAGCGTTTGGCGCGCCTCCAGAAGCTCCTGCACGATCAACAAACAGCGTTCAATAGATCCTGCGTCGGTCGCACGTTGCCCGTCCTGTTCGAGCGCGAAGGCCGCCACCCGGGCCAGTTGGTCGGTCGTTCACCTTACCTGCAGGCCGTCCATGCCGAGGCTCCGGCTTCATGGGTCGGTCACACAGTGGATGTTGAAATTGTAGGCCAAGGGCCCAATAGTCTGGCAGGCAAGGTCCTGTCCGGTGGCTCAGTTACCGGCCCCTGAAGTGCCTGCCGAGCGGCCGCATGGCCGAGTGTGCTAGGATCTCCCGGTCGATTCCGAGGAGTGCTTGTGACTTTGGAGGGTGAGCCGACTTGAATGGCATTCGCGGGCCGGCGGCAACAGGCCTTGGAAAGCAGCGGTCGGGAGAGGCACGCCTCGTCGTGCCCTTCGAGGACAATCGCCATCTCACGCGATTGCTCGGTGAATTCGACGGCCATCTGGCCCTGATCGAGGAGCGCCTCGGCATCGAGGCCCAGGCCCACGGCAACGTCATCACGCTGACCGGTCCCCAGTCCGCCTGCGAAACCGCCCGCGCCGTTCTGGAAAAGCTCTACGCCCGCGCGACAAAGGGCG
>RXJK01000032.1 GCA_003963125.1 Hyphomicrobiales bacterium
GCCCGACCACGTGTCGCTGTGGGGCCTGCTGGTGCCGATCCGGCGCGGCTTTCAGCAATACATCAACCTGCGCCCCGTGCGGCTGTTCGAGGGCCTGAAGTCGCCGCTCGCCGACCGCAAGCCCGGTGAGATCGACTACATGATCGTGCGCGAGAACAACGAGGGCGAGTATTCGTCCATCGGCGGGCGCATGTACGAGGGGACGGAACTCGAAGCCGCCATCCAGCAGGCGGTCTTCACGCGCAAGGGCTGCGACCGCGTCATGCGCTATGCGTTCAACCTCGCGCGCAGCCGCAAGCGCAAGGAAGTCACGTCGGCCACGAAATCGAACGGCATCTCGATCTCGATGCCCTACTGGGACGAGCGGTTCGCGGCGATCGGCAAGGAGTTCCCCGACGTCAAGACGAACCAGTTCCACATCGATATCCTGACGGCGCATCTCGTGCGCAATCCGGATTGGTTCGACGTGATCGTCGCCTCGAACCTGTTCGGCGACATCCTGTCGGACCTCGGCCCCGCGACGACGGGGACGATCGCCATCGCGCCCGGCGGCAACATTAATCCTGAGCGCGAGTTCCCCTCCATGTTCGAGCCGGTGCACGGCTCGGCGCCCGATATCGCAGGCAAGGGCATCGCCAACCCGATCGGCCAGATCTGGTCCGGGGCCATGATGCTGGAGCACCTGGGCCATGCGGAGGCGGCGGCATCGATCGTCAAGGCGATCGAGACGTTGATCAAAGACAGCGACATCCGCACGCGCGACATGGGCGGGAAGGCGAGCTGCCGTGAACTTGCGGATGCCATCGTCGCCCTGGTGAAGGCATGACAAGGTGCCGGGCGCGGCGGAGCCATTGACGGCAGTCTGGACGGGAGAGGCATGAGCGACGCTGACGCGTTCTCGCGACGAGGATTCCTGAAGCGGGCCCGCAAGGGGCTGCTGCCTGCGCCGTCGAAGGCGATCTTCGATCCGCGGTCTGGCGTCGCGATCGGGCCGAGCGACTGGGATCTCAATCCCGAGTTCAAGGACGATCTCGCGCAACTGCCGCCGCCACGGGCCGCCGCCGTGCTGGTGCCGATCGTGCTGCGGGATGCCCTGACGGTGCTTCTGACGCAGCGATCGAATGACCTGCCGAGCCATCCCGGCCAGATCTCGTTTCCGGGCGGCAAGGTCGAGCCGGACGATGCCACCCCCATCGCCTGCGCGCTGCGCGAAGCGGAGGAGGAGATCGGCCTGACGCGTGATCTGGTCGAGCCGCTGGGCTTCCTGGACAGCTATCGAACGGGAACGGGCTTCGAAATCACGCCGGTCGTGGCGCTGGTGAAGCCCGGCTTCAAGACGCGGCTCGATCCGCGCGAGGTGCTCGAGGTGTTCGAGGTGCCGCTGTCGTTCCTGATGGACGAGGGCAACCACCAGAAAGACAGCCGCGAATGGAAGGGCCGCCGCCGCTCTTTCTATGCGATGCCTTATGAAGGCCGCTATATCTGGGGCGCGACCGCCGGCATGCTGAAGAACATGCACACGAGGCTCTACGCGTCATGCGCATCGTCCTAGAGAACGTCCTTCTGTTCCTGCTGCCGACGCTCGTCTACTGCGGGATCAGATATCTGCGCAGCGAGAAGCGCGCCCTGGGCTCTGTGTTGAACGAGGCGCCGCTCGTGCTGCTGTTCGTGTGCGGGGCGGTGCTCGTGGGGGGCTTGCGCATCTATGCAGCGGCGACGGCGGAAAGCGGCCGGCCGGACCAGGAATACGTGCCGCCGCACATGGGCAAGGACGGCAAGATCGAGCCGGGCCGGATGAAGTAGGAGGGGCGGTGGCTGCCGATCTGCCACGCAGGATCGATGCGCCCTGGCTCAAGGAGCCGGCACGGGCGCGCGTGTTCGCGGCGCTGGCGGAGGCGGGGTTTGCGGCGCGGGCCGTCGGCGGCGCGGTGCGCAATGGCATCCTCGGGCTCGACGTCGAGGACGTCGACATCGCGACGCCCGCGACGCCGCAGCAGGTGATCGCGGCGGCGCAGGCCGCAGGGCTGAAGGCGCTACCGACGGGCATCGCGCACGGCACGATCACGATCGTCGTGGACGGCATCGCCACGGAAGTGACAACGCTCCGGCACGACGTCGAGACGCATGGCCGGCACGCCACGGTCGCCTTCACGGACGATTGGGCGCAGGATGCGAGCCGGCGCGACTTCACGATGAATGCGCTCTACTGCGATGCGGACGGTACGCTGCACGATCCGCTCGGGGGATATGCGGACGTCGTTGCGCGGCGCGTGCGGTTCATCGGCGATGCGGTCACGCGCATCCGCGAAGATTATCTGCGCATCCTGCGCTTTTTCCGCTTCAACGCGCGTTACGGCGAGGGCGAGCCCGATGCCGACGGCATGCGCGCGTGCGTAGAGGCGCGCGCGGGCCTTGCGCGGCTTTCGGCGGAGCGGGTGCATCAGGAACTGCGGCGCCTGCTGCTGGCGCCGCGGGCGGGCGCCATGTGCGCGTCGCTCTATGATCATGGGTTGCTCTCACTCGTCCTTGGGCGGGCGCCGCGTGTCGGGAGGCTCGAAAGGCTGATCGCGATCGAGGCCATGCTCGGGGCCGAGCCGGAGTTCGTGCTGCGCCTGGCCGCATTGGCCGTCGCGGTGCCGGAGGACGCGCTGCATCTGCAGCAGCGGCTGCGGCTCTCCAACGCGGAAGCGCAGCGGCTTCTGCACATCGCCTCGACGCCGCGCTGGCCGGAGCCGCCCGACGACATGAGCGCAAAGCAGGCGATCTATCGTCAGGGAGCCACCGGCTACAGGGACAGACTTCTGCTTTCGTGGGCGTGCCGCACCGACGCTGCAGATGATGCGCGCTGGCGCACGGCTGCGGCGCTGCCGGCCGATTGGACCGTGCCGCGGTTTCCGCTCAGCGGCGCCGACGCCAAGGCCGCGGGTATCGCGCCGGGGCCGGCGATGGGAGAGGCGCTCGCGCGGATCGAGCAGGCTTGGGTCGAGAGCGGCTTTTCGCTCACGCCCGAAGCGTTGCGGACGCGGCTGTCGTCAGGTTCGTGACGCCGCTCAGCGGCGCAGCACTTCCACCTGCATGGCCTGGCCCTGCTGCACAGTGAATTCGCGCTGGTAGGCTTGGCCCGCGGTGCGCGCTGTCGCGATATAGGTGCCAGGTGCGATCACGTGCGTGGGCAACGCGCCGACGCTTTCCTTCACGAGCTCGCCCTGCTGCGTTGTGATCATCCACTGCGTGTCGGAGATGGCTTCGCCGCCGGCG
>RXJK01000259.1:0-1205 GCA_003963125.1 Hyphomicrobiales bacterium
GTCGAGATTAGACCGTCGAGCGCACGACTAGTACGTCTGCTTGCTTCCAGATCGCCAAAAATCAGGTCCTTATGAAAGACCAGCACCCAATCTTCTGGCTGTCGGTCGTCATGCACGGATGGCAGAGGCAGAGAACAAGGACGGATAATCCATGAACCTGATCAGCGGGCGGAATGACACGAGGTCGATCGCAATGCCTGGCATGCTAGCGGCCGATGCCGGCAGAAGAGCAACGACCACCTTCGCGCGAAGCGCCTCTCGCAAAACCATCAGGCCGACCATAGCTGGCACGTATGTGCGGCCGTGCCTTAATTCCATAACCGGCATGCTCGAGCGCATCGGCTGCGGGTGGCTTGTGCTGGATGAGGCAAAGAGAGTGCTCGAATGGAATGCGGCCGCCGAAACCATCCTCGAGGCCCGTGCGGATTCCCTGGATTCGCCTGGCGTTCTAACTGCGGCGCTGAGGAGTCTGATTGCTGGCGTGCCGGCTCATTTTGCTGCTGGATCGTTGTCCTGGATCGTCATCCGCAACGCTGGCGACCGACCGGTTATCATGACTGAAGAGGGCGTTGGCACCCCCGGTGGGTCGATCATTGTCGCGCTTCTCGATCGCCAGCCGAGAACGGGGCCCAATCCGGAGACCTTGCGGAAAATGTTTGGATTGACCGGCGCCGAAACGCAGTTGGCCTTGCGTCTGGCGAGTGGCGATGCCCCTTTGGAAATTGCCGAGCGCAGCCGGCTCAGCCGAACCACGATCCGCACCCAGCTCGCCTCGCTATTTGCCAAGACAGAGACAAGGCGTCAGGCGGAATTGGTCGCTCTTCTGGGGCGCATCTCGGTGCTGCCGTAGAACCGGAAACTTTCCGCTCATCCGGCGCGCCCGATTTTCCGAAAGCGCGCCGCTTGCTTCTTGGGCGTGAGCGTTTCACGGAAACGGCGAACCGCCCTATCTCTCTGTTTTTACGCAATTCCGGACGGAAGCCCACGGCGAAGTCGCCGAGCCTAACCGCTCACACTTTTGACTGCGCAGCCTGGGCTTGCTCAGCCGAACGAGGCGCGTCGATGCAGATGTCGGCTGACGACTCGCGCAGCCTGCCATCGAGCTGTCCCGCGAATGTCCGCTATTGCTCGATAGGCCAGGCATCTCAGAAGCATAGCCTCAGCGTTTACGGGTCTGCAGCGCGCCGAGTTTCGGTCGGATTCTG
>RXJK01000259.1:1255-2212 GCA_003963125.1 Hyphomicrobiales bacterium
CGATCTTCATCACGGACGGCCGAAGGATCTGCACGGCGTCTCGCATCGTCGTTCGCCAGGACTGATGGCGGAACCTGGCCGGGATGCGGGCCACCCGCAGCGCACGCAAAAGCGGCTCCGGTTCCGGGAGGCCCCTTCTATCCTCGATCAGATGCCAATTGAGCTGTTTGACGGCAAGGGTGACCTCATCCACGTCCCCGTAGCTCTTCGAGGTCGTTATGCTCGGATGGTGTGTCGCATCATAGAAGATCAGCCCTTCGTTGATTGCCACCATATCGCCGTAACGGGCCAGATCGACAAAGAACAATTGGTCGACGCCGGCCGGGATGGATTTGTGTGCGCGCATCTGGCATCCGGCGTGGATCACGGCAGCGTTGATCAGCAGCGTCGAAGGGATGATGCCAAGGCTCCTGGTCACCCGTACCAGGTAGAGGTCCGTCAGGCACTGCTGGCTCGAATAGAGTGAGACCCGGTTTTGCTCCGGCGGATCCGACCGCATCACGACCCGGTTTTCCTCGACAACATGCGCTGCGCAGGTCATGAACGCTGCCGACGGATATCTTATCGATATCTCGGCAAATCGCTTCAGAGCTCCCGAGGCCAGCCAATCGTCGTCATGCAGCAATTTGATCCACTTGCCTGAGCAGGCAAGCATGGCGTTGTTGGTGTTTTCCACCTGCCCCCGGCCCCTGTGGTTTTGGACGATCCGGATACGCGGATCGCATCGCGCATAATCTTCCAAGATGGGCCAACTCGATCCCTTGGGTCCTTCGTCGTCGCTGATGACAAGTTCCCAGTTGGAAAAGTCCTGCCCTACAATGCTGTCGATGGTGCGCCTGATGGTATCCGGCCGGCGAAACGTCGGAACGGCAACGGAAATGAATGGGCGCGCGGATGATATGTCGGCAGCATGAGCGAGATTGGCCACGGGGCCAAGCGCCGACAGATTTATCTCCC
>RXJK01000259.1:2262-3096 GCA_003963125.1 Hyphomicrobiales bacterium
CTGCCGGCTTTAGCGACGGTACGGCTCCTTCAGGATGCGCGTCACTACTCAACAGGAGCTTCATCGTGCTGTTTCCTCGCGATTGAATACGGACTCGACAATGTTGCCTGTGCCGGTTCGGTGTCCCGCTTCAGAAGGTACAGTGAGGCTGCGGTTTTGATGGCAAACCCAACCATCCCGCCAATAGCCATGAGATAGATGACGTCGATGGCTTCCCACCCCATCTTGGCGCCGACGAGCAGCGGACCAAAGACAAGCACCATCCGCGCCGCGTCGACGACCAGCCGCACCTCCTGCCGTCGCAACAGGGTGGGAACTTCGCTGAGCGGTGTCGACAAGGCCTGCGCGGCGCCCATAAATGCCAAGGCAGTCATGATGTGTGCCGTCGGGATCCAGGCCTGGCCCAGGAGCGGGACGACAAGGTACGGAGCAGCCAGCCCAAGCGCCAGTATCGGCAACGCAGTGAGGCCCGTGACAAGGATAAGGAGGCCACGCGCGACGCCGAGCATGTGCCCGCGATCGCTGCTCTTGTTCGCCTCGGCGACGAACACGTTGCTCAGCGGAGTGGCTATCAGCACGATGGGCCCTGTCACCAACCGCGTCGCGACGCCGAGGTAACCGGCGAAAGCTGGGCCAAACAACGAACCCACGAGAATTGCCGGAAGATTGTTGATGGCATAGCTGCCGAGCGTCGCGGGGATATCGAACAACGGGAACTTGTATTCCCTGGCCGCCTTGTCGAAGGCACTTCTCCATGGCGCTCGATAGATGCCGCGCACATCATCCCAACTCAGAATCCGAAAACCCAGAAAGGCGAGGAAAATAAACTGGCTG
>RXJK01000074.1 GCA_003963125.1 Hyphomicrobiales bacterium
GGACCTCGCCCTATGCTGAACCGGACAGCCGTGTGACAATCACCGGGATGACAGGTGGAGGAGCGTTGAGGGCTCGGCACCTTCGGAACAGCAGGCACGTGCACCGCACGCGCGAATTGCAGGATTTCGATAACGGGGCGGCGGAGGGGCGGATAGTCTCGCGGGCATGGAGTGCGCTGCAGCACGCGGGACCTGATCAGCGCGTGTGCACTCGGCCTTTTCGGGCGGCAGATTCTGCCACCGCTTTCGACAAACTTCAGGAGAGCCCCCGTGACCGTGCATCCCCTCGATCCGCTGAGCCAAGCCGAACTCGCGCAGGCCTGCACCCTCTTCAAGGAGCTGAAGGGCCTCGGGCCCGACACGCGCTTCGGCTTCGTGCAGTTGGCCGAGCCCGACAAGAAGAGCGTGCTGGCCTTCAAGCCCGGCCAGCCCGTCACGCGCTGCGCGGCCGCCACGCTCTTCGATCGCAAGTCGGGCGCGGCCTACAACGGCGTCGTCGACATCGGTGCGAAGAAGATCGTGAGCTGGGTCGAGCAGCCGACCAAGACCGCGCCCTACGGGCAGCCGCCCGTCATCATCGAGGAGTTCTTCCTCGTCGGCGATGTGGTGAAGAAAGATCCGGGCTGGCGCGCGGCGGTGAAGCGGCGCGGGCTGACGGACGCCGACATCGAGCGCGTGCAGGTCGATCCGTTCTCGGCCGGCTACTTCGACCGCGAGGTCGAGAAGGGGCGCCGTCTCGTCAGCGCCGTCTCCTATTACCGCGAGGACTTGAAGGACAACGGCTACGCGCACCCGATCGAGGGCGTCGTCGCGCTCGTCGACCTCAACGAGGGCAAGGTGGTCGAACTCGTCGATGAAGCCGAGGTGATCCCGATCCCGAAGAGGAAGCGCAACTACAATCGCGCCGCCTACCCCGAGCCGCGCACGACGGTGAAGCCGCTCGACATCGTGCAGCCGGAGGGGCCGAGCTTCAAGGTCGACGGCTGGAAGGTCGACTGGCAGAACTGGTCGTTCCGCGTCGGCTTCACGGCGCGCGAGGGGCTCGTCCTCAACCAGCTCGCCTTCAAGGACGGCGCCAAGGAACGCCCGGTGATCTACCGCGCCAGCGTCACCGAGATGGTGGTGCCCTACGCCGATCCGACCGTGAACCACTTCTGGAAGAATGCCTTCGATGCCGGCGAATACGGCCTCGGCAAGCTCGCCAACGCGCTGGAGCTCGGCTGCGACTGCCTCGGCCAGATCCACTACTTCGACGTGCCGGCGGCCGACGACAGCGGCCAGCCGATCCTGATGAAGAATGCCATCTGCATGCACGAGGAGGACTACGGCATCCTCTGGAAGCACTACGAGTTCCGCAACGAGACCTACGAAGTGCGGCGCTCGCGGCGGCTCGTCATCAGCTTCTTCGCCACGGTCGGCAACTACGACTACGGCTTCTACTGGTATCTCTACCAGGACGGCACGATCCAGCTCGAAGCCAAGCTGACCGGCATCATCCAGACGGCGGCCGTGGCGCCGGGCAAGCCCTATCCCTGGGGCGGCATGGTCTCGGAAGGCCTCGGCGGGCCGACGCACCAGCACTTCTTCAACGTGCGCCTGCACATGATGGTCGATGGCGAGAAGAACACCGTCACCGAGCACGAGTTCGTGCCGCGCCCCTACGGCCGCGACAACCCCTACGGCAACGTGTTCGACACCACGAGCCGGGTTCTCGCCCGCGAGCGGGATGCGGCACGCGAAGCCGAGGGCCGCACGGGGCGCTACTGGAAGATCCAGAACCCGAACGTGAAGAACTCCGTCGGTAACGCGCCGGGCTACAAGCTCGTCATCAATGCGAGCCCGTTGATGCTGGCGCAGGAGGGCAGCCCCATCCACAAGCGCGCGGGCTTTGCGACGAAGCACGTGTGGGTGACGCAATTCGATCCGGCCGAGCGCTACGCGAGCGGAGAGTTCCCCAACCAGCACGCCGGCGGCGACGGCCTGCCGAAGTTCATCGCCAACAACCGCAATATCGAGAACGAAGACATCGTGCTGTGGCACACCTTCGGCCACACGCACGTGTGCAAGCCCGAGGATTTCCCGATCATGCCGGTGGAGTACGCGGGCTTCATGCTGAAGCCCAACGGCTTCTTTGCGGAGAACCCGGCCATGGACCTGCCGCCGGACGCCAACCCGCACAGCAAGGACCAGCGCGGCGACGGCTGCTCCTGCTGCGCGGATTGATGTAGAAGAGTTTCGGGCTCACGTAGGAAGGACCAGCGCCGCAGATGGCCACGAAGACTGCCAAGAAGAAAAACACCGCCACGCCGCCCGCGGCGCCCTTCACGGGCCCGGAACTCTGCAAGCTGACGGCGACCGAGGTGGTCACCCTGTTGCGCAAGGGGGAGATCGCAGCCTCCGAAGCACTCGATGCCGCACTCACGCGGATCGCGCAGGTGGAGCAGGCGGTCAACGCCATGCCGACCGTCTGCGCCGAGCGGGCGCGCGCGTCCTTGAAGGAACTCGGCAAGCGGAAGCGCGCGAACGGCGATCACGTCGCCTGGCTCGCCGGCCTGCCGATCGGCATCAAGGACCTGACGCCGGTCAAGGGCGTGCGCTGCACGTTCGGCACCAAGGGTTTCGCCGACAAGATCGCGGCCGAGAACGACCCGATCGTCGACATGCTGGAAGCCCGCGGCGCCACCGTCGTCGGCATGACGAACACGCCGGAGATGGGCACCGGCGCCAACACCTTCAACGACGTGTTCGGGCGCACGCGCAATCCCTGGGACACGCGCAAGAACGCGGGCGGATCGTCGGGCGGGGCGGCCGTCTCCTTGGCAACCGGCGAAGTCTGGTTGAGCCACGGGTCGGATTTCGCGGGTTCGCTCAGGACGCCGGCCGCCTACTGCGGGATCGTCGGCTTGCGACCCTCGCCCGGCCGCGCGGGCGGGGCGCCGAGCGTCATCGCCTTCCACACCGACGGCGTGATGGGGCCGATGGCGCGCACCGTTGCGGACGTCGCGCTGTTCCTCGACGCCATGGCGGGCTTCGATCCGCGCATGCCGATCACGCTCGAGGCGCCGGCCGAGCCCTTCCAGCAGGCCGTGCGCAAGGCCAAGGCGAAGGTGCGCATCGCCTACGCGCCGACGCTCGGCGGGTTCGCCGCCGTGGAGCCCGAAATTGATACCGTTCTACGGAACGCGCTGGCCCAGGTGGAGCGCGCCGGCGGACGCGTCGAGGAGGCCTGCCCGGAGCTGCCGGATCTTCTGCCTACGTTCGCTACGTTGCGGGGCATGGCCTGGGCGTCCCTGCCGGGCTCCCTGCCGCCGGACATCCAGCGGCACTTCAAGAAGACGCTTCGGGAAAACATCGCCCTCGGCTACAAATTGAAGGCCGAACAGATCTACGAAGCCTTCCAGAAGCGCGCCATCCTCTACTTCAACATGCACACCTTCCTGTCGACCCATGACGTGCTCGCCTGCCCGGTGGTCGGGCTCGAGCCGCTGCTGGCCGAGGAGGAATATCCGCGCGTCGTCGCCGGCAAGACGATGGAGACCTACATCGACTGGCTGCGCTTCTCGTTCCTCGCCACGACGACGGGACTGCCAGCGATCTCCGTGCCTGTCGGCTTTACCAAGAGCGGCATGCCCGTCGGCTTGCAGATGATCGGGCCGCCGCGCGGGGAAGCAAAACTTCTCGCGGTGGCGCGCGCCGTCGAAGCCGCCGTCAAGTTTCCAACAACGCCAATCGATCCGAGGACGCCCTAGTTCAACGCTCGCCCAGTCCAGTCAACCCAGGAGACCTGATCACCATGCGTCGCTTACCTTCCCTGTTCATGGCGCTCGTCGCGCTCGTGGCACTGGGGCTCAGTGCCACCGGCGCCTTCGCGCAGAAGACGCTGCGCGTCTACATGCACTCGGACCTGAAGATCCTCGACCCGATCTGGACGACGGCCTACATCGTCCGCAACCACGGCTACATGATCTACGACACGCTGCTCGCGCAGGACGAGAAGGGCGAGATCAAGCCGCAGATGGCGGAGAAGTGGGACGTTTCGGCCGACGGCCTCACCTACACCTTCACGCTGCGCGACGGGCTCCTCTGGCACGACGGCAAGCCGGTGACGGCGGAAGACTGCGTCGCCTCCATCAAGCGCTGGGGCGCCAAGGACGGCATCGGCCAGAAGCTGATGGGCTTCGTCGAGAGCATGACGCCGGTCGACGCGAAGAGCTTCACGATCAAGCTGAAGGAGAAGACGGGCCTCGTGCTCCTTGGTCTCGGCAAGCCGTCGTCCAACGTGCCCTTCATGATGCCGAAGCGCGTCGCCGACACCGATCCCAACACGCAGATCTCGGACTTCACGGGCTCGGGTCCGTTCGTCTTCAAGCAGGACGAGTGGAAGCCCGGCGACAAGACGGTCTACGTGAAGTTCGACAAGTACAAGCCGCGCTCGGAGCCCGCGTCGGGCCTCGCCGGCGGCAAGGTGGTGAAGGTCGACCGCGTCGAGTGGCGCGCCATCGCCGACGCGCAGCAGGCGGTCAACGCGCTGCTCGCTGGCGAGCTCGACATGATCGAGCAGCCGAGCCACGACCTGCTGCCGCTGCTCAAGGCCGATCCCGGCGTCTACCTCGTCACGACGCCGGCGGGCGTCGGGCAGTACACGCTGCGGCCCAACTGGCTGGCGCCGCCCTTCGATAATCCGAAGGTGCGCCAGGCGCTGTGGTACGCCTTCAACCAGGAAGACTTCCTGATGGCGACCATCGGCGACGCCGAGTACATCAAGGCCTGCAAGAGCTACTATCCGTGCGGCTCGCCGCTGTCGACGACGGCCGGCATGGACGGGCTCCTCACCTCGAACATGAAGAAGGCGCAGGAGCTGCTGAAGGAAGCCAACTACGATGGCACGCCGATCGTGCTCATGCACTCGACGGACCTGAAGATCCTGACCAACCTCGCGCCCGTCGCGAAGTCGCTCATGGAGAAGGCCGGCTTCAAGGTCGACATGCAGTCGATGGACTGGCAGACGCTGGTCGCGCGCCGCGCCAAGAAGGACCCGCCGGCGTCCGGCGGCTGGCACGCCTTCCTCACCTCGTGGGTGGCGGCCGACGTGCAGAACCCGGTCGGCTCCTCCTACATGATCGCGTCGTGCGACAAGGCGCTGTTCGGCTGGCCGTGCGACGCCGAGATCGAGAAGCTGCGCGACCAGTTCGCGCGCGAGAGCGATCCGGCCAAGCAGAAGGAGATCGCGGCCGCGGTGCAGGTGCGCGATACGCAGGTGACGACGCACGTGCCGCTCGGCGAGTACGTGGCACCCGCCGCGCTGCGCAAGGAGGTGACGGGGCTTCTGTCATCGCCCGCGACGGTGTTCTGGAACGTCGAGAAGAAGTGAAGACCAGGGCGCCTCGCGCTTTCGCGCGCGGGGCGCCTCCGCCTCTCGGCCTCGACCCTGCGCGACCTCAGTCGCGATCCTCGGCGTCGTGCGCGTGCAGCACCGCATCGGCGAGCGGCCCTGAGAGCTTGCCGCCATCGACGATGACCTTGTCGTCGTGCACCTTGACGATAGCGTCGGGCGCGAGATCGAACTCGCCGGCATTCTCCACATAGATGCGCACGGTGGGGCCCACCGCGAGGACGGCGCCGAAGGGTCGCTGGCTGCCGGCGAGGAACAGCTCGAGACCGGCTTCCAGATGCTGTGGGACGGGCTGGACCATGGCGCACCTTCGCTATCTGCACCGCCAGACGCGGCGGGCCACTCTATAACACCCGCCGTCGCGCAACGTTCCAGCTCGAATTTGCTTGGCCGCAATTCCCACCTGTCATCCCGGACGATGCGCAGCACCGATCCGGGACCCAGGACGACGGGCGCAACCTCTGCCCCTGGGTCCCGGATACGCGCTGCGCGCGTTCCGGGATGACAGATGGAGGCTTATTCGGCGGGTTGGGGGGCGGGGCGGGTCTGGCGGCGCAGGAGCCAGGTGGCGGAGGCGACGATGATCATCATGAGCGGGATGGCGGCGAGGTTGATGGCGGTCCAGCCGGCCTTCTCGGCCAGCAGACCGGATGCTCCCGCGGCGATGGCCGTCGCCGTATAGACCGCGAAGTCGTGGCTGCCCTGCACCTTCGCCCGCTCCGAGGGGGTGTAGGTGGTCGTCAGCAGCGTCGAGCCGCCGACGTAGGCGAAGTTCCAGCCGATGCCGACGAAGATGTTGGCGATGAGGAAGTTGGCGAAGGTGACGCCCGACAGGTTGATCAGCGCGCAGCACAACAGCGTCGCGCCGCCGAGTGCGATGATGGGCAACACGCCGAAGCGGTTGATCAGGTGCCCCGTGAAGAACGACGGCAGGAACATTGCCACGACGTGGGCCTGGATCACGGTGGCGCTGTCGGGGAAGCCGAAGCCGCAGGCCTGCATGGCGAGCGGCGTCGCCGACATGGTGAGCGTCATCACCGCATAGCCGAACACGGACGAGGCGAGTGCCACGCGGTAGGCCGGCTGCGCCGCGATCTCGCGCATGGGACGGCCGGGCTGCGCCCGTTCCTCGGCGGTCAGCCGCGGGATGCGAATGAACTGCACGAGGCAGATGACGATCAGCGAGAACACGGCCGTCGCGAGGTAGACGCCAGCGAACGTCGCCGAGAGCGCGTCGACGGTCCACTTGGCGGTCTGCGGGCCGATGAGGCCGGCGAGCACACCGCCGGCCATGACGAGCGAAATGGCGCGGGCCCGGCCCGAGGGCGGGGCCGAATCCGCCGCGGCCAGGCGGAAGTACCAGAAGCAGGCGCCCTGCACGCCCTGCAGGAAGGCGGCCGCGCAAAGGAGACCGAAGGAGGCACGGAAGATCGCCCAGCAGCCGATCAGCCCAAAGCCCATGCCCGCCAGCGCCCCGAGCGTGAAGCCGGCACGGCGACCGATCACGGCCATCAGGTGGGAGGCCGGAATGGTCGAGACCATGACGCCGAAGTGGACCAGGAAGACCGGGACCGTCGCCATCCACTTGTGGTCGGCGTCGAGCAGGTTGTAGGCCGCGAGCGGGGTGACGGAGATCCCCGCGCTCTGCACCGACATGAACAGGGCCTGCGACAGGGCCAGGAAGGTTATGTTGCGGCGAAGGGTCTGTTCGCCGGTCCCCCCGGTGGTCGGCTCTGGCATTGGGTCCTCTCGCGGGCGGCGGCCGGCCTCGTCCCGAAAGCCGCCGACCCTCTGTTCTTGAAATTTTTTGCCCGTCTCGGGCCCGATCGGGCCAAAGGCAGGGTCGCCCGAGGGGCTGCTTGGCATTTTCAATCCCAGCGGGCAAGGGCTTAGCGCATCGCGCAGCAGAGGTTTGCCCGCTACGGCGGGCTCGGCAGCCTGTCCTTCCATGTCCGGCGCGTCACGCTCGTGCCGCGCTGCTGGGCTACGGGCGGAGCCTGTAGCGGGGCGGGGCCGCGTCCAGTACAGAAGACGAGCCAGGGTTCGGGCCGATCAGGGGGCGCTCATGGAGTCCAATGTCGCGCGCATCGCTGCCATCACGGTCGGGGTGATCGCGGCCTTCTTCGGCTCGCTGTTCGCCGCCTTCCAGGCGCGGCCCGACGTGCCCGGCCGCATCGTCATGGCCACGGGGAACACCACCTATCACACGCTCGCCGAAACGTGGCGGGAGGATCTCGAGCGCAACGGCGTCAAGCTCGAACTGAGGCGTACCCTCGAGGGCTTCGATACGCTCAAGGCGCTGACCGACCCGACGTCACCCGTCAACGCGGGCTTCATCAAGGGCGGCGTGGTTGGCAGCATGCAGGGCAAGCTCGCCGGCGCGCGCGCCAAGGAATGGCGCAAGGGTGAACTCGAGAAGCTGCGCTCCGTCGGCCGGCTGTTCTACGAGCCGATCTGGGTGTTCACACGCGGCGACCTGCCCATCACGCGGCTGAGTGAACTCAAGGGCAAGAAAGTGCTGGTCGGTACGCGCCAGAGCGGGGCGCGGCGGCTGTCGCTGCAGCTCCTGCGCGCCAACGGCCTCGACAGCACCAGCGTGACGCTGATCGAGGAGGACCTCGCCGCCGACGCGGGCCAGTTCAAGGAGGGCAAGGCGGACGCCGGCATCGTCATCAGCGCGCCCGATACGGACCGCATTCAGGCGCTGCTGCGCGTGGACAACATCCGCCTCATGAACTTCGAGGAGGAAGCGGCGGCCTACGTGAACCGCTTCCCGGCGCTGACAAAGGTCGTGATGCCGACAGGCTCCGTCGAGTTCAATCCGCTGATCCCTTCGGCCGACATCACGCTTCTGGCGACGACGACGGCGCTCATCATCCGCGCCGACATGGACCCGGCGCTGGTCGACCTCCTCACGCACACCATCATCAACCACCCGCGCTCGGGCTTCGACAAGAACGGCGACCCGATCCTGTTCTACAAGGCCGGCGAATTCCCCTCCGCGAGCGATCCCGAGTTCACCGTCTCGCGCGACGCACGCCTCATCTACAAGACCGGCGAGCTGCCGCTGATCCTGAGGTCGGCGGCGCCCGTGAACCACCGCCTCGGCATCCCGTTCTCGGTGACGGCCTTCATGTCGGCGCACGGCGCAAAGCTCGTGCTGCTGATCCCGGCGTTCGCCGTGCTGCTGCCGCTGATGCGCGGCCTGCCGGCGCTCTATGCCTGGTTCGTGCGGCGGCGGCTGCTCTACTGGTACCGGGAGCTTAAGGAACTCGAGCGGCAGGTGGATTCGTCGGAAGCCTTCGAGCACATCGAGCAGTCGCGGGCGGAGATCGAGCGCATCGATGCGGGCGTGCGTCGCATCAAGGTGCCGCTCTATTTCTCCGACCGGGTGTACGATCTTCGAGGCCACATCGATCTCGTGCGCCAGCAGCTCTACGCCAAGCGGCCGCCGAGCAAGGCCGCCGCCGAATAGTTTAGCGCCGGGGGCGATCTCCCGGCGCGTTCCACGCCCTGGCCGTCGCAGCGATACTCACCAAAGAGGAGGCAGATATGACCGACCAGAAGGACATGATCCCGCAGGACTACGCCGCAGCCGTCGCCGAAGCGCGGCGCCAGATCAGCGAGCATTGGGGCTGGTTCCTGGGGCTCGGCATCGTGTTCGTGCTGGCGGGGCTCGCCTCGATCGCCTTTCCGCTCGTGACGACGATCGCCGCGAAGGTGGCGCTCGGCTGGATCTTCCTCGTCTCGGGCGTGCTGGCGCTGATCCATTCCTTCTCCATCACGCGCTGGGGCGCGCTGCTGTTGAACCTGCTGATCGGGGCGCTCTATGTGCTGGCCGGCGCGTATCTCGCCTTCTTTCCGCTGACGGGCATCCTGACGCTGACGCTGCTGCTTGCCGCACTGTTCATCGCCGAGGGCGTGATGCAGGTGGTGATGGGCGCCAGGCTCCGGGGGCACGAGGGCTGGATCTGGCTCATCATCAGCGGGCTCATCGCCATCGCGGCCGGCGCCATGATCGCGATGGATCTGCCGAGTTCGGCCGGCTGGGCGATCGGGCTGCTCGTCGGCATCAACTTCCTGTCGACGGGCCTGAGCTTCGTGTTCCTCTCCCTCGCCGGCCGCAAGGCCAAGGGCGGCGGCACGACGGCGTAGAGCGGCTCACCCGGCCCCACGCACCCAACCTTGCATCCCCGGATGGCGCGGACGCACTTCCTGTCATCCCGGCCGGAGCACGAAGTGCGCAGAGCCGGGACCCAGGGCAGCGGTTGCGCCCTTGGCCCCTGGGTCCCGGATCGGTGCTGCGCACCGTCCGGGATGACAGGGGGAGGGCTTTACAGGAACACGCTGCAGCACTATCCGCCCAACTGCTGCATCCCCGGTTGGCGCGCAGCGCCAGTCCGGGGTCTTGCCGGGTCGCAGTGGAAGACGCCCGCTCCTTCTCATAGCGGCAAGGTCCTGGACAATCGCGCTCGCGCGCGAATTCCGGGAACGCAAAAGAGAGCGAGGCGACACGCTGCATCCACTCCTTTTGTCATCCCGGCCGGAGCGCGCCAGCGCGGAGAGCCGGGACCCAGGGGCGAGCAATGCGCCAGTGGCCCCTGGGTCCCGGATCGGTGCTGCGCACCGTCCGGGATGACAGATGGAGTTGGGATCGCGGGGAAGCTGTAGGCTGGAGGTCGGATAGAGCCGAAGGCGGATTACGACACAGCAGGAAGCCGCCCGAGCGTCAGCCGCCGCCGAGCTTGAGCTTGGAGAGGCTCATGTAGAGGTCGGTGCTGAAGGTCACCGGCGAGGTGTCGACGGTGCTGCTCGTGTTGAAGAGGCTGAGCACCGGGTCGGCCGTCGCCTGACTGTTGGCGACGTCCCACTTGGCCGTGAACTTCTGGATGATCTTGTCGACCTTGGCGGGGTCCTGCAGATCCTTCACGTCAAGCTTCTTCTTGATGTTGTTGGCCTGCACGTCGATGTCCTGCGACGAGGTCATGGACGAGATGTCGAAGGCCGTCTGGTAGACCTGCAGGATCGCCTTGTCGGCCAGGATGCCGTAGGGGCTCGTGACATTGGCGGCGTTGCGCTTGAAGTAGAGCGCGAGGCGAACGCCCTCGTTGTCGCTGCCGGCCTCGGTCTCGAGTTGCTGGCGCACGTATTTGTCGACCGTGTCCTTCTGCACGGCCTGGGTGTTCGTCGTCGCATCGCCGTAGGTCTTGAAGTCGAACGCGGTCGCCAGCGCCTTGAAGCGCGGATCGTTCAACTGGTTGGCCATGGCGTTGCGGTCGCTGACACCGCCTTCGAGCACCTTGCGGATCATCCCCTTCGCGTAGGTGAGATCCGACAGGCCGAACGCCTTCATGGCGTAGCGGTAGATGCGGTCGTTCTTCAGGAAGTCGTCGATCGATTTGATGTCGCCGATGTGCGCGTTGTAATAGTCCGTCTCGCGCTTGACGTCGGGCTCCTTGGCCGTCTGCGCCAGGGTCTTGGTCAGATCCTTGGTGAGCCGGTTGTATGACGCATAGGTCGATGTTGCGGTCGAGAGCACGGGCGGGGCCTCCGGGTGCCGGTGCCTGCACTTTACGCCCGAGTGTTTACCCGAAACTTACCAATCCTCCGGCGGGCGGACCCGCGGCTGCGGGGCCTTGCGGAGAGGGAGTTTCTTCCCCGCCGCCAAGGGATGGCCTCGCTCCGGCGCGGCAATGTGGCTAAGGTGGCCCGCAAACTTCGAGGAGAGCGCAGCCCCATGAGCCATCTCGTCACCAGCGAGGCCGAACTCGACCAGATCTACGGCCCCTCCCCGGAGGCCGCGATCGCCAAGGAGATCGACTACATCTCCGACCACTACCGCGCCTTCATCGAGGCCTCGCCGTTCGTGATCGTGGCGACGAGCGGGCCGGAGGGCCTCGACTGCTCGCCGCGCGGCGATCCGAAGGGCTTCGTGCGCGTTACCGACCGCAAGACGCTGATGCTCCCGGATCGGCGCGGCAACAACCGCGTCGACAGCCTGCGCAACATCGTGCGCGATCCGCGCGTCGCTTTGCTGTTCCTGGTGCCGGGCGTTGGCGAGACGATGCGGGTCAACGGCACCGCGCAACTCTCGCGTGATCCGGAGCTGTGCAAGAGCTTCGAGATGCAGGGCAAGGTGCCGGCGTGCGTGATCGTCGTCACGGCCGAGCGCGTCTATCCGCAGTGCCAGAAGGCGCTGGTGCGCTCGAAGCTGTGGGACCCGGCGCAGCACATCAAGCGCTCGGAGCTGCCAACGGTGGGCCAGATGATCGAGGCCATCAAGGCGGGCTTCGACGGCAAGGCCTACGATGCGAATTACCCCGAACGCCTGAAGCAGACGATTTATTGAGAGGGCAGGTTTGTCCGCCCCGCAGAGCGAGCGCTGCCCCTCTCGAAGGGGTATGCCAACCTCAATTTTGCGTTCCCGGAAGGCGTGCGCCAGCACGCCTATCCGGGAACTTTCCGCTTTCGGCAAAAACTCACCCGGTAAAGATCCCGGCTCTCGCTCCGCTCGGCCGGGAAGGCACAAGAGGTTGGGGAGGCGCCGTCCTTCGGCCCGCGTTCTAAGAGGTCGGGGAGGGTTCGTCCTTCGCGGCCCGCATTCTGGACGCGACCACCGCGCTCCTTTTTTGCGTTCCCGGAAGGCGTGCGCGAGCACGCCTTCCGGGACCTTGCAGGTCGCGATAATGCATGCCGATAGAAGTTCCCGGCTCTCGCTCCGCTCGGCCGGGAAGGCACAGCGGTGATCTGGCCACGTCACGGCAATCGCCGCGCTGTCGCCCTCGGGCTTGTCCCGAGGGCCCAGCCTTCCTCGTGACAACGGGTGCGTTGATTTCCGGCGGTGCGCCAGCATTGGGCTGGATGCTCGGGACAAGCCCGAGCATGACAAATTAGGGGGCGAGAGCTTGCATTGCCTCACTGTTGTCCCGCGTCCGCAGTCAGTGGAGGACGGGGCCTTTCAGGAAGTCGCGGCGGTCGCCGGAGTGGACGTTGAGCGCGCGCACGCGGCCTTCGCGGCTGATGGTGAGCGGGACTTCGACGCCCGCCGGGCCGAGGCTCCAGACGCGGCGGAAGAGATCGGCGAGCGAGCTGACCTTGGCGCCCGCCACGTCGAGGATGACGTCGCCCACCTGCACGCGGGCATCGTTGGCCGGGCCCTTGGCGGCGACGCCGAGGACGGCCACGCCGCCGTCGAGTTCGCTCGCATAGAGGCCGAGCCAGGGACGCGCAGGCCGGTTCGGCCGGCCGAGCGTCGTCAGGTCGTCCAGGATCGGTTTCAGGAGATCGATCGGCACGATCATGTTGGCGTCTTCCAGGTTGCGCCCGGATTGGGAGCGCTGGATCTGCAGCGAGCCGATGCCGATCAGTTCGCCCGCCGCATTGATGAGCGCGGTGC
Source organism: Hyphomicrobiales bacterium (assembly GCA_003963125.1). Taxonomy (GTDB): domain Bacteria; phylum Pseudomonadota; class Alphaproteobacteria; order Rhizobiales; family Hyphomicrobiaceae; genus AWTP1-13. The sequence continues at coordinate 12,789 of RXJK01000074.1, forward strand.
CGCCCCAATTGGGATGCGAGGGCGCGGTGAAGATCGCCTCGTCGAGCACGTACTCCCAGTAGCCCGCGAACTCCTGCTTGGCGATGATGCGTGCGGCCACCGCGTGCTGCAGCCCGCCGCCGCCCGCCATCACCACGTCGTCGCCGACGCGAGCGTTCGCCGAACTGCCCATGGGCAGCACGTCGACGTCGAGGCGCGCCAGCAATTGCACGAGGCCGAAGCCCGTCTCCTGGTCGAAGGCCACCACATGGCCCTGCACGACGCGGCCGCCGGCCAGCGTCACCCACACGGTCTGCGCCTCGGTGATGAGATAGCCGATGGTCAGCACGAGGCCGTCGCGGCGGATGAGGACGCCGTTGCCCGCACGCTCGGTGCCGAGCGTCTCGGCGGTGAAGGCGTCCGGAGGCACGAGCGCACGCACCTTGACGACGGAGGCGATGGCCGCGTCGAGGTCGTAATCGTAGTCCTGCGGGTTGGGCTGCAAGATCTCGCTCCATGGGGCCTGAGAGGCACGCGAGCCGGCAGACTAGCGCGCCTTGCGCGCAGCGGCGAGATGCAAGGCGTCGCGGAAAGGTAAGGCTTCGGATCTTCTCAGGTTTTTGGAAGCGCTGCGTACGCCGCAAGCGCTCGTTCGCGGCCCTGGTCGAGGCTGACGATGGGCATCGGATAGGTCTTGCCCAAGGTGATGCCCGCGGCGGACAGAACCATAGGCGGCGCGGCCCACGGCTCGAACAGGTGGCGCGGCTCGAGCGCGGCAAGCTCGGGCACCCAGCGCTTGATGTAGTGGCCGTCCGGGTCGAACTTGGCCGCCTGCAGGACCGGATTGAAGACGCGGAAATAAGGCGCGGCGTCGGCGCCGGAGCCCGCGACCCACTGCCAGCTCGCGGCGTTGTTCGCCGGGTCCGCATCGACGAGCGTGTCCCAGAACCACTTCTCGCCGTCGCGCCAGTCGATCAGCAGGTGCTTGATGAGGAACGACGCGGTGATCATGCGCACGCGGTTGTGCATGTAGCCCGTGTGCCAGAGCTCGCGCAGGCCCGCATCGACGATGGGAATGCCGGTCTTGCCCGTCTGCCAGGACCTCAGCGCCTTCGCGTTCTTCTGCCAGGGGAATGCGTCGAAGCGGGGGGCGAAGTTGCGCGTGGCGAGTTCGGGGTTGTGATAGAGCAGATGATAGGCGAACTCGCGCCAGCCCAGTTCCGCGAGCAGCTTGTTGCGATCGGTGGGCGTGGCCTTGGGCGCGGCGCTCTCGGAGGCGCGGATCGCGTGCCAGATCTGGCGCGGGCTGATCTCGCCGAAGCGCAGGTGCGGCGACAGGCGCGAGGTGTGCGTGCGGTCGATGCGGTCGCGCCCCTCGGCGTAGCCGGCGAGGCCTTCGGCGATGAACTGCTTCAGGCGCGCGTGCGCGCCGATCTCTCCGGGCGACCACATTTTGGCAAGGCCGCTGTCCCAGGGAATGCGCGGCAGGAGGCCGAGTGCGTCGAGCGCGACGGGCTTGGCCTTGGCGGGCAGTGCGAACGGCGCGAGGTGCTTCGGTGCCGGCAGTGGAGCTGGGGGATCAATGGCTCGCGTCAGCGCCCGCCAGAAGGGACTGTAGACGCGGAAGGGCCCGCCCGACTGCGTCTCGAGTTCCCAGGGCTCCGCGAGCAGGTGATCGTTGAAGCTTTCGGCCGTGATGCCGTCCGCCGTGAGCGCGCGCTTGATGCGGGCATCGATCTCGCGCTCGGCGAGGCCGTAGCGGCGGCTCCAGGTCACGAGCGTCGCGCCGATGTCGCGCGCGAGCCGGGGCACTACGTCTTCCGCCGCGCCGACGAGAATGTTCAGGCGCACGCCCTTCTCCGCGAGGCCGGCATCGAGGGCCGCGAGCGAATGGTGCAGCCACCAGCGCGAGGCGCCGCCCAGCGACCGTACGCCTTCGCTGATCTCGTCGTGCACGTAGATCGCGACGACCGGCGCCTTGGCGGCGGCCGCCGCTTCCAGGGCGCGGTTGTCGGCGAGGCGCAGATCCTCGCGGAACCAGACGATGACGGGGGCTTTGACGGGATTTTTCATGACGCGGGAACGGTCGGCGGTCCCGCGCGGATCAGGTCAGCGGCGGCGCGCCGCATGCAGGATCAGGAAGACGCCGCCGATCACCACCGCCATCGCCGGCACGAGCGCCATGTCGAGCGCATAGACGGGGATCAGGCCGATGGCACTCGCCACGAGTTGCACCAGCAGCGTCGCCACGGGCGTGAAGGCGCTGGTGGCGGCAAAGTTCTCGGTCGTGATCTTCACGACGGCGGAGAAGCCGAGATAGGCCATCGCCGTCAGGATGACGCTGCCGACGAGCACGCCGAGCAGGACCGTGGGCAGATGGACCATGTCGGGGAACGCGGGTACGAGCGGCGTCGGTGCGAGGAGCCCCAGCGCCACGCCGAGCGAACCGACGAGCGCGAGCGCGATGCCGGACAGAGACGTGACGAGCACGATGATGCCGGTGACCTGGAGCTTGTCCATGATGGTCTTGGCCGCGCGGTTCCAGGGATGGAACTCGGCCGAGAAGCCGCGCAGGTTGAAGGCCGCCGCCGACAGCAGGCCCCAGAGCAGCACTTCCATGCGGTACTGCGGCGTCACCAGATAAACGAGCGGAAGGATACCCGCGGCGACGATCACCGCCCCGGCGATGGCGAGGTTCGCAGGACGCCGGCGGAAGATCATGAAGGCTGCGAGCATCGACAGGGGGATCGACAGGCGCACGATCAGGCTGCCATGCGCGGGTGCGATATGGGCCAGCAGCAGGTAGTAGAAGATCTCCATCAGGATAGTGCCGGCGCCGACCGTCCAGCTTTGCGGCGTCAGCGCGATGGCCCGCGCGTTGGGTCCGAGGCCGGTGACGAGGAGCAGCGCCACGGCGGAGGTGAGCATCGCGTAGAGCACGAATGCGATCGGATGCGCGCCGAGCTGGAAGCCCACGACATAGGTCAGGCTCAGGATGGCGATGGCGACGACGTACAGGCCCGCCTCGACCCAGCCGCTCAACGGGTATTGCGGCGGGCGCACGTCGGCCGTCTGTGCCGTGGGACGTTGCATCGAAACGGGGTGCCTCAGCTCTGGGGCTGCCGGTAGCGCAGGAAGCTCACGCTGGTATCGCCCCAGGTGCGGGTATCGACCAGCGCAAAGTCGGCGGGAAACTCAATTTTGGCGTCCTTGCGTTCTTCGAGGACGCAGAGCGCGCCGGGTTCGAGCCAGCCCCCCGCAGCGGCCGAGGCCAGCGCCTGCTCGCCCAGGCCCTTGCCGTAGGGCGGATCGAGAAAGGCGAGGCGATACCGCGCGCCGCCCTGCACGGGGCCGAGATCCGTCGCATTGCGGCGGAAGATCTTCGTCACGCCCGTCAGTCCGAAGGCTTCGACGTTCTGCCGGATGAGGGCGCGGGCCTCGGCCTCCTCCTCGACGAAGAGGCAGAAGCGGGCGCCGCGCGACAGGGCTTCGACGCCCAGCGCGCCGGTGCCGGCGAAGAGGTCGAGGACGCGCGCGCCCTCGAGGTCGAAGTCCTCGATGCCATGGGCGAGGATGTTGAACATCGCTTCGCGCACGCGGTCCGAGGTCGGACGGATGGCCATGTCGTGCGGCGTCGCCAGCGGACGGCCGCGCAGGGTGCCGCCGACGACCCTCACGGCTGCCAGCCCTTTTTGCCGGACGACTTGCCGCCGCCGTGGCCCGCGCGGCGCTGCGGCTCGTCGTCGAAGCCGAGTTCCGCCGCGAGGGCCGGCCCCAACTGCTCCACCAGCACGCGGCGCTTCACCGGCTCGACGATGCCGGGCGGCAGGTCGAGAAGCTGGAACGGCCCGTAGGAGACGCGGATCAGGCGGTTCACCGTCAGGCCCAGGTGCTCGAGGATCTTGCGCACTTCGCGGTTCTTGCCCTCGCGCAGGCCGATGTCGAGCCAGACGTTCGTGCCCTGCACGCGATCGATGCGCGCTTCCACGGGTCCATAGCGGACGCCGCCCACCTGGACGCCGTCGGCGAGCTTCGCCAGCGCCTGCGGCGTGACGGAGCCGTGCGCGCGGACGCGATAGCGGCGCATCCAGCCGGTCGAGGGCAGTTCCATGTGGCGGGCGAGCGCGCCGTCGTTGGTGAGCAGCAGCAGGCCTTCGGTGTTGAAGTCGAGGCGGCCGACCGAGATCACGCGCGGCATCTCCTCCGGCAGCGCATCGAACACGGTCGGGCGGCCTTGCGGATCGCGGTGCGTGGTGACGCGGCCGCGCGGCTTGTGGTAGCGCCACAGGCGCGGCGGATCGGCCTCGGGCAGCGGCTGGCCGTCGACGACGATGCGGTCGCGTTCGGAGACATCCAGCGCCGGGCTGGAGATCACCTTGTCGTTGACGGTGACACGCCCCTCCGCGATCCAGCGCTCGGCCTCGCGGCGCGAGCACAACCCGGCGCGCGCCAGGGCCTTGGCGATGCGCATGGGCCACTGGCCGCTGTCGTCGGGCTTGCCGCCCGCGCGTTGACGGGACGCTGGTTTGGTCATGGAATAAAGAGGCTCATCCCTTTCGGAGGTCCGCCCTTATGCCAGCTTCGCATGCTCCCGGCCACATGCTTGCGGCGCTGGCCCAGGCGCAGGTCGCGGCGGAGCGGGGCGAGGTGCCCGTCGGCGCCGTGATCGTGGGACCCGACGGGCGGCGCCTGGCGGAAGCCGGCAACCGGACGCGGGAAGCCGCCGATCCCACGGCGCACGCGGAAATCCTGGCGATCCGCGAGGCCTGCCGGGTGCTCGGCAGCG
>RXJK01000390.1 GCA_003963125.1 Hyphomicrobiales bacterium
TGCCAGCACGCCGGCAATGCCGGCCAGCGCGCCACCGAGAGCGAACGTCGCGAGGAAGACGCGGTCGACGTTGATGCCGAGCAATTGCACCATCTCGGAGCTTTCCGAGCCGGCCCGCAGCACCGACCCGAGCTTGGTTTTTTCGACCGTGAACCAGAGTAGCGCTGCGATCACGGCCGCAGCGGCGACGACGAACAGGCGGTAGGCCGGATAGACATAGGGTCCGAGAAACACCACACCGGCGAGGCCTGCCGGCACGGGCACGTTGTGTCCCAGCGGTCCGAAGGCGATGATGACCGCCTCCTGCAGCAGCAGGGACATCGCGAAGGTGATCAGGATCTGCGCCTCGTGCGGCAGGCGGTAGGTGTGCCGCAGCAGCGTGCGTTCGATGACGACGGCGAGGAGCGCGACCGCGATCGGAGACGCAGCAAGCGCAAGCCAGAAGCTCCCGCTCGCAAACGTTATGGCGTAGGTGAGGTAGGCCGCGACCAGATAAAACGCGCCGTGGGCGAAGTTCACGAAGCGCATGAGGCCGAAGATCAGCGTCAGGCCGGCGGCGAGCGTGAAGTAGATCATCCCGATGCCCAGACCGTTCAGCACTTGGAAGATGAAGAGCTGGGTCGACATCGAAACTCGTTCTGCGCTCGACTCGGGGAGCGGTGGGGATGAGACGGCGAGGGCGGGCATCGGTCAGCCCGCCCCCGCAAGGCTTCAGGTCATCTTGCAGCCAGTCTTTTCGGGCGGCAAGAAAGCTTTGGTGGCGGCGACGATGTCGGCAAAGTCGTTCTTGTCCTTCATGGCGGACTTCGCCTTGCCGAGCATCAGGTAGTAGTCCTTGATGACCTGATGGTCCTCGGCGCGCACGACCTCGGTTCCCGTCGGGCCTTCGTAGCTCATGCCCTCGAGGGCCTTGATGATCGCCGGCACGTCGGTGGTCCCGGCCTTGTTGATGCCCTCGATGAGGACCTGCGCGACGGCGAAGCCGCATGCGTAGAGGTAGTTCGGCACATCACCTGTCTTGGCCTTGACGACTTCGGCGACTACACGGCTGCCGGGCGTATCGACGCCGTGCCAGAAGTTGCAACCGAAGTAGACGCCCTCGCAGTTCTCGGGGCCCAGCGCCTGGAACTGGTCGAGGCCGGTCGACCAGATGGCGAGGATCTTGGTGTTGCGCTTCATGCCGTAGCTGATGGCCTGGCGGATCACGTCGAGCGTCTGGTTGCCGAAATTGCAGATCGCCAGCACGTCGGGCTGGGCGGCAAGCGCCGTGGCGATGAAGCCGGAATATTCGCGGTCGGACAGCGAATGATAGCTGTTACCGAGGTGCTGGAGGCCCTTTTCCTTCAGCACGTCCTTCACGTTCGTCAGGAGGCTGTCGCCGAACACGTACTGGCCGGTGATCGTGTACCACTTCTTGGCGTCGGGAAATTTCTCGATCATCGGGCGCACCGTGGCGTTCACGGCGCTGTAGCTGGCGACGGGCCAGCGGAAGTTGGACTTGTTGCAGTCCTTGCCGGTCGATTCATCGGCGCCGGCCTCCTGCACGTAGATGCCGCCGCGCGCGAAGACTTCCTTCTGCACGGCGAGGCCGATCGCCGAGTTCGTGCAGCCGATGATGTGCTTGATGCCACGCTGCGTCATGGCCTCCTGCACCTTGCGGACGGCTTCGCCCGCATCGCCGCGGTCGTCGAGGAGGACGTAGTTGAGCTTCTTGCCGGCGGCCGTTGCGTACTTCTCGACGGCCCACTTGCTGCCGTCGTTGAGGAGCGTCCCGACGTTGGCGAAGGTACCCGACAGGGAGTAGACGGCGGCGATATCGAGCGTTTCGCTCTGCGCGGAGGCCTGGCGCAGGTAGGCGGGCATCGCCAGCGCGGCAGCTGGAGTGGCTGCAAGGCCTTTCAAGATACGTCTGCGTTCGATGGTCATGCCAATGTACTCCCGGGTTAAGTACTCGATTGCGTACTGGAAGCGGCGGCACGCGCGCGTTTGTCGAGCCACCAGCCCCACGACGGAGGCCAGCCGCGGAAATCCGTGTCATGGCCGAGGGTGCGCGCGGCCATCAGCGGCCAGTGGGGGTTCATCAAGGCCTCGCGGCCGATGGCGACAAGGTCAGCCCGGCCTTCGGCAATGACGCTCTCGGCGAAGGCCGGCGTCGTGATCAGGCCCACGGCCATGGTCGGGATGTCTGCGTCCTTGCGGATGCGCTCGGCAAACGGGACCTGATAGCCCTCGGGGCGGCGCACCTGCTTGGTGGTGGTGCGTTCGCCGAGCCCGCCGGAGGAACAATCGATCACGTCAACGCCGACAGCCGCGAGGCGGCGTGCCAGTTCGACGGATTGTTCCAGCGTCCAGCCATCGGGCTGGTCGTCGATGCAGGACAGACGCACGAACAGGGGAAGGTCGGCAGGCCACTCGGCTCTGACCGCGGTGCTTACGGCGATGAGGAAAGCGATGCGGCCTTCGAAGTCGCCGCCCCAGCGGTCCGTGCGCTTGTTGGCCAGCGGCGACAGGAAGGAGTGGATGAGATAGCCGTGGGCGGCATGGATATCGAGCACGCGGAAGCCGGCCCGCGCGGCGCGGCGGGCGCCCATCGCGTGCGCTTCGATGGCACGGGCGATGCCGTCTTCGTCCAAGGCCTCGGGGACATGCCATCCGGGATTGGCCGGCAAGGCGCTGGCTGCAACCGTTTGCCAGGGGGCATCGGCCGTACCAGCCGTGATCAGCGGGCTGTATCCTTCCCACGGCCGGCTGACGCTTCCCTTGCGGCCGGCGTGAAGCAACTGCGTTCCGGGCGTCGCACCATGGGCGGAGATAGCCTCGACGATGGGCTTGAGCGTTTCGACCATGTCATCGGACCAGATGCCGAGATCATGACGCGTAACGCGGCCTTCGGGCGCCACGATGAGTGCCTCGGTAAAGACGAGGCCAGCGCCGCCGATGCCGAGGCGGCCGTAGTGCTGCACATGGAACGCTTGCGGACGACCGTCCTCCTCGGCCATGTACTGCTGCATCGGTGAGACCACGACGCGGTTGCGCAGCCGCACCATGCGCAGGTCGAGCGGGCTGAAGAGCTGGGAGCCTTGCGATGCGGAGCTCATTCGGCAAACCCCATGCGATCGCGCAGCCAGGCCCACGCGATGCCGGCTTGCACGCCGGGCATCCGGAACTGGTGCAGGGGAATGGGCGAGAGCGGCGTAACGGGTAGCGGCGGCTGCGCGCCTTGGAGTGCGAGGGCTGCAAGCCAGCGTCCCATCAAGGTGCCCATGGCGACGCCGCGGCCGTTGTAGCCGATGCCGATGTACATCTGCGGCTGCGGTTCGTGGATGTGGGGCAGGCCATCGAGCGTCAGGGCCACCTGGCCGCTCCAGCGATGGCTGACGGCAAGTGGCCGCGTTGCCGGGAAGATGCGATGCATCGCCTCGACGAGGGCGCGATGAAACGAGGCCTTCTCCTTGTCGCCGGCCGCACCGCGTCCCCCGAACACGAGGCGCCCGTCCGGCGACTGGCGGAAATAGAAAGCGAGCCGCCGCGTTTCCGAGGCGCAGATGCCGCCCGGCATGATCGCGGCGCGCAGTTCTGCCGGCATGGGCTCGGTGGCGACGATGGCGCTTTGCACGCAGATGAGCGTCTGGGCGAGCCCGCGGACGAGCGGGTCCGCGTAGCCATCGGGGCCGAGGACGACCTTCTTTGCCGCCACCTCGCCGTGCGCCGTCGCGAGCCGCCACAGCGTGCCATCGCGCCTGAGGCCGCGAACGGCAGCGTCTTCATGCAAGACGACGCCCGTTTGCTTCGCTGCGCGTGCGAGGCCGCGCGTATAGGCGAGGGGTTGCAGCGTGCCCGCGCGCTTGTCGCGCCAGCCTCCGTAGTAGCGGCTCGTGCCGGTCAACGCTTCGAGCGCCGGTTTGTCGAGCATTTCGACGGGCGCGCCAAGCTCCGCCCATTCGCGTCCGCGCTGCTGCACACGGCCGAGGGCCGTTGGCGCATGTGCGGCCTGGATCCAGCCCGAGCGCGCCGTATCGCAGGAAATCTTGTGCTTTTCGATCAGCGAGAAGACGAGATCGGCATTGCCGCCGACTTCGGCCGTCAGCCGGGCGCCTGCTTTCTCCCCGTACGCCGCGCGCATCTCGGACGGGTCGAGCTTCAGGCCGGGTATGACCTGGCCGCCGTTGCGGCCCGACCCGCCCCAGCCGATGTGGCGCGCTTCCAGCTGAACGACGCGCGCGCCCTGTTCGGCGGCTGCCAGCGCCGCGCTGGTGCCGGTGATCCCGCCGCCGATGATGGCGAGATCGTAGGTCTGATCGGCGCGAAACGGATCGGCCGCGACGGCGGGCTCCTTGGCCGTCTGGGCCCAGAGCGAGTTCTTGGCGCTGTCGGCCGAGGACACCACGGGCTACGCGCGCTCCTCGGTCCAGCGACGCGCGATGCTCTCGGATATGATGCCATCCTCGAGATCTTGGGTAATGGCGGCCGTCGGGCGCTCGGAGGGGGCACCATAGCCACCGCCGCCACCGAGGCCCAGCGTGACGATGTCACCGCGCTGCAGGTCCATCGCCGCTTTCGACTTGAGCGGGATGATCGTGTCGCCGCGCTTCACCTGGCAGAAGCCAGTCGCCCCTTCGCCGCCGCCGAACAGTCCCTCGGGGGCTCGGCGGAACCTGTCGCTGTAGAGCGCAATGCGCACCCCGTCCCTGACCACTTCGAAACTACGCACGAAGCCCAGCCCGCCGCGCTGCCGGCCACGTCCGCAACTGTCCTGACGCAGGGCATATTCCCGCACGCGGAAGAAGGGGAAGTCCTGGTCGAGCGCCTCGATCGGCGTGTTGGAGCAGTTCGACAGCGGATTGTCGACGCCATCGCAGCCGTCCGTGTCGTCGGCCGCGCCGAAGCCGCCGCCGAAGATCTCGAGGTAGACCGACCAGCCGGTCTCGCCCAGATGCGAAAGGACGAACGACGTCGTCGTGTCGAAGCCGCACGCGATCACCTTGTCCGGCACGGCCTGGGCGAGCGCTTTCATGATCGCGTTCCAGGCGCGGGAGCACACTTCCATGCGCGCACGCACGGGCGCCGGCGGGTTTGGATTGAGCAGGCTGCCTTTGGGAGCCGTGACGGTGATCGGCCGGAACGCGCCGGCGTTGAAGGGGATATCGCGATCGGTCAGCGCGGCCTTGAGGCACGACAGCGCGGCCGAAACGGTCGAGGCAAACGGCGCATTGAGGTTGCGGCGTACCTGCGGGCCGGTGCCCGTGAAATCGATCTCAGCCGTATCGTCCTTGATCGTGAGTTTGGCCTTCACGACGAGCGGCGCGTCGCTCAGGCCGTCGTCGTCGACCGCGTCCTCGCCGAAGTAGGCGCCGTCCGGAATGGCGCGCAGCGCGGCGCGCATGCGAGCTTCGGAATAGTCGAGCAGCGCGGCCATGACGGCGGTCAGTTTCTGCGCGCCGTAGCGCTCGGCGAGTTCCGTCACGCGCTGCGCGCCGATGGCGTTGGCGGCGAACTGGGCGTCGAAATCGCCCATCGTCTGATGGGGCACGCGCACGTTCGCCCGCAAGAGCCGCTCGAAGGCGCCGCCGTGCCAGTCGCGTTCCCGGTTGAATTTGAGGGGCGGGATGATCAGGCCTTCCGCGTAGACGTCGGGCGCCGCGATGTTGAGGCCGGGATCGCCACCGGAGACGTCGAGATGATGGGCGACGGACGCCGAAAACCCGATGATCGTTCCCTCGAAAAAGATCGGCTCGAACAGGAACACGTCCTGCAGATGCTGTCCGCCCGAATAGGGGTCGTTGATGACGAAGAAATCGCCCGGGACGAGGGTTTCGTTCGGGTAGAGCTTGGTGCAGGGTTGGAAGACGTGGCCGATCGTCCCCAGCTGCATGGGGATCAGTTCGGCCTGCGCGATCGTGTTGCCGTGCGCATCGAGGAGGGCGGCGGAGCCATCGCGAGCTTCGCGCAGGACGGTGGAGTAGGCCGAGCGGACGAGCTTTGCCCCCATCTCTCGCGCCGCAGCGATCAGCGACTGGCTGATGATGGCGTAATCGACAGGATCGAGGTCGTGAGTATCGAATGCCATGGTGCTCACGTCCTCTGCATGATGATGTTGCCGGATGCGTCGCGCTCGGCGCGCCAGCCGGGCGCCACCCAGAGCGTCGAGGAATAGCCCTCGATCATGGCCGGGCCCGCGACCGGCTTGCCCGTGACGAGCCTGTCGGCGCTGAGCAGGCGTGCGGAGACGGCACCCGCTGCGGTCCATACTTCGATCGTGCCGCTGCTGGACAGACCCGAGGGACGCTCGCGGAATTCGGGCAAGGTATCGAGCCGCCGCCGTACGCCGAAGCGGAGGCCGACGATCTCGATCTTGCGACCGGGTTCGCCGCCATGGAAATAGATGCGGCGATGGGCGGCCGCGAATGCATCGGCGATGTCGCTCGCACGCAGCCCCGAAAGCCGGGCCGGATCGAGGTCGACGGGTATCTCGAAGGCCTGCCCCACGAAGCGCATCTCCGCCGTCAGCTCGTAGCTGAGGGCGCCCTCGAGGCCCATTGCGCGGAACTCGGCCTCGGCGCTCTCGCGGAAGCGCATGAACTCGCGGCGCAGGGCATCCGGCGCCTCTTCCGACAGCAGCACGCGATGCGTGACGCCCGAGACCTTGACGTAGTCGGCCGCGAGCAGGCCGAACGCCGAGATCACGCCCGGGTTCGGCGGGACGATGATCTCGCGGCAGCCGAGTTCCTCGGCAATCTCGGCCGCGAGAAGGGGACCTGCTCCGCCAAACGGTAAGAGGGCGTAGTCGCGCGGATCGCGGCCGCGCTCGGTCGAGACGAGCTGGACCGCGCGCACGATGTTGGCGACGGCGAGCCGGATGGCGGCCGAGGCGGCTTGCCGGATCGACATGCCGAGACGGGTCGCCACGGCTTCGAAGGCCTTGTGCGCCTTGTCCTCGTCGAGGCGCATGCCACCGCCGAGAAAAGCATCGGGGCGGATGGTGCCGCGCACGACGTGGGCATCGGTGATCGTCGGCAGTGTGCCGCCGCGGCCGTAGCATGCGGGCCCGGGCGTTGCGCCGGCGCTGCGCGGGCCGACGCGCAGCATGCCGCCGTCGTCGATCCACACCAGCGATCCGCCGCCGGCCCCGACGCTGACGATATCGAGCACCGGCGTGCGAATGGGCAGGCCGTCGATCTCGGTTTCGGAGGACACCGAGGGTGCGCCGTCGACGACGAGGCAGACATCCGTCGATGTGCCGCCCATGTCGAAGGTGATGAGATTGCGCCGTTCGGAGCGTGCAGCCTGGCCGATCGCGCCCACGACGCCGGCGGCGGGGCCGCTGAAGAGCGCAGTGATCGAGTTGCGGCGCATGGCGGTGGCTGGAAGACGTCCGCCATTGGACTGCATGACGCTGAAGGTGCCGCGGAAGCCAGCTTCGGCCAGCGTCTTTTCAAAGCGGGCGAGGTAGCCGTCGATCACGGGCTGGACGTAGGCCGACAGCATCGTGGTGGTGGAGCGCTCGTATTCGCGAAACTCGCGCGCGACCTCGTGCGAGCAGGTGACGCGCACGTGCGGCAGCGCCTGCAGGATGAGTTCCTTAACGCGCGCTTCGTGCTGGGGCGCGCGGTAGGAGGAGAGCAGACAGACCGCGACCGCGCCGTAGCCGCCGGCCGCGATCTGCGGCACGAGGCCCTTCACGACGTCGGTTTCGTCGAGGGGAACGATCACGGTGCCATGGCCGTCGACGCGCTCCATCACCTCCAGGCAATCCTTGCGGCGCAGAGGTGGCGCGGGCTTCTTGTAGCGGAGATCGTAGATGTTCCGGCGGTCGTGCCGCTGGAAGAAGACGATGTCGCGGAAGCCGCGCGTGGTCACGAAGGCGATACTCGCGCCCTTGCGCTCCAGGATCGTGTTCGTTGCAACCGTGGAGCCGTGGACGAGATCGGCGACCTTGGCGGGAGAAACGCCGGCGCCCTGCAGCGAATTGAAAGCGCCGATCTCCGGGTTGGCCGGTGTGCTCGGAACCTTGACGACCTCGATCTGGTCGCCGTCGACAGCCACCAGATCCGTAAAGGTGCCCCCGACCTCAATGCCGACACGCATCCCCGTGATCCTTCTCAATTCGTGTCTTACGGAAGCACAGGCTCTCGTTCTTTGCAAGCTGGCTGCAATATCACTGCATTTTTTCTCTTGTGATTGAAGTCAAGGTCCCCTTCTGATAACGATGGCCCCGAGGAGCACTCCGCATGGACCACAACGAAACCGCAGAGCGCGTCGACGAGCCCGAGAGCGCCGAACTCGGCCGTAAGATCCGCATGCGCCGAACGATCCGCGGGCTGTCGCTGCAGGACGTGGCAAGCCAGGCCGATATCTCGGTGAGCTTGCTGAGCCAGATCGAGCGCGGGGTCTCCACGCCGTCCCTCAAGTCTCTGGGGCAGATTTGTGCCGCGCTGAAAATGCCCGTCGGCTGGCTTTTCGACTTGCCGAAGGAGGAGCACGACGACGTGGTGGTTCGCGCTTCGGCGCGGCGCTCGATGAACTTCGGCCCGCTGGGCATGACCAAGGATCTGCTGTCGCCCGATTGCGTGCCGGGCATCCAAATGCTGCGCATCGTGGTGAAGCCGGGCGGTGGCACGGGCCCTCAGCCCTACAATAATCCGCAAGGGGCCAAATGCGGGATCGTTCTTTCCGGCAAGCTCGGTTTGGAGGTCGATGGGCGCGAGTATGAGCTGGGCCCGGGAGACAGCTTTGCCTTCCAGGCGACGAAGATGCACCGCATCTGGTGCGCGGGCGGCGAGCCCGTCGAATTGATCTGGGTTGTCAGCCCGGCCGTGTATTGAGACGCGTGTCGAACTTTGCGCGGCCGTAAGCAGGAGTGCCTGCATCTGTCCATGAGTGGCACATCCTAAGCGTGCTCTGCTCCTGCTCCTCTGGAACTGGTACGTCGACGGCTTGGGACCTCAGATCAGTAAGTGTGCACTCAGTGCCTGCGATAAGCGCATCGGGCACGCGGCAAAAATGGAAAGTGCCGCATAGAATTCTGCTGCCAGCACAATGCGGGTTGCAATATTTTCATCTGCTGGCACTCTGACGGCATGTCAGAAGGGTCAAAGCTCGGTAGCCTGAAACTGCGCTCCGTCCGGAAGGCGTTCGGCCGCATTCGTGCGGTCGATGGCGTCGATCTGGACATCGCGGGCGGTGAGTTCGTCGCTTTCCTGGGGCCCAGCGGCTGCGGCAAGACCACCCTGCTGCGCATCATTGCGGGCTTCGAGACATCGGACTCCGGCACCCTCGAACTCGATGGCAGGGACGTCAGCGCGCTGCCGCCCAACCGCCGCGACGTCGGCCTCGTCTTCCAGAACCTCGCGCTCTTCCCGCATCTGTCGGTCGCGGAAAATGTCGGCTATGGGCTGCGCATGCGCGGACGGCCCGCGGCCGAGATCACCGAGAAGGTCAGGGCGATGCTGGAGCTCGTCGATCTCGTGCAGTACGGCGACCGGCGCATTCCGCAGCTCTCGGGCGGACAGAAGCAGCGCGTGGCGCTCGCGCGCGCGCTCGTCTTGAAGCCTTCCGTTCTGCTTCTCGATGAGCCGCTTTCGGCGCTCGATGCCAAGCTGCGCCGGCAATTGCAGGTCGATCTGAAATCCCTGCAGCGCGAGATGGCCACGACCTTCATCTTCGTGACGCACGACCAGGAAGAGGCGCTGTCGATGGCCGACCGCGTCGCGGTCTTCAATCAGGGCAGGATCGAGCAGTTCGGCGATCCGGAAGCGCTTTACGGCCGGCCTGCGAGCCGGTTCGTCGCCGAATTCGTCGGCGATGCCAACCTGCGGACGGGCGCGCAACTCGCGCCGTTGGGCGTCGACGTGCCGGATGGCGACATCCTGGTCGTGAGGCCAGAGCAATGTGCGGTCGGCGAAGCCGTGAACGCGAAGCCCGTCCAGCGCGGTGCGGTGGTCGAGATGCGCGAGTTCGTCGGGCCGCACGCGCGACTTCGCCTGAAGGTCGAGGGATGCGATCTGCCCTGGCTGGTCCTGTGCGCGAGTGCCGAAGCGCAGGGGCTGATGATCGGCAGCACGACGCGGTTCGGCTTCGATCCTGCCGCCAGTGCCAGGGTGAAGGCATGACGCGAGCGATCTGGCGAGCCATGCTGTTCGTGCCGATGGGCGTGCTGCTTGCCGCCTTCTTCGCGACCATCATCAGCCTGTTTCAGTCGTCCTTGAGCACAGGTTTCGGTCTTTATCTCGATCTCGCGGTCGATCGCGGCGTGCAGGTGGTCCTGACCCGTACCGTTGTCGTTGCGGTCGCGACCACCGTCGTCTGCGCCGTGCTCGGCTATCCGCTTGCGCTCTTCCTGGCGCGCAGCCGCAACCGCAATCTCTGGCTCATCCTGGTGATCTCGCCGTGGCTCGTCAGCATCGTGGTGCGGACGTTCGGATGGATGGTGCTGCTCGGTTCGCGCGGTCTGGTGAACACCACGCTGCAGGCGCTCGGCGTGATCGAATTCCCAATGCGCATTCTCTACACGCCGACGGCGCTCGTCCTCGGCCTGACGCACGTGTTCCTGCCCTTCATGGTGATCGCAGTCATGTCGGCGCTGCTGCAGATGGACCGCCGGCTCGAAGAAGCCAGCCGCATCCTCGGCGCCTCACATTGGCAGACGTTCCGCACGGTCACGCT
Organism: Hyphomicrobiales bacterium; assembly: GCA_003963125.1. Classification (GTDB taxonomy): domain Bacteria; phylum Pseudomonadota; class Alphaproteobacteria; order Rhizobiales; family Hyphomicrobiaceae; genus AWTP1-13. The sequence continues at coordinate 10,663 of RXJK01000390.1, forward strand.
GCCACTGTCGATTCCTGGGCTCATTGGCGGGGCGTCGCTGGTTCTGCTCATGGCGACGGGGGCGATCGTGACGCCGCTTTTGCTCGGCGGTCTGCGCGACCGGATGCTCGGCACGCAGATCTACAGCGAGATCTTTCAGGTCTACAATTTCCAACGCGCTTCGGCGCTGGCGGTCATCCTGCTGATCGTGGCGCTCGTTCTCGTGGCACCGCTCCGTTTCGTGGAAGCGCGTGTCCGCCGCCGGCTGGGGGCTGCCTGATGCGCACGGGCCTGCCAATTCGCATCATCGCCGGGTTGCTCCTGGTGTTTCTGCCGGCGCCGCTCGTCATCGTCATCGGCGCCTCGTTCTCGCCGGGCTCCGTGCTGCAGTTTCCGCCGCCGGGATTTTCGCTGCGCTGGTATGAGGCGGTTCTCGGCAATCACGAATGGGTCATGGCCTTCGTCGCGAGCGCCGGCATCGCGCTGGTTGCCGCCGTCACGACGACGTTGGCGGCTCTCGGTGCCGCGCTTGCGCTCGAAAGGGCGTCGTCGAGGGTGCGCAGCGTCGCCGAAACAATGATCCTGGCGCCGCTCCTTTTCCCGCACGCGGCGCTTGGCATTGCCTTCCTGAGCTGGCTGGCGGCCCTGAAAGTGAATGGCACGATGATCGGCGTTTTCGTCTCGCACGTCGTGCTGTGCGCACCCTTCGCCTACAGGCCGATCGCGGTCTCGCTCCACCAGATCGACCGATCGATCTCCGAGGCTTCCGAAATTCTCGGCGCCAGTCCGCGCCAGACCATCACCGCCGTGATCGCTCCGATGCTTCGCCCGGGCCTCGCCGCTGCGCTGCTGTTCAGCTTCATCATCTCCTTCGACGAGGTGACGGTGACGATGTTCCTCGTGGGGCCGGACTTCAATACGCTGCCGGTGAAGATCTATGGGCATCTCGCCGACAGCGCGGATCCGGTGGTGGCGGCGATCTCGACCATCCTCATCGCCATGACGGGCGGACTGATCATCATTCTCGACCGTGTGGTGGGCCTCGCGATCTTCATCGATCTCGAAGAAGGCGCGCGCGCCCACACGTAGTCGACAGCTTCAGGAGACGAACGATGAAACGACGAGATTTCGTGATCGGTTCGGCGGCGCTGGTCGCCTCGCCGCTCGTGCTGCCGGCGCGCGCCGCCGACGACAAGATCGTCATGGCGAGCTGGGGTGGCGGAACGGCACGCATGTGGCGGGACGTCTATGGCAAACCGTTCACCAGTGCGCGAGGCGTGCCGGTGACGGTGGCGGAAGTGACCGATCCGGCTGCCGCCATTGCAGCCGCGCAGGGCCGGCCGCAGCACAACGTGATCATTGCCGCATCGTTCCAGGGCGCGAGCCTGGCGCGGCGCGGCCTCATCGAGGAGTTCGACGCGGCCGAGCTGCCGAGCCTCAAGTCCGTGCCCGAACAGTATTGGGTGAAGAACACGGCGGGCAAGATCCTCGGCATGCCTGTCTATTTCATCTATTACGGGATCGCCTTCAACACGCAGCGCTGCAAGGCCGCCGACTTCACCTCCTGGAAGAACCTCACCGATCGCCGCTGGAAGGGCCAACTGTCCATCACCCGGCCGATTTTCCTGGCGCCGTACGATCTGACGATCTGCAGCAAGGTGATGGGCGGCGACGAAACCAACATCGAACCCGGCATTCCGCTGCTGCGTGACATTGCCCGCAATGCGGTGAGCACCTACACGTCGATGGCGCAACTGCAGCAGCAGCTTGCCCAGGGCGAAGCGCTCGCGGCGCCGTTCTACTCGAGCCAGGTGCAGCTCCTGCGCCGCACGGGCGAGAAGGGCGTCGACATCACGACGCCGCAGGAAGGCGGCCTCGTGCTCTCGTATATCCTTGCTGTGCCCAAGGGGGCGCAGAGCCGCGATGCCGCCGTGCAGTTCCTCAACGACGCGATCTCCGAGCCGACGCGCCAGATCGAGGCGGCGCGCAACGCCTATCTGCCGCTCGCGACGAATGTTTCGCTGCCGGACGATCTCTCCAAGGACTACGGCATGACCATGGACCAGGTGCGCGGCCAGAACTGGTCGCCGAACTGGTACGCCGTGGCGAGCGATCTGGAGGCGCGCATGCGGCTCGTCGAGCGCGTCGCAGACGAGGCCCGGTAGAGACCGTCTTCGCCGATCGAACTCAATCGCCGCGAAGGAATGCGCCCGGCGCATCCTTCAATGGCAGGCTCTTGCGACCGTCGTCGCACGCAATGGATGGTAGAGGCTATGCGCGTCGGAGTGGAAATCGGCGGCACGTTCACCGATCTCGTTGAGATTGGGGAAGGTGGCGTCCGGATCGTCAAGGTGCGCAGTACCCCGTCGCAGCCCGACGAGGGCCTGTTCGATGCGCTTGTGGCCGCGGAGATCGAGATTGGCCGCCTGCAGGAACTGGCGCACGGCTCGACGGTTGCGACCAACGCCGTGCTGGAGCGCAAAGGCGCGCGACTCGGGCTTCTCGTGACGCGCGGCTTTCGCGATCTGCTTCTGCTGCGCCGGCAAGACCGCGAGGTGCTGTTCGACATCTTCTATCGCAAACCGGAGCCGTTGGTCAGCCGGGTCGACACGCTCGAAGTGCCCGAGCGTGTCGACAGTCGTGGCGACATTGTGGTGCCGTTGGACATCGACGGCTTCAAACCGGCCCTCGAGCGGTTCCTGGAGGACGGCGGCTACGATGCCGTCGCCATCTGCCTGCTCAACTCCTTCTCCCGTCCCGACCACGAGCGGCAGGTGGCCGAACTCGTTCGGCAAATCGCGCCGGACCTGCCGGTTACCTGCTCCATCGATGTCTCGCGCGCCTTCCGCGAATATGAGCGCGCAAGCACGACGACGCTTGCCGCCTATGTGCAGCCGGTGCTCGACGCGTATCTCAGGCGCATCGAAGCGAAGCTGGCGGCGAGCGGCTTTGCCGGCCACTTCTCGATGATGCAATCGAACGGCGGGCGCGTGCCTGCGGCGGCCATTCGCGAAAACTGTGCGAGCGCCCTGCTCTCCGGCCCCGCTGCCGGCGTTACAGGTGCCATTCGCCAGAGCGCCCGTTCGGACGTCCACGACATCATCACGCTCGATATCGGCGGTACCAGCGCGGACGTCTGCCTGATCCGGCGGGGCCGTCCGGATCTCACGCGCGAAGCGCGAATCGACACGCTTCCGGTGCTGACGCCGATGGTCGATATCGCGACGATCGGTGCGGGCGGTGGGTCGCTCGTCTGGATCGACAACGGCGGGCTGATGCGGGTGGGACCGCGCAGTGCCGGCGCCAATCCGGGCCCGGCCTGCTACGATCGCGGCGGCACCGCGCCCACCCTCACCGATGCCCATGTCGTCTGCGGGCGCATTCACCCCGATGCCAAGCTCGCGGGCACCATGCCGATCAATGCCGAAGCGGCGCACAAGGCCTTCGTGCCGCTGGCCGAAGCCCTGGGGCTGTCGGTCGAGGAGGTTGCAAGCAGCGCCATCCAGATCGCGGTAGAGGCCATCGTCTCCGCGATCCGCCTCATCAGCACGAGCCGCGGGCGCGATCCGCGCGACTATGTGCTTGTTCCTTATGGCGGCGCTGGTCCGCTGCATGCCGTCAACGTGGCGGAGGCGCTCGCCATCGACCGCGTCCTGGTGCCTCCGAACGCCGGCGTCCTGTCGGCCTACGGTCTGCTGGCCGCCGACTATTCGCTCTACGACGGCGTGACGCGGCGCACGCCGGTCACCGAGGCTGCGCTGGGGACGGTCACGGCCACGTTCGACGAACTGCTGGCCGGCCTCAACGCGCGGGCCGACCGGCTCGGGCTCGGTGCGCAACGTCGCAGCGAACTGATCCTCGACATGCGCTTCGTCGGCCAGGCCTACGATCTCGCCGTCACGGTGGATCATGCGGCGCTCGGGGGGATGACGGCCGCCGACCTCTACACAGCTTTCATCCGCGAGCACGAGAACGTCTATCGCCACGGCGGCCTTGGATCGAACAAGGCGGTGGAGATCGTCTCCTTCCACGCAGGTCTGCACGTGCCGCCGGCGGCCGCTCCGAGCCTGGCCGATGTGGCCGGCGGCGGCTTCCAGGTTCCACGCCAGACCGTTCGCATCTTCGATGCCCGCGCGTGGCACGACGCGACCCGAATGGCGCGGGGCGCGCTCAGCGGCGATCTTGCCGGGCCCGCGGCGCTCGAGGACATCACCGCGACCGTCTTCGTGCCCGCCGGCTGGGTCGCGCGCTCCGATAACGCCGGCAATCTGATCATCTGGAGAGCCACGTGACCCCCGTCGATCAGGCGATCATCAGCCAAGCCCTTCTCTCCGCCGCGCGCGAGATGGGCATCAAGCTTTATCGTTCCGCCTATTCCTCCGTCGTGCGCGACGGCAAGGATGCCTCGACCGGTATCCTCGATGCGACGGGCCAAGCCGTGGCACAGAGCGACGAGCTGATCCCCATGCTGGTGGGCTCGCTCTCGCTGACCTTCAAGGCGTGCGCGGCGCGCTATCCCGTCGAGACCCTGCGCGAAGGTGATTTCTACATCTGCAATCATCCCTATCACGGCGCGCATCATCTGCAGGACATCCTGATCTTCGTGCCGATCTTCTTCGACGGCGCGCTGCTCGGTTTCAGCGCGGCCGTGGCTCACCATCTCGACGTCGGTGGTGGTGCACCGGGCCTCAACACCTCGGCGACGGATTACTTCCAGGAGGGGCTCATCATCCCGCCGAGCAAGTACAATCTGCAGGCGGACTGGGAGAACGACGGGCCGCTCCAGCGTTTCCTGGCGGCCAACTTCCGCGTTCCCGACATGACGATCGGCGACATCAACTCGCAGTTTGCGGCCTGCGCGGTCGGCGCCGACCGCGTGCGACAGCTCGCCCGAAAATTCGGTCCGGCGACGATCACGGCCGCCATGGCGGAGATGATTGCCTACGTCGAGCGGCGTGTGCGTGCGGCGGTGAAAGCCATTCCGGACGGCACCTATTCCGGCGAAGATTTCGTCGATGACGATGGGCTTTCGGAGGAACCGCTGCGGATCAGGGCCACCGTCACGGTCGACGGCGATCAGCTCGCCATCGACTTTGCCGGGACGTGCCCGCAGGTCAAATCGAACCTCAACTCGCCGCTCGCCTCGACCGTCTCGGCGGCACTCGCGTGCATCAAATCCGTGCTGACGGGGGACGACGTGCCCTTCAACGAGGGCGCGACGCGCGCCGTCACCATCACCGCGCCGAAGGGGAGCCTGCTCAACCCCAACCCGCCGGCGCCGGTCCGCGCGCGCATGGAGGCCGCCTACCGCGCCTATGACGCGGTGCTGAAGGCGCTCGCGTCCGCGATGTCGTCGAATGCCGTGGCGCCTGGCTACGATTGCACCACCGGCTTCTGCCTGAGCCATCTCAAGGACGGACGGTTTCGCGTCTTCATCGAGCTGCGCGACGGGGGCTATGGCGCATCAGCGCGCGGCGACGGCTGTGATGCGGTCGCAGGCCCGCTCTCGAATTGCACGAATACCCCGGTCGAGCAGATCGACGCGGATTATGATTTTTTTCGCATCGAAAGCTACGCGTTGCGCCCGGACAGCGGGGGAGCCGGCCAGTTCCGCGGCGGGCTTGGATCTTCGCGCAGCTATCGCATCCTGGAGGACGGCGTTCGCCTGTCGATCTATGCCGATCGCTTCCGCTTTCCGGCGGAAGGCATCGAAGGCGGCGGCCCTGGCGCGCCGGGCGGCTGCTTCGTCCATCGCGGCGCGACCGTGATCGCCGTCAAGACCAAGGACGACATGCCGCTCCAGAAGGGCGATCTCGTGGTGGTTGCGTCGGGCGGTGGCGGCGGCTACGGCGATCCGGCCAGGCGCGATGCATCCGCGGCGGCCCACGACCATCGCCAGGGCTTCGTCACCGTGCGAACCTGACCGAGACTGGACGCGATGCTGGTCAGACAGCCTTGCCTGACGTGGGGTGGCTCCTCGATCAGACTTTGCAATTCAGCGCAGCGATCGCGCGTGGTGAAGCATGGGTGGCTGCAGCCGGAGCGTGGCTTCAGGTCGACCTGCAACTCGATGGGGAGCGGCGTTCCTCGCCTGCTCGGCTTGATTTATATGACTGGCGATCCCGGCTGGATTCGAACCAGCGACCCTCTGCTTAGAAGGCAGATGCTCTATCCAACTGAGCTACGGGATCTCAAGGGGTTAGGTCGGTTTGGCTCGAAAATTTACAACCGTGTTTACAAGTTCTGTTCTTGTTCTAGTCCATCTAGCGCGGTGTCTTTACCGCACATTCCGCGACGCGGTGTCAAACGTCATAGTCGCACTTTCCTGGGCATGATGTTGGTGATATCGTGTGCAATGGCCCGAAGGCAGACGGAGCCCACCGCAGCGGCGCTATCCCCGGACTGCAATGACTAGCGGTTGCAGCGTCTTTTCCCTAGACGTGAATTGAATAGCAAGTCGGGCGCAGAGCGGCGACGGCTAGCGCTACGGCTTGACTACTCCGGCATCGAGTGGCGGGCGCGCGCAGGTCTCCTTGGCTCGAGCTGCTTCCACGGTCCAATCGTCCTTCTGCTTCTGCCAATCCTTCAGCGCGCTCTGCTCGAGCACCTTGGCGTAGCCAGCCTCAGATTCCGCGAACATTGCGATGGCATCAGCACATGCGCCATTGGCGAGTTGGGCGCGAGCCAGCAATCCGAAGGTGTTCGCAAGGTTGCGCCTGTTCTGCTGGATCTCCTCGGGTCGGCGGTTGGCGGCAACGGAAAGGTCGACCGCCGCTTGCCGCAATTCGAGGGAGCGCTTCAGGAGGCCGAGGGCCGGAGCGATCTGTCCTAGCTTGCCTTGGATACCCGCCTTGGCCTCCAAGGTGCGGGCGAGCTGTGACTGATAATCGATGTTCTTGGGTTTGTTCGTGGCGTGCCGCGTGT
>RXJK01000016.1:0-2682 GCA_003963125.1 Hyphomicrobiales bacterium
CACCGTCCTCGAGGCCCGCATAGCCTTGCGCGACCGCGCCAGGCTGGCGCTCCAGAACGATTGAGCGACCATCGGGGAAGATCAGCCGGTTCCAGACGAGCAGCACGCGACGCTGCCCGAAACCGACCCCGCTGTCATATTGACCGATGACGCGGGTGCCTTGCGGAATCAAGAGCGCCCGACCGGTCGGACTGTCGTAGACATTCTCCGTCACCTGGGCGCTGATCTGACCGGGCAGGTCGGAACGGATGCCGGTTATCAGCGCTGCGGGGATGACGGCGCCAGCCTGAAGGACATATGGCGACGCCGGGGGCATGACGCGGTCTGGCGCCACCGTCTGTCGGTCGGCCGCCCCGTTCAGGAATGCCAGTTGGCGATCCTGCGCCGTCTGGCCTCCCGCGATGTCGGACCCGGCGAGTTCCGGCGCGGCACTGTTGCTAGGTCCCTCGGGCGCGGCTGCGGTCACCGCTCCCGTCTGGAAAAAGACGCGCGACGTCCGGGCCGCCTCTTCTTCAGTCAGACGGCGTTGCTCAGCCTCGTCGACCGTGGGCGTTGCGATGGTTGGCGGCACGACGGGCTGATCTTTGTTCTGGGCATCAAGCATCGGCCGGCCGAGATCGCCGGGCAGCGGTGGCCCGAGGATCGGACCTGTATAGTCGCGCGGCAGGCTGGCGAGGCCATCGGCGGGCTGCCGGTTAGAGGTCGAATAGAGCTCCTCGCCGCGCCCGCCTGAATCGCGTGTCTGGAGCGCGTATATCAAAGCGCCACCGATGCCGAGCGACGCAAGGAAGCCAATCCCGGCAAGCACCCTGCGAGACAGGCGGGTGACGCGCGGCGGATCCGCGCGAAGCCTCATCGACTGAGCGGCGGTTTCTTTCTCGCGCATCACTCCTGCCCTCCCCTTTGCCTTGGTGCATCCTTGGTTTTCGGCGCCGCGGCGAAGTTTGGCAGCCACAAGAGTCGACGCTTCTTGGCCCCATCGACGCGGGCGATCCGGACGACCTGTTGTCGTTTGCCGCTGCCAAGACGCAGCTCGGCGGCGCCAAAGAGACGGTCGACAATCAGGATGTTCTGATGGACCCGGCCGTTGGCGATCTCAGCCTCGCCGTCCGGACCGATGATGAAGATCGGCGGCATCTCGCCCTGTACGATGCCTTGCGGAAACTCGACATAGACGCGCCTGCCGTCGTCGTAGACGGAAACGGGCTTCCATGGCGGCGCGTCCCCTTTGAGAGCATAGCGGTAATTGCGCGCCGCGAGGTCTGGGATCATCGGCCTTGCGGCAATAGTCTGTCGCTCGCCGGGCCTGGCCGGATACGCCCAAGCCACGGCCGGCATGTAAGGCTTCCCCTTCGCCCGCAGCTCGATCATGTAGCTGCGGCGGTCGGTGGTGATGACGAGATTCGTGGAGATGTCCGCGCGCGAGGGCTTCACCAGTACATGGACGCGACGGCTGACGCCCGATCCGCTCTCGGTGTCGCCGATGATCCAGCGCGCGGTATCGCCCGCCGCGATCGGACCTGTGCCAGTCAAGTTCTCGCCCGGCTCGAGCGCAATGTCCGTTATCTGGCCGGGCGAAGCATAGACCTGGTAGAGCGCGCCTTCGCTCCAGGGATAGACCTGGATGGCATTGTAATAGCCCTCGCGCCGTGGCTGGACACGGGCGGCCGCGTTAGCGTTTTCGACCTGGGCAGTCGGCGTATTGGCTTCGACGCCGCCCTGGGTCGGGGTCCAACCGGGCGGAACGTGCAGCGGTTTCGGCTTCGCATCGGCTGCGGGAGCCAGGACCGCCGGCAATGGCGGAACGTAGGAGTCGTAAGCAATCTGCGGCGGCTTCTGAGGCGTGGCGCAGCCAGCGAGCACGGCCCCCGAAAGCAAGACCGCGATTGCGTATCCATGGAAAGCAGGCGTGATCGAACCCCGAAAGGCCAGGTTCATTGGCTCATCTCCCGCGACCAGTTGATGGCGTTGACGTAGATGCCGATCGGATTGGCCCTTAGCCGTTCGGCGTCGGTTGGCGGCTGGATGACGATCGTCAGGATGGCCGTCCAGTGCTCTGTGACGGAGAGCTGGCCATTTTCATAGCGACGCTCGGTCCATGCGACGCGGAAAGAATCCGGCGAGGCGCGGATGACCGAGGAGACCTCGACGGCAACCTGCTCTTTGCCGATCTTGGCGAAGGGCTCGTTGGCGCGGGCATAGTCGTTGAGCGCCGCCGCGCCCTGGTCAGTGGTCCATTCGTAAGCACGCAGCCAGTCCTGGCGCACGATAATCGGATCGGCCGGGATCGATCGGACCTGCTCGATGAAGCGGGCAAGATGCCAGGCGATTTGAGGATCGGTCGGCTTATAGTCGGCGGCCGCGGGCGCGACCGTCTGCGCCTGCCCTAAGCTATCGACCTGGACGACCCATGGCACGACCGTGCCTCGGGCCGACTGCCAGACAAGCGAGGCGGCAAGGCCAGCCGACAGGATCAGCGATCCAAAGGCCATGACGCGCCAGTTCCTCGCCTGGACGCGAGCCGATCCGATGCGCTCGTCCCAGACCTGCCCTGCCTTCTGATAGGTCGTCTCAGGTTGAGGTGTCTTGCCGTAGTGAACGGCGGGTCGTCGAAAGATGTTCATGGGTTACTTGCCTTCGGAGAGAGAAATGGAGGTTCCGCCGCCATGGGCCTCGCCGGCG
>RXJK01000016.1:2764-3223 GCA_003963125.1 Hyphomicrobiales bacterium
GCGCCACGCCCCTGGCCTGAGTGGTGCTGCCGAACGAAGGATCGTTGGCCGACGCGGCGGCCCCGCCCACCGTTCCCAGCGTCGACGATCCGCCGGTGGACTCGACAGCGGAACGGGCGCCGGATGTGAAGCTTGACTTCATTGATTGACCGGCCTGAGCGGCGGCACGCCTGAGCGGCGAGGCGGCAGCCGACATGCCGGCGCTTGCAACGCCACCCATCCCGGAGACGACGCCGGCGGCGCCAGCCTGGCCGGCGGAACCGAGGGTATAGGCAGTCGATGCGCCGCCAGCCAGGTACGAGCCGCCTCGGGCCGCCGATGCCGCTCCAGACAGAGCCGCCGCACTGCCCCTCGCTGCAAGGCCGGCGGCCCCGCCGGCGACGAGTGTAATGCCGCCGGCGGCGAGACCTGTGCCGACGGCGGCGCCTGCGCCAAGCTGGGGGCCACCGGAGACGAGGC
>RXJK01000268.1 GCA_003963125.1 Hyphomicrobiales bacterium
CGAAGAAGAACGATTCCGATTTGAGCAGCGGACCGGACGAGACCTGCCCTGCGCCGGCGATCAGCAGCGAGAAGGGTCCCGCGATGCCCTGATAGCGGCTCGCCACGAAGGAGAGCTTGCTGAAGTCGCCGGGAGCATCGGGACGCGATGACGCGTCGTCCCGCGCCGAGTTGCCGAGCGCGGACAGCCCGTGCCGCGCCGTCACCGTCAGATAGTTCGAGCCGCGCATCTGGTCGTTGACTTGCGCCTCCGCGCTCACCGAAAGCGTGCGCACGTGGTCGGTATAGGACGGCCCGGTGTTGTCGCTCTCGTCGGCGTTGCGCACCCCGAGCGTCGTCGTCAGGCGCAGCGACGCCTCGCGCGTGCGCAGCGCCGCGTAGGAGAGATACGCCGCGTAGTCCTGCAGGTGCGTGCGCGTGTCGACGATGCCCTGCCAGCCGTCGGGCCAGCCCTGGCTGTAGCTCGCACGGAAGCCGCCGCGAAATCCCGTCGAGCCGAGCGGCCGGTCGTAGATGGCGCCGACGTAGGTGAGCTGCCGCGGACTGTTCGGGATCGTCGAGCCGTTGAGGATCAGCGTGTCGCCGCGCGTGAAGACCGAGTTGAACCAGGCCGACGAGAAGTTCTGCCACGGCCCGATATCGCGCGAGCCGCGGTTGTCGAATTCGAGATGCGCGCCGGCGCGGATGAATTCGGCTTTCACGACCAAGCGAAACCGCCCGCTGCCGTTGCCGATCTCGCTCAGCGCCGCGTCCTTGATGTGGATGCCGGGCAGATCGGCAAGGAGAAGCATCGCCCGTTCGAGCGTAGCAAGCCGCGTCGGCCGTTCGCGCCTCGCGTCAGCGAGAATGTCGCGCGCGAGCGACCAGTCCTCGCCGAGCCCGTCGATGCGCGTCTCCTCGATGCTGCCTTCGACGATACGGATATGGAGGCGCCCGTCCTCGATGTCCTGCGGCGGCACGAAGGCCCGGCTCAGCGCGAAGCCCTTCTCGCGGTAGAGGCCCGTGATCGCGGCGCTGAGGTCGGCGAGGTCGCGCGGCGAGACCGATTTGCCGATGTACCGCGCCGAAAGGTTAACGATGTCTTCACGCCGGACGACGTGGTTGCCGCTGAAGGCGACGGATTTCAGCACGAACATCGGCGCACTCGAGGCGCCGCGGTCGCCCGGTCCGAAATCCGGGAGGTTCAGGGGCGCCATTGTCCGGCGCCGGCGCTGCGCGGCCTTGGCCTCGAATTCCTCGCCCGTGACGATACCCTGCGACTTCTGCGCCGTGGCCGGGCCGATGCCGCACGCAAGCGCAGCCGCCGCCATCGCCGCGACGGTCATGACGCGACCAACGGCTCCCCGGTCCGCTGCAGCATGTCTTCGGCAAGTGAGCAAGAAACACCTCGTTCGTGCCCTGCCGATCTCTGTGCTGATTTGGTTAAGGCATCCCTACCCGGAACCGAGCGAAAGGTGCGCGCGCCTTAGGCAGATCTCAACAAAGGTGGCGTAAAGAAAATCGGAACACTTCGCCAAGACGCGGCGTGAAGCCCGCCGGGAGGGGCCCCATGTTGAAATCCGGCCTGAAAGGCTCGATCGCTCTTTTTTGCTTTTTCCTGTTCGGCCTCGCCCCCGCGTTCGCGCAGGATTGGTCGGTCGCCAAGTCGACGGGCCAGGTCTGGATCGCCAACGCGAACGTGCAGCCCGTGGCGCTCGGCGCCGAGGCCAAGCTGTCGGCGGGCGATCTCATCCAGACCGGACCCAACGGCCGCGCGCTCCTGACACGCGGTGCCGAGCGCATCATCGTCGGCCCGAACTCCGTCATCAGCCTGCCGCAGCAGGCCCCCGAGAACGGCTTCACGAAGATCCTTCAGCGCGCCGGCAGCATCGCCGTCGAGGCGGAGAAGAAGGATCATCTGCACTTCGAGGTCGAGACGCCCTACCTCGCCGCCGTCGTCAAGGGCACGAGTTTCACCGTAAGCATCGCCTCGGGCAGCGCGGACGTGCACGTCGCGACCGGCAAGGTCGAGGTGTCGAACCTCAAGACCGGCCAGTCCGTCCTCGTGCTGCCGAACCAGTCGGCGCACGCCACCCCGACCGCTTTCTCCGTCCGCGGTGCGGGCGCGCATGAACCGATCCGGCAGAGCCCGCCGCGCGGTGCGAGCCTCACACCGGTCGTGGTACCGAAGCACGGCCTGCGCGCGCCGCCGCGCGGCCTCGGGCAGTTCGCCCGCATCGAAGCCGTGAAGGTGCGGGGCGCCGGCCTCGGCAATAGCGTGCGCATCTCGCACGCGATCGGACCGGCGAAGCTCGATGCGTCGGCCGCGACCCTCGGGCTGGCGCGCGGAGATGCGACGACGGCCAACACGTCGTCCAAGTCCGCCAACACGACGATCTGGAGCGACACGAACGCCGGGTCTTCCACGTCCTCCAGCAGCGCGTCGAGCAGCAGCTCGAACGGCAACGCGAACGCCAATGGCAATAACGGGAATGGAAACTCCAGCTCCAACGCCGGCGGGAACGGCGTCGCGTCCGGTGGCGGCGTAGCCAGCGTGGCTGCGGCAGCCAATGCGGGCAACGGCAATGCTGGCGGCAACGGGAACGGCAACGCGTTCGGCCTCATCAACGGCGGCAACGGCGCCGCCGTGAACGGGCATGCCTACGGCAAGAAGAAGTAGCGAAGGCGTCGCGTATGGCGCCCTGGCGCTCCCATGTCTTCGTCCTGGTTCTCCTGTGCGCTGCGGCGCTGACAGGCGCGGCGGGCGCGTTGCATGGCGGCCTGATCGAGTGGCGCTTCTCCATGGACCGCCGCGCGCCGACAGGCACCGTGGCCGTCGTCGCCATCGATAGCCGGACGCTCGACAAGATCGGCGTGTGGCCCTGGCCGCGCCACGTCTACGCGGAGATCCTGGACAAGCTGCAGGCGCTCGGCGTGACGGAAGTCGCCTTCGACATCGACTTCAGCGCCCGTTCGACCCCCGAAGACGATCACCGGTTCGCGACGCAACTCGAAGCCTTCGGCGGCGCGGCCATCCTGCCGATGTTCAAGCAGGTGGTCCTGTCGGGGCCAGGCGGCGCGCCCATCGAGATGACGACGAAGCCGCGCCCGGACTTCGCGCGCCACGCCTGGGTCGCGAACGTGAATGTCTCGCCCGACAAGGACGGCCGCGTTCGCGCGTACAACTACGATTCCCTGGTGGATGGCGAAGACGTCCCGTCGCTGGCGGCGCTTCTTTCGGGTGTCGGTGGCTCCGGCGCCTTCATGGTGGACTTCGGCATCAAGGCCTCGGCCATCCCCGTCGTTTCCGTGATCGACATTCTCGAGAACCGTGTCCCGGCCGAGGACCTGCGCGACCGTAAGGTCATCATCGGCGCGACGGCGATCGAACTGGGAGATCGCTTCGCGGTGCCCGTGGCGGGCATCCTGCCCGGCGTCACGCTGCAGGCGCTCGCTGCCGAAACACTCATCCAAAAACGCGCGCTCAAGGCCACGAGCCTCGCAACGACGCTGATCGGGCTCGCCCTGATCGCGGCATTGGCGGCTCTCCTCCGGCGGCGGAAGCTATCGCTTGCAGCCGTCACCGCCGTCCTCGTGCCGCTGTCGTTCGGCCTCGAAGGCGTCGGCCATCTCCTGCATGTGGACGCCGCAGTCGTCCTCGATACGGCCTATTGGCAGCTTGCGATCTGGGGGTATCTGGCAGCCGCAGTCCTGTCGGATCTCGGCCTGCGCCGCCTAGTGGCCGACATCGCGCAGAGCAAATTCCAGTCGGTTGCCGTGTCGCTCGGCGACGGCATCATCTGCACGGACGCAGCGGGCCTCGTCTCGTTCTGGAACCCCGCCGCCGAAACCATCTTCGGCCGCAGTTCGAAAGAAGCCCAGCGACAGCCGTTCGCTCAGTTCGTGTCGGAGCCCGCGTCCCTCGACGCCGTGCTCGAGGGCGAGACAACGTCGCGCGCGATCGAACTCACCGGCGTGCGCCAGGATGGTTCGCACTTCCCCCTGGAGATCCGCGCATCCGGCTTCGACGCCGAGGACGGGCGCAACCACAGCTTCGTCGTGCGCGATATCTCCGAGCGGCGCGAGGCAGAAGCTCGCATCCGCTTCCTCGCGCTGCACGATGCGCTGACGGGCCTGCCCAATCACAACAGCCTGCGCGAAGCCTTGCGCGAGAGGATCGAAACCGCCGGCACCGCCGCGCCATTTGCGCTCCTCACGCTCGGCATCGACAACTTCAAGGAGGTCAACGACCGCCTCGGCCACGACGGTGGCGATCGGCTGCTGCGCGATTTCGCCGAGCGCCTCGCCGCGCGTTTCCCCGCCCCGCATTACGCAGCACGTCTGGGCGGTGACGAGTTCGCCGTCATCGTTGCGCTCGATAATCAGGGGCTCGATGCAGCCGTCGCCGCTGCCGGCGCGCTTCTCGGAGATGGCAGCCGCCACACCCTGATCGATGGCCATGGCTTCCGCCTTTCGGCGTCGGTCGGGTCCGTGCGCTTCCCCGAGGACGGCGATACCGTCGACGATCTCTTGTCCCATGCCGGCCTTGCCCTGTTCCAGGCCAAGAGTACAGCCCGCGGCGGCCACGCCGCCTACGACGTCGCGCTGAAGGACGAGATCGAGCGCCGGCGCGCCATGGAAGAGCGCATGAAGCGCGCCTTCGACAACGGCGAATTCGAGCTCTACTACCAGCCGCAGGTCCGCCTGCACGACGGCAAGCTCGTCGGCGCCGAGGCCCTGCTGCGTTGGCATAGCGGTCCCGGAGAGATCGCCCAGCCCGCGGCTTTCATGGATGTCCTGTCCCGCTGCAGCGTCACCCCCCACGTCGGCGCCTGGACGCTCCGCACCGCGTGCGCGCAGGCCGCAGCCTGGCACCGCGCCGGCCGCGACATCTGCATCGGCGTGAACCTGTTCCCGATCCAGTTCGCGCCCTCCCTCGTGGCCGAGATCCGCCGCGTGCTCGAGGATACCGGACTGCCGCCGCATCTTCTGGAGATCGAGATCACCGAGAACATCCTGCTGACCGAAGACGAGCGCACCACACGCCTGCTGGGCGATATCCGCGCCTTGGGCGTGCGCGTCGCGCTCGATGATTTCGGCACGGGCTTCGCGAGCCTCACGCATCTCAAGAAATTCCCGCTCGACCGCCTCAAGATCGATCGCTCCTTCGTGACCGATTTCGGCGCCGACGCGCGCGACACCGCCATCGTCAACGCCGTTCTCGCCATCGGCGCGCAACTCGGCATCGACACCATCGCCGAAGGCATCGAGGATGCGGCCTGCGGCGAAGCCCTCTCGCGCGCGGGCTGCGGCGAGGCGCAGGGCTACCACTACGGTCGGCCGATGCCGGCAGCGCAGTTCGAAGCCCTGCTCGATCTCCCGCGCCAAGCCGTGCCGAGCGCCGCCTGAGCAGGTGCACGGGAGCCGGTTGAACCCGTCGCGCACCCCGCGATAGTCTGGCGACTGCACACGCGTTCGCGCGCGTTTTGGTCCGCAGATCGAAAGGCCCGGCTCCATGGGCAAGCCCACTCCTATGCTGCGCATCGTCGCCCTGCCGGGCGATGGCATCGGCCGCGAGATCATCCCGCCGGCCCTGCATCTGATCGACGTGCTGGCGCGCCGCCTCGGTGGCTTCGCCATTTCGGTCGAGGAGCGGCTCGACTGCGGCGCGGCCTACTACGCCGAAAGCGGGAAGGATTGCTCGGCCGAAGCCTTCGAGGCCGCCCGCCGGGCGGACGCCATCCTGCTCGGCGCCATGGGCCTGCCGTCGATCCGCCTGCCGTCGGGCACCGAGGTCGCCCCGCACTTGCGCATGCGCGAGGCATTCGCGCTGTCGGCCGGCGTGCGCCCTGTAAAGGCCTTCCCCAACACGCCGCGCCGGCTTCTCGACGAGCGCGCCCAGGCGATCGATTTCGTGGTGCTGCGGGAATCGAGCGAGGGCCTCTTCCACACGCAAGGCCGCGGCGAAGTCGTCGACGATCGGGAGGCGCGCGAGGTGCTCTTGATCACGAGGCCCGTCACCGAGCGCCTCTGCGACACCGCCTTCGCCATTGCCCGCAAGCGCAAGGCGCGCGGCGGCAAGGGCCGCGTCACATGCGTCGACAAGGCGAACGTGTTCCGCGCCTTCGCCTTCTTCCGCAAGATCTTCGACGAGCGCGCCGCGATGCACCCCGACATCCGCGCGGATCACAGCTACGTCGATGCCATGGCGCTCGAACTCGTGCGCCGGCCGTGGGAGTTCGACGTCCTCGTCATGGAGAACATGTTCGGCGACATCCTGTCGGATCTCGGCGGCGGCCTCGTCGGCGGCATGGGCATGGCGCCCTGCGCGGAACTGGGGCCCGATCACGGCCTGTTCCAGCCCGCGCACGGCTCCGCGCCCGATATCGCGGGGCAGGACAAGGCCAATCCGACGGCGACCTTCCTCTCCGCCGCGATGATGCTCGACTGGCTGTCGGACCGCCACGGCATCCCGCAACTGGCCGAGGCCGCGGGCCTCCTCGAACGCGCCATCGAGCGCGCTTTCGCCGAGCGCCGCCTGCGCCCGATGGAGTTCGGCGGCGATCAGGGGTTGCGGGCCGCGACGGCGGCGGTGGAAGAGATGCTGCTGCAGGTGTGAGGAGCGCGCTTACGCTGCGAGCGGCATGTCGATCTGCCAGCGCAGGCCCGTTTCCAGGAACTCGCTCTTCGTTTCCGCCTGCAGCGCCGACGAGATCAGGCGCCCGACGACGAGATGTCCAAAACCCGTCCGCGTTGGCGGCGATACCGGCGGGCCGCCGTCCTCCTGCCAGATGAGGCGCAGGCGGCCGTCTTCCGCGGTCCACGTGATCGCGAGCCGTCCGTCCGGCCGCGACAGCGCCCCGTACTTCGCCGCGTTCGTCGCAAGCTCGTGCAACGCGATGCCGAGATATTGCGTGACATTGGCGCCGATCGGCACGTCGGGCCCCGTGAGCGTGATGGTCCCGAGGCCCGAGAAGCTTTCGAGCTGTGCGTCGATGAGATCTCTGAGCCGCGTGTGCTTCCAGTCCGAGGCGACGAGCAGTGTGGTGGACTGTCCCAGCGCCTGCAACCGCTTCTCGAGGTGCTCGGAGAAGGTCGCGACGTTCTCGGCCGTTCGCCCCGATTGCCGCACGACCGCGCCGATCAGCGCGAGCTGGTTCTTGAGGCGGTGCGCGATCTCGTGCAGGAGATGGTTGGCGCGTTCCGCCGCCGCTTTCAGCGCGACCTCGCGCTCGGCGATGTTTCGGGCCGCCGTGCCGAGTGCCGCCCCGATCGACTTGGCCTCCTGCAGGTACGTCGGCGGCATGGTGACGGGTAGGCCTGCGCCTAGCTCCGCGGCGGCGTGGTTGAGATCGGCGATCGGCTTCTCGATCTGGCGGGCGAGGAAGAAGGCGAGCGCCACGGACGCCGCAAGCCCGACGGCGAGCGCCGACAGGCCCCACCAGATCAGCGCGCGGCTGCCGGCATAGAGTACCGCCTGCGGCGCCCACACGATGGCCCGCCAGCCGCCGAAGGGAACCGTGGTGAAGGCGAGCAGCGACGGCCGCCCCTCCCGGTCCGTCGTTTGCAGCGTGCCCGAGGACGCATGGATAGTGTCCCAGAACGGCGCCCGCTCGCCGACGAACTTTTCCTCGCTGATGCTGCGCGCAAGGAAGCGGTTGTCGCGATCGTGCAGCGCCGCGAGCCATCCAGCCGGAATGCCGACCTGCTTCACGATCTCCGACAACACGCTGAGCTTCGGGGCCAGCGAGAGAACGTAGCGGACGCCGGAATGCGTGGTCGTCGGCACGAGCACGGCAAACGTCAGTTCGTTGCTGCCGGTGCTCGGCCTGATGTTGCTGACGAAGGGCTGGCCACCCGCGATGATCTCGTGAAGTTTTTGCGCGTGCAGCGTTGGCGGCAGCGCGGCACCGCGCGCCGCATCGGAGTTGATCAGCTGCCGGCCCTGCTCGTCGACGAGCACCAGCGTGACGCCCGCGCGCTTCGCCATGTCGCGGGCGATGTCCTCGAACACCACGAGATCATCATCGAGAAGGTGTCGCGCCCGCGCGAGCGAGAGAGCGAGATCGCGGTACGCGACGAGCTGCCGTTCCACGTTGCTGGCGAGCGCATCGGCGAGCTTAACCACGCCGGTCTCGGCCCGCGCCCGCTCCGATTGCGCCACGGTCGTGATGCCATAGGCGCCGATGACCAGCATCGGGGCGAGAATGCCGGCGGCCAATGCGACGAGGAGGAGGCGTATGGGCAGGGCGTGCGAAGGCGACCAGGGCGACATGCGTTCCGGCACTGACGATGAACTCGACGGGGAGCGGGCTGCCGCGCATAGCCGCGCGGAAGGGCTCAACCCCGTCCGGCGACGCCACATCCCTTCGCGGATCAATCTAGCGCCAAAAGGGCCACGAGGCGCGCAGAAAACGCGGTAAACAGGCCCGCAATGCGCGCGCGGCTCCCTGGCAAGCCGTGCCAGTGCCTTTTCAGTCTTCAGTGCCGCCCAAGGCTCGCGCCGGACGGCCAAGGCGATCGAACGCCGGGAAGGGGTTAGGTGCCACGCGTACCTATGCGTTGCTGTCGCGGCCAGAAACCGGGAAAATCAGCCGCGTCCACCGTCTCCCTTGTGCCCGGTTGTCACCCGGCGCTCCCGTACCAAACGGCGAGCGCAGCCGCCTGTTCCGAAGACGATCCGGGCAACGCAAGACGGAAGCAAGGGACCGTCACCTGCGCGCTGTGCAGACGACCCTGACGGGCTTGCATGAGGCCGCGTCCGCCCCGGCATACTTGGCGCACATGGCAATGGCATTCTGGTTGGCGGCGTTTCTGTCATTGCCGAAGTTCGCGCCCCAGGCTCGATTTTCGGCAATGGCGATCGCCACGCAGCCGTCCCGCGTCCAACCGCCTTTCACGCAGTCTGAGGGCTGGCCCGTCTCCGCCTGGCAGTTACTGAGCGCCACCGCCTCGGCCTCGGCTTGGGAGGCATTGTCCTGGGCAATTCCCATCTTGCCCGTCTTGGGCGAAAAGGCGATCGCGGCAAAGTTGTGCTGCTGCGCGCGCAACGCCATCGAGGCCGAGGTCAAGAGGATCGCTCCGATTGCGACGCTGCTGACGAAGCATCTCAATCCTCTACGTGGTTTCTCCGCCGCCTGTCCCATCTCAAAATCCTGTCGTCGACGAACTGCATTCATTCCCTTCGTAAGCCGGCGCGGCGCAGGAACTGCTCGCGTCCGCTTCGGCGATGTCGGGTGATTGGGGGCCGATCGAGCCGACTTCCAGCGGCTTGGGGAAGACCGCGCCCTGCGTGCGTCCGTGGCCGGTCGCCGCGTCGTACGTTTTGTCGGCTGCAGCCGTTTCCGCGACGATCCGGTGTCCGAAAGCGTTCGCCACGCGGCCCAGTTCCTCGCACGTCGCAGCCGTCAGCGCAGCGATGCCGGCGTCGATCCTGCGCGCAGCCTCCCGCCCATTCTCGGCGTGACCGTCCTCGTGAACCTGGAGACGCGTGAGGTAGTCGTCGAAGGCGGCTTTGAGCACGGAATTGTCCGTCTCGAGGGAGGGCATCGTGAAGGTGATGGTCAGCTGCGTGGCGACCTCGCGGATGCCGCATCCAGCGTCAGCCGGCTTGTACACGTAGCGCCAATCCACGTGCCAATACGTGTAGCCGTCCCAGCCGTCGGGGCCCTTGGCCTTGAGATCGGCGCGGACCTCGGCAGCGGAGTTGCCCTGCACCCGGTACGGCTTGCGGACGACGGCCTCCGTCACGCCGGCTTGCGCGCCGGTGCCGATCGCGGACAAGACTGCCAGGCACGTCACGAGCGTGCGCATCCCCCGGTCCCCCTCGCGCTGCGTGAACCGCGTTAGCTTGGGCAGAAACCGGCGTACACGCAAGAGCTGAAGCTCTGGCTGCCGAGTTCAACAATTGGGCCAGGTTTGGCTGCCGAGGCCCCGGCATCCCGGAACGCCGCACGCGGCGTCCAAATCGCCGCTATCCAATTGAATTGCGGAGTGTTTCGATGGTACCGCCTCCCCGGCTCGAACGGGGGACCCCCAGATCCACAATCTGGTGCTCTAACCAACTGAGCTAAGGCGGCAGCCTTGGAAGGGACGGCCAGGGCGCGGATCGGGCGCGGGGCAACGGGGCCCTGGGCGGGCCGGCCGCTGGCGTCACGGACGCGCTTATAGAGCCTCTGCGCGTTTCCCGCTACCCTCAATTCGTGGTGGCCGATCCTGAACCTGCACGCACGGCCTGATACAGGGCGCGGGCCCCCAGTGGCGGCAACGGACGTCCGCACCCATTGCGGTGCCCCGGGAGAACCCGATGCAACTTGAGAAGATCGACGCCGGCGACCTCGCGGTCACCTACGCCACGTGGGGCGAATGGACCGGCTGGCCCTGCATCCTGGGCCACGGCTTTCCCTACGATGTGAACGCCTACGCGGAGGCGGCACCTCTCCTGGCCAAGGAAGGCGCCTGGGTGATCGTGCCCTACCTGCGCGGCTATGGCCCGACGCGCTTCAAGGCGCCGGAAACTATGCGCTCGGGCGAGCAGGCGGCCCTTGCCGCGGACCTGCTCGCGCTGATGGATGCCTTGAAGATCGGGCGCGCGGTCCTCGGCGGCTACGACTGGGGCGGCCGCGCGGCCTGCATCGTTGCGGCCCTCTGGCCCGAGCGCGTGGAGGCCCTCGTCACCGGCAACTCCTACAACATTCACAACGTCCCGCGCTCCTGGGAGCCGCAGTCCGCGGCCCAGGAAGCGAGCCTCTGGTACCAGTATTATTTCCATTCCGAGCGCGGCCGGCGCGGCCTCGAACGCAACCGCCGGGAGATCGCGGAATTGCTCTGGCGCATGTGGTCGCCCAAATGGGCCTTCGACGCCGAGACCTTCGCGCGCACCGGCGAAGCCTTCGACAATCCGGATTTCGTGGAAGTCGTCATCCACTCCTACCGCGTGCGCTACGGCCTCGTGCACGGCGACCCGGCGCTCGCCCACATCGAGACGCGCCTCGTGGGCCAGCCGCCGATCACCGTGCCCACCATCGCCATCGACGGGGACGCCGACGGCGTCAACACCGGCACCGCCCACCACGCCGCGAAGTTCACGGGGCCCTTCGAATTCCGCGTCTTCGAGGATGCTGGCCACAACCTGCCGCAGGAGCGGCCCGAGCTTTGGGCCAAGGCTGTGCTCGACGCGCGGGCCATGGCCGCCGCGCGCTGACAAGCGTCTGCAAGTGAAAGGAATTGGAGGCCACGCCCGGAATTGAACCGGGGTACGCGGATTTGCAGTCCGCTGCGTCACCACTCCGCCACGTGGCCCCTCGGAGGTGTCGCGCGGTGTATCACGTGGCCGCGCCCCGGTGCAACCGGTGTGACGCGCCTGCCGCCGGCCGGTGATACACGGCAAAGGCACGAGACAGCCCGCCGGGAATCAGGGACGGTGCCGCAGGCGACAGGGCGCCGCGTCGCCGGGTGCTGGCGCAGCTTGTCCGCTGCACGCTATTGTCCGCCCGCATGGCGCGCGCCTATACAACGCCGCGGCAGACTTCTGGGACCTTGGATACGAGCATGACCGACACTGCGGCGCAGCGCCTGAACATGGTGGAGAGCCAGGTCCGCCCGAGTGACGTGACCGACCGCCGGATCATCCGCGCCATGCTCGATATCCCGCGCGAGGCCTTCGTGCCCGAGACGCTGCGCTCGATCGCCTACATGGATGTGGACGTCTCGTTGAACGGCGCCGGTTCGCCGCCGCGCTACCTGATGGCGCCACGGGTGTTCGCCAAGCTCGTCCAGGAGGCCCGCCTCGAAGACAAGATGTCGGTCCTCGATGTGGGCTGCGCCACCGGCTACTCGACGGCCGTTCTGGCGCGGCTTGCAGGCAAGGTCACGGGGCTCGAAGTCTCCCCGGATCTGGCGGCCGTGGCGAAGAAGACGCTTGCGGACCAGAAGGTCGGCAACGCCGCGATCGTCGAGGGACCGCTCGATGCAGGCCTCGCGGGCAGCGCCCCGTTCGACGCCATCCTGGTCGAGGGGGCCGTCGCTGCCGAGCCGTCGGCGCTTCTCGCGCAGTTGAAGGATGGCGGCCGTCTCGTCTGCGTCGCCGCCGAGAGCTACTTCGGGCACGCCGTCGTCTACACCCGCGTCGGCCGCGCCTTCGACCGCCGCACAATTTTCGATGCCGGCGCCCACGTGCTCCCAGGCTTTGCAGCGAAAGCTGAGTTCGTATTCTGACGAACGGCGCGAGCCGGCCCTTGCGCTGTTACGCGAGCGCCACGCAGAGTCGCGCGAAAGCCAACCAGAGCGACGAGATTTCTCGCTTCTTCCTTCTTTATGCAGCCGAAAATTGCTGCCGGCTGAGCGTCGTGTGCTTGCATCCTGTGCGAATCAGCTAGGGTTGCTGGTAGCTGTTGAAAGCGTGCAACGGCGGTTGGTAAATGGACGTAACATCACGCGTTCGTTTACGCCCGAGCGGGCGAATACGTTAAGTATCTTCGGTGTGTACATGCTGTGGACCGTTGCGAATGAACGCGCGACGCCACGCGGCATGAGCGGATCCGGCGAGCGTTGTCGCGTTGCCGCCAGAGCCAGAAAAGCCGGTGTTCGCTTTTTGGCCCTAGGATGGGGGAGCTGAGGTGACGATGCAGCGGAGCGGACGGTGTCTCCTGAACTGGACACTGAGCGTCTCGGTCGTCGCGACGTTGGTCGCGGCGCCGGCCGGTGCTGAGACCCTGTCTCAAGCCCTTGCAGCAGCTTATAAATTCAACCCGAAGTTGGACGCGGCCCGCGCTTCGCAGCGCGCCACCGACGAGGAAGTGCCGCGCGCCATGTCGGGCTATCGCCCCTCGGTGACCGGCCAGGCGACGTCGGCCTATCAGAACACGCGTGGTGGACTTCCCACGAGCAACGGCGAGTTGAATCCAAAAACGTATTCCGTCGGCTTGGTGCAGCCCGTCTTCCGCGGCTTCCGCACGATCAATGCCGTCAATGGCGCCGAAGCCACCGTCCGCGCCGGCCGCGAAACTCTGCGCGTCGCCGAGATGGGCGTGCTTCTGGAGGCCGTGACGGCCTACGGTGACGTCGTCCGTGACACCGCCATCGTCAAGCTGCGCGAGAACAACGTTGCGGTTCTGACCCGCGACCTGAAGTCCACCCAGGACCGCTTCAACGTCGGCGAAGTCACGCGCACGGACGTGGCCCAGTCCCAGGCCCGTCGCGCCGCGGCCGTCTCCGCGCTCGATCTCGCCAAGGCCAACCTGCAGACCAGCCGCGCCACCTTCGAGCGTGTCGTTGGCCACCCGCCGAGCGGTCTCGCCGACCCGCGGCCGACCAAGCTCGTGCCGAAGTCGCTCCAGGAAGCCATCGAAGTTTCTCTGCGCGAGAGCCCGAACGTGGTCGGCGCGCTTTACCGCGAGCAGGCGGCGCGCTTCGCCATCGAGACCATCCGCGGCGAGTTGTTGCCGACCGTCCAGGTCGAAGCCAACTACGGCAAGTCGTTCGACACCGCCAACGGTGCGCCGGAGACCGAGCAGACCACCGTCACCGGCCGCCTCACCGTGCCTTTTTACACGGGCGGCGAAGTGCAGGCGCGTCTGCGGCAAGCCAAGCAGACGCACGTCCAGCGCATCCAGGAAATCGAGCAGTACCGCACCGAGCAGCAGGCCCTCGTCGTGCAGGCATGGTCGCAGATGACGGCGGCGCGCGCCCAGCTCGAATCCGATCAGGCCAGCGTAGACGCGAGCCGCATCGCGCTTGCCGGCGTCCGCGAAGAAGAGCGGGTCGGCCAGCGTACGCTCCTCGACGTGTTGAACGCCGAGCAGGAGTTGCTCAACAACGAAGTCAACCTCGCCACCGACCGGCGCAACCTCCTGGTCGCGTCCTACAGCCTGTTGCAGACCATCGGCCGCCTGAACGCGCAGGAATTGGCCGTCGCCGACAACGTCTACGACAGCGAGGAGCACTATCACGAGGTGCGCCGCAAGTGGTTCGACATCTCGATCACGCACGCGGACGGCCGTCGCGAGACGCTGCCGCCGGTGGTGGCCGATCCGCCGGCCCGCCGTTCGCGGTGAGCGAGGCCCCGCGGCTTATCTGCTCGGCCCGATTATAGCCCCAGTCCCGCGCCAATCTGCCTCGCGTGCCATCGGCAGTGCGGGGTTTCGCTTGCGCACCGCGGCTCCGACTAACGCAAGGAAAAGCTTGGGATAGTTCCTGGCCTGGGTCGCCGGCAGGGCTACCAGGGTTCAGACCGCCTTGCTATACGTGGGGCGCGCTGTCGTCCGGTGGGACCGGCGCGAAGGATGGGAGGTCAAATGCCCCAAGCGGCAGAGACGCGTAGTCTGGAGGACATTCTCGCCTCGATCCGCCAGTCGCTTGCCGACGAGACCGTCGACGGCCTCGTGCAGTTGTCTGCGGCCGCCGCCGCGGCCGCGCGGGCAGAGGTCGCCGTCGAGGCCCCGGCCAATGGCCATGCCGAGGCCGCAGCCGAGACGCTCGCCGATCCGCAGGCCGACACCTTGAAGGCCAAGCTCGCCGGTGCCCTTGCCCCCGAGGAGGACTTGGCCTCCCAGCTCACGAGTGTGCTGAGCGAGGCCACACACGAGGCCGAGGGCGAACAGGATCAGGCGCCTGCGACCGACGCCGCCGAGGACCCCACGTCCGATGCGGCACCGGCCGGTGCCGATCTCTCCAAGCTTTGGTTTTTGCGTCCCGGCGCGCCCGAAGATGCCCCGCCCGTCCCCTCGAAGGCACCTGCCTTGAGCCTCGACGCGCTCCCCACCCGCGACCTCACCGAGCCGCCGTCCGAAAAGGTCGCAGCGGCCCTCTTCTCGTTGTCGGCCCGCGCCATCGTGGACGGCGGCAGCAGCCCCGCACCGGCGGTGCCCGCGCGGCCCGAGACGCCTGTTGTGGCGACGCCCGAGCCTGCAGCGGCTGATGGCGCGAAGCGCAAGGTCCCGCGCCTCGACGCGACCCAGATCGAAATGATCAACAAGCTGCGCGCCTCCAGCGCCGCGGCGGTCGAGAACATCACGAGCGAGGCCGACGTTGTCGACCTGCGCAAGCCTGCGCTGCCGGAAGCGGCATCGTCCCCTGCGCCAGCGATTGTGCCGGCGCCCGCAGAGCCTGTGGCAGCGGAAGCCCCATCGGTACTGGAAAAGGACGAGGAGACCTCTGAGCCGCCGGCCGCACGCGCCGAGCCGGCGGAGGCCGACGTCGGCATGCTGCTGTCGCGGCCGGCGCGGTCGACCCCGCTGTTCGTCGGCCCCAATGCGCAAAGCCGCCCGATCGTCTCCGCTCCGCCACTGCCTCTCGCGCCGGCCGATGACGCCGAGGATGCCGAGGCGCAGCCGGCCGCAGCCGCGGTCGATGACACGGTGACCGTCGTCATCGAGGAACCGGCCGTCGCGCTCGCCGCGCACGAGCCCGATCTCGAGGACGTGCTGGAGCCGACCCCGCTCGTCGCCGAGCCCGCAGTGAGCGTCGAAGCCGCGGCCGCGGAGGATGCGCTTCCGCCGCCCCCCGTCCGCGAGACGATCCATACGATCAACACCGTCGCAGCGCCCGTGCCGCCGCCCCCGGCGCCCGTGGGGATGCCCGCGACGATGGGCGGGCGGCCGCTGGAAGAGATGATCGCGGCAGTGCTCGAGCCGGTCATGCAGCGGCTGCTCGAGAAGAACCTCGGCCCCATGATCGAGGCCATGGTCCGCCGCGAGGTGGAGAAGGCCGTGGGCAAGTCCCAGGATACCTGAGGCGCCTTCGTCCCGCCGCCAGCGCCCGAAAGTCCGGCGCCGTTGACAGAAGCGCTGCAGGGGGCCTACCTGCGGGCCGCGACCGCGCTTTCAAGCCCTTACGAATTCGAACGAGACCCGAGCCATGCTCGAGAAGACCTATCAGCCCGCCGCCATCGAGGCGCGCATCCACCAGGAGTGGGTCCGGACCGACGCCTTCAAGGCGGGCAGGCCCGACCGCAAGGATGCGGCCCCCTATGCCATCGTCATCCCGCCGCCGAACGTGACGGGCTCGCTGCACATGGGCCACGCGCTCAACAACACGCTGCAGGACATCCTGTGCCGCTTCGAGCGCATGCGCGGCAAGGACGTGCTCTGGCAGCCCGGCACGGATCATGCGGGCATCGCCACGCAGATGGTCGTCGAGCGCCAGATGATGGAGCGGCAGGAGCCCGACCGCCGCAAGATCGGCCGCGACAAGTTCCTCGAGAAGGTCTGGGCTTGGAAGGCCGAGAGCGGCGGCACCATCATCAACCAGCTGAAGCGTCTCGGTGCCTCCTGCGACTGGAGCCGCGAGCGCTTCACCATGGGCGATCGCGGCGCCCCCGACGACCAGATGGTGCAGGCGGTCACGAAGGTCTTCGTCGATCTCTACAACCAGGGCCTGATCTACAAGGACAAGCGTCTGGTCAACTGGGACCCGCAGTTCCAAAGCGCCATCTCCGACCTCGAAGTCGAGGCCATCGAGAAGACGGGCTCCTTCAAGTGGGCGCGCGGCGACAAGGACAAGGACGGCAATCCGGTCGCCCTCGACCACAAGCGTCTCGCCAAGCTTCTGGTGAAGGAGCCGGCGGGGCACATGTACTACTTCGACTACCCGCTCGAAGGCGCCACGTATAACCCCGACGATCCCTCGACCTACGTCACGGTCGCGACCACGCGCCCCGAGACGATGCTTGGCGATACGGCCGTCGCCGTGCATCCCACGCACGAGAAGTCGAAGTACAAGCACCTCATCGGCAAGCGCGTCGCCCTCCCGCTGACAGATCGCACCATCCCGATCGTCGGCGACGACTACGCGGACCCGGAGAAGGGCACCGGCGCCGTCAAGATCACGCCCGCGCACGACTTCAACGACTTCGAGGTCGGCAAACGGCACGCGGACAAGCTTGTCGCGCCCATCAACATCTTCGATGCCTTCGCGCATCTCAACGAGAACGTGCCGCCCGTCTACCAGAAGCTCGAACGCTTCCAGGCGAGGATGCGGGTTGTCGCCGATCTCGATGCACTGGGCCTCGTCGCCAAGATCGAGCCGACCACGCACACCGTCCCCCACGGCGATCGCTCCGGCGTGCCGATCGAGCCGTGGCTCACCGACCAGTGGTACGTCAACGCCGGCGAATTGGCGAAAGCGGCACTTGCGGCCGTGCGCACCGGCAAGACCAAGTTCGTCCCCGAGCGCTTCGCGGCCGACTACTACCGCTGGCTCGAAAACATCCAGCCCTGGTGCGTCTCCCGCCAACTCTGGTGGGGCCACCAGATCCCGGCGTGGTACGGGCCCGACGGGCAGGTCTTCGTCGCCGCCAGCGAGACGGAAGCCCAAGCCCTGGCCGCGAAGCACTACGCCTCGTCCCCCTCTCCCCGCGCGCGGGGAGAGGGTCGGGGTGAGGGGCAGCGGCAAACTCCGCGGGAAGCGCAAGCGGCTGCCCCTCACCCTAGCCCTCTCCCCGTAACGACGGGGAGAGGGGACGAGATCCCTCTCAAGCGCGACGACGACGTCCTCGACACGTGG